>NZ_AP018365.1:7131250-7501875 GCF_016756395.1 Streptomyces sp. SN-593
GCGAGGGCGACATGAGCCAGGAGCTGGGCATCCCCCGGCAGTACGACCACCCGCTGATGCTGGAGTGCAAGCGTCGCATCCTCGACATCTGCGCCGCCCGCGGCGTCCCGGTCGGACACCCGCACGTGACGGCCGACAACGTCAAGCAGGTGCTGGACGACGGCTACCGCTTCCTGATGTCCATGCCGGTGCGCACCTACCCCGGGCTGGAACTGGGCCGCTCCCTGACCGGCCGCGACTGAGTCCGCACCAGCCCCCCGTCCGGCCCGGTCCGGACGGTCCTCCCGCCCCCCCCGCCGTCGACGCGCGAGCGTGCGCGGCCGCCAAGTTTCGGAGTTTTGCATGCGTATCGACTGTCACGGCCACTTCACCACGGCCCCGGCCGCGCTGGGGAAGTGGCGCGAGCGGCAGATCCAGGCGTTCGAGGAGTCAGGCGCGCGGCTGTCGCCCGCCGAACTGCGCATCAGCGACGACGAGATCACCACCGCCATCGAGCAGGGGCAGCTCAAACTCCAGCTCGAGCGGGGGACGGACGTGGCACTGTTCTCCCCGGGCGCCGGCAAGATGGCCCACCACTACGGCGACGAGCAGACCAGCCTGGCCTGGTCGCACGTCAGCAACGACCTGATCGCCCGGGTGTGCGGCCTGTTCCCCGACCGGTTCGTCGGTGTGTGCCAGCTCCCGCAGTCCCCCGGCGAGCCGCTGGCCGCCTCGGTCCGGCACAGCGCCGCCGAACTCCAGCGCTGCGTCGAGGAACTGGGCTTCGTCGGCTGCCTGCTCAACCCCGACCCGTCGGACGGCCACTGGCAGGCGCCGCCGCTCACCGACAAGGTGTACTACCCGCTCTACGAGAAGATGGTGGAGCTGGACGTCCCCGCGATGGTGCACGTCGCGATGTCGCGCAACCCCGCCCTCCAGGGCACCTGCGCGCACTACCTCAACGGCGACACCGCCGCCTTCATGCAACTGTGCACGTCGGACCTGTTCAAGGACTTCCCGACGCTGAAGTTCATCCTGCCGCACGGCGGCGGCGCGGTGCCCTACCACTGGGGGCGCTACCGCGGCTTCCTCCAGGACCGGGGGCTGCCTCCGCTGGAGGAGGCGGTGCTGGGGAACGTCTACTTCGACACCTGCGTGTACCACCGGCGCGGCATGCAACTGCTGGTGGACATCGTGCCCACGCGGAACATCCTCTTCGCCTCGGAGATGATCGGCGCCGTCCGCGGGGTGGACCCGGAGACCGGCCACCACTTCGACGACACCGGCTCGCTGCTGGACTCGCTGGACTCGCTGGGCGCGGACGACCTGCGCGCGGTGTTCGGCGGCAACGCCCTGCGGGTGTTCTCCCGGCTGCCGGCGGTCCTGGCCGCACGGGGCGTCACCGTGCCCGCCCCGTCCACCCCCTCCGCCACGTCCGGTCAGACCGGCACGTCGGCCACCACCGCGAAGGAGTCCGGCAAGTGAAGGTCTACGAGGCGCTCGCCGAGGCGTTCGTCAAAGAGGGCGCGAGCGACGTCTTCGGCATGATGGGCGACGCCAACATGCACTGGATGAACGCCCTGCACGAGCGCGGGGTGAACCTCTACGAGGTGCGGCACGAGGGCTCCGGCCTGGGCATGGCCGACGGCTGGGCGCGCACCGCGGGCCGGCCGGGCGTGGTCACCACCACCAGCGGCCCGGGCACCGCGCAGCTTGCCACCTCCATGATCGTGGCGGCGCGCGCCCGCACCCCGCTGGTCGCCTTCTGCGGGGAGACACCGGTCGGCGACGAGACGGCCGTGCAGTACCTCGACCAGCGCCGGTTCGCCGCCGCCATCGAGTGCGGCTTCGTGCACGTCTCCCGGCCCGACCTCGCCGAGGAGGCCGTCCAGCAGGCGTTCTACCTGGCCCGGACCGAGTCCCGGCCGATCATGCTGAGCGCCCCGATCGACGTGCAGGTCAAGGAGTACGAGGAGGTCGGGCCGTACGTCCCCTCGACCGACCTCATCGACACCGCGCGGCTGCTGCCGGACCCGGGCCGGGTGGAGCAGGCGGCGGAGATCGTACGGGCCGCCAAGCGGGTGGTGGTCATCGCCGGGCGCGGTGCGCGCGCGTCGGAGTCCGGCGAGGAGCTGCTGCGCTTCCAGCGGCGGACCGGCGCCCTGCTGGCCACCACCCTCCAGGCGAAGAACTGGCTCTGCGACGCGACCGAGTTCCACGTCGGGATCTCCGGGCTGTACGGCAACAAGGTCGCGATGGAACTGCTCCAGGAGGCCGACTGCGTGATCGCGGTCGGCGCCAGCCTGAACCACTACACCACCGAGCACGGCCTGCTCTTCCCCGACGCCACCTACGTGCAGATCGACAGCGCGCAGAACGTGGTGATGGGCAACGGCCGGGCGGCGGAGTGCTACGTGCGGGCCGACGCGCGCACCGCGCTGGCGGAGCTGAACCGGGTGCTGGAGCAGGGCGGGCCGGCGGCCGAGGGCTTCCACACCGACGACGTGCGGCGCCGGCTGGCCGACGCGCTGGCGGAGCCGTCCGGCTACGAGACCGAGCCCGGCCGGCTCGATCCCCGCGAGGCCATCCGGGTGCTGGACGCCGCGCTGCCGCGGGAGATCGGCCTGGTGCTGGGCAGCGGTCACCAGACCGACTTCGGCACGATGCTCTTCCAGCGCTCCCGCGAAGTGCTGTCGAACTACGGCATGTTCGGCGCGATCGGCCAGGCCCCGCTGCTGACCATCGGCTCGATCGTGGCCGACGGCGGCCGGCCGGCCTTCGTGGTGGAGGGCGACGCCAGCTTCCTGATGCACCTGTCGGAGTTCGAGACCGCCTGCCGGTACAACATCCCGGTGCTCGTCGTGGTGATGAACGACGAGGGGCTGGGCGCCGAGTTCCACAAGGCCAAGGCGAAGGGCCTGGACCCGGAGCTCGCGGTTATACCGAACCCCGACCTCGGGCCGGTCGCGATCGCGCTCGGCGGCGCCGGCGCGACCGTCCGCAGCACCGACGAACTGGTCGCGGCCCTCGCGGACTTCGTCCGCGACCCGCGCCCGATGGTGGTCGACGTGCGGATCACCCGGAACGTGCTGAGCGTGCCCTACCGCCGGCTGCAGTACGGCGAGGACGTGTGATGACGGCCATGTCGGTCCTGCTGGGGGACTACCCGCACACCCGGCCGCTGAAGGACGGCACCGTCCCGGTCCCCGGGGTGGAGTGCGCCTACGCCCAGGCGTCGCCGCTGTACTCGGCGTTCGCCCGGATGGTCAGGAGCCTGGAGTACGACGTCTGCGAGATGGCGCTGGCGACGTACTTCCAGGCCCGCGAGGCCGGGGTGCCGATCACGCTGCTGCCGGTCGCGATGATCGGCGGTACCCACCACGGCTCGCTGACCCGCCTGCCGGACGGCCCGCGGATCACCCCGCGGGAGCTGGCCGGCGCCCGGGTCGGAGTGCGCTCCTACAGCCAGACCACCGGCCTGTGGGTGCGCGGCGTGCTGCGCGAGGACTACGGCGTCGAGTCGTCCGACGTCACCTGGGTCACCACCGAGGAGCCGCACGTCGCGCAGTACCGCGAGCCGGAGAACGTGTGCCGGTCCGGGGCGGCGAAGGTGGCCGACCTGCTGCGCGACGGCGAGGTGTCCGCGGCGGTGCTCGGCCCGAAGGCGATCGGCAACCAGGGCGCGGGGCTGGTCCCGGTCCTCCCGGACGCGCAGGAGGCCGCGCTGGCCTGGATCGACCGGCACGGCACCGTGCCGGTGAACCACGTGGTCGTGGTCCGCGACGAGGTGCTGGCCGCCGCGCCGCAGGCCGTCGCCGCGCTGTACGAGGCGCTGGCGGCGTCGATCGCGGCCACCGCGGACCAGCGCGACGCTTCGCCCGCCGGGCGGGCGGTGTCGGCCGGCTGGAGCGACCCGTTCGTCGCGTCGGTGCGGATCGCCGCCCGCTACGCGCAGGAGCAGCAGGTCGTGCGCGAGCCGATCGACCTCGACCGGATCGTGAAGGACGTGCCCTTCCTCGATGCGTAACGGACCCGAAGCAGTGGACGACCACGGAGACGGGGTGGAGCGACGATGAGTACGGGTGAACTGCGCTACCGGTCCAAGGCCCCCACCCGCAAGCCCGAGGTGTGGACCCCGGACCTGCTGGAACGGGTGGAGTGGCGCAGGCGCGCGGCCGACGAGCCGTTCCGCGGCGTCGCCGACGCGGCCGGAGTACGCCCCGGCCTGTTCCCGCTGCACGCCACCGGCGTCGACGTGTCGGGCGTGCGCGGTGCGGGGGAGCGCTACCTCGCCGCCCTCACACCGGGCCAACTGGCCGAGGGCCGGCTGCCGATGGACGACGTGAGCTGGCGGCACTGGGCGAACGGCGCCCGCTACTTCCTGCGGCACGGCGTGTGCGTGGAGGAACTCGACGACGCCACGCGCCAGCTCGCGCTGGACGTCATGCGCGCCAGCCTGAGCGACGCCGGCTTCACGCAGGTCGTGGACCTGATGCACCTGAACCTCACCATCGGCGAGCTGCGCGGTGAGGAGGACATGCTCAACGAGTGGCTGTACTGGTTCACCGTCTACGGCGACCCCGGCAAGGGGTCCGAGCCGTGGGGCTGGCAGCTCGACGGGCACCACGTCAACGTCAACTGCGCGTTCGTCGGCGACCAGATGGTGCTCACCCCGACCTTCCTCGGCGCGGAACCGGTGCACGCCACCTCCGGCAGGTTCGCCGGCACGCACGCCTTCCGGCACGAGGAGGCCGCCGGCCAGGAGCTGTTCGACAGCCTCACCGGGCAGCAGCGCTCCCGCGCCGTGATCGGCGACGTGCTGCCGCCCGACCTGTTCGTCGGCGCCTTCCGCGACAACTACGAACTCAACTACCAGGGCATGCCCTTCACCGAGCTGACCGGCCACCAGTACACGCTGGCCACGCGGCTGCTCGGGCTGTACGTCGGCCGGGCCGGCGCGGGCCACGCCGAGGCGCGCACCGCCGAGGTGCTCGCGCACAAGCAGGACACGTACTTCTCCTGGATCGGCGACGGCGGCCCGGACAGCCCCTTCTACTACCGGGTGCACAGCCCGGTGATCCTCGTCGAGTTCGAGCACCAGGCCGGGGTCATGTTCGACAACGACGTGCCGACCCGGCGGCACATCCACACCGTCGTGCGCACCCCGAACGGCAACGACTACGGAGTCGACCTGCTGCGCCAGCACCACGAGCGCTTCCACCGGCACGGGCACGAGGGCGGGCACGAGGGCGGGCACGAGGGCGGGCACGGCGGCCGGGCGGACCGGCCGTGAACCAGAAGGAGTCGGAGATGAAGTTGGTTGTGGGCCGGGACGACCTCGCGGAGGCGGCGCTGGGCGCGGTCTCGCAGCGCGGCACGGCCGTCGAGCGGGTCGACGTGAAGCCGGTGCACAAGGCCTCCCGGGGCTTCGTGAACGACCAGGCGGTCGACCTGTGCGAGCTGGCGGTGGTGACGCTGCTCCAGGCCGTCGCCCTGGGCAAGCCGGTCGTCCTGCTGCCGGTCACCACCCTGGGCCGCACCCAGCACCAGACCCTGGTGACCATGGGCGACCTGACGGTGGCGGACGTGGGGGGCAGGAGCGTCGGCATCCGCTCCTGGAGCCAGACCACCGGCGTGTGGGTGCGCGGCTTCCTCACCGAGCAGTACGGCGTGGACCTGCGCTCGGTGGACTGGACGGTCTACGAGGGCGGGCACGTGGACGGCCACCAGGACCCGTCGTGGGTGCACCGGGCACCGGAGGGGGCCCGCCTCCAGGCGGACTTCCTCGAAGGACGCCTCGACTTCGGGGTCATGGGCAACGAACTGCCGGACGACGACCGCATCCGCACCGCCATCCCGGACGCCCGCGAGGTCGCCGAGCAGTGGACGAAGGAGCGCGGGTTCCTCCCGCTCAACCACGTGGTGGGCGTGACCGCGGAAGCCGCCGCGGAGCACTCGGCGGCGATCCTCGCCGCGTACGACGCGATGGGCGAGGTGGCCGCGAAGGACCCGGGCGGGACCAACCCGGTGGGCTTCGAGGCGCTGCGCGGACCGGTCTCCCTCGCGGCCCGGTACGCGCGGGAGCAGGAAGTCCTCTCGCGGCCGGTGGAGTTCGACGAGCTGCTGGAGCAGTCGTGCGCCGCCCTGGGCGTCACCCCCGCCCGCCTGGGCGGCTGACCCCCGCCCGGAACCCCACGTTCGCAGCACACACCCGACTGGAAGGCAGGTCATGGCGAAGCTCACGGTGGCCCTCGGCAACTACCGACACGCCCAGGCGTTGATCGACGGCAGTGTCCCCGTGGAGGGGCACGGCGTGGAGGAGGTGCGGGTCAGGCCGATCATCGGCGCCTACCGGCGGATGATCAGGGACCTGGAGTTCGACGTGTGCGAACTCGCCCCGGTCTCCTACCTGATGGCGCTCCAGGAGGACGTGCCGCTGACCGGCGTCCCGGTGTTCCTCAACCGGCGCTTCCACCACGGCGACATCCAGTGCGCGGCCGGCTCCGGCATCCGCGTGCCGAAGGACCTCGAAGGGCGCCGGGTCGGGGTGCGCGCCTACACGGTGAGCACCGGCGTGTGGGTGCGCGGGGTCCTGAGCAACGAGTACGGCGTGGACGTCGACAAGATCACCTGGGTGGTCGACGACGACGACCACATCGAGGGCCGCACGCCCGGCAACGTGGAGCGGGTCACCGACGGGCGCTCGCTGGGCGAGTTGCTGCGCGCCGGGGAGATCGACGCGGCGTTCACCGGCAACGCCGGCACCGGCCGGGCAGGCGCGCCCACGGCCGGCTGGACCGCCGCGGCCGAACCGGCCGCCGCCGACGACGCGGACGCGGGACCGTACCCGCTCTTCGCGGAGGCCGACGTGCTCGGCGCCGACTGGTACCTGCGCACCGGGATCTACCCGCTGCACTCGGTGGTCGCGGTCCGCTCCGACCTGGTCAGGGAGGACCCCGGGCTGCCGACCGCGCTCTACACGGCGTTCGCCGACAGCAAGCGCCGGCAGGTCGCCACCGACCCGGAGTGGACCGAGCTGCCGCGGCTGGGCCGGCAGGCCCGGCAGGTCGGCGGCGACCCGATCCCCTACGGCCTGGAGGCGAACGAGGCATCCCTCAGGGCCCTGGTCCGCTACTCCCAGGAGCAGGGCCTGCTCGACTCCGACTTCCCCAGCGACCCCCGCCGGCTGTTCGCCGAGGGCGACTACCCCGGCGCCTGAGCCCGCGCCGCCCGGGCGCTCCGGCGCCCGGGCGGCCCACCGCGACCGTCAGCACACCCAAGAGGCGAAGGAAAAGGCACGACCATGGACATCGTCGACACGCACTGCCACATCATCTCGCAGGACCTGGCCGTCTACCCGCGCGCGCCGCTGGGCGGCAAGCAGTCCGAGTGGGCCGCCTCCCGCCCGCTCGACGCCGAGGAGATGGTCGCCCGCATGGACGAGGCCGGCATAGGCCAGTCCGTCCTGGTGCAGGCCACCACGGCCTACGGCTACGACAACTCCTACGTGCTGGCCAGCCGCCGCCGGTGGCCCGAGCGGTTCGTCGCCGTCGGCACGTTCGACCCGCTGGCGCCCGGCGCCGGCGCCCGTCTGGCGGACCTGGTCGGCGAGGGGGGCCTGGCCGGGGTGCGGCTGTTCACCAGCGGCAGCACCGTCCCGGAGCAGGGGCAGTGGTTCGCCACCCCGGAGACCTACGAGTTCTGGCGGGCGGCCGAGGAACTGGGCGTCACCGTCTGCCTCCAGATGCGGCTCGGGGCCGCGACCAAGCACCTGATCTCGGTGCTGGTGCGCTTTCCCGGCGTGCGGGTCCTGCTCGACCACATGGGCTACCCCGACATCGCGTCCTCGCCCGAGGAGGCCGGCCAGGAGGTCGCCTCGCTCGCGAAGAACCCCGGGCTCCACCTCAAGCTCACCCACCGCAACCTGGAGCGGCTGCACGACGCCGGCGACAAGGCCGCCGACTTCCTCCGGCCGGTCGTCGAGTCCTTCGGCTCCGACCGGATCGCCTGGGGCTCCAACCTGCCGGCCGCGGAGCAGACGCTGCCCGAGTTGCGCGAACTCGCCGAGACCGTGCTGGCCGGCCTGCCCGAGCAGGAGCGGGCGGACATCTTCGCCGGCACGGCCCGCCGCCTCTACCCCGGCCTCGGCGTGGTCCAGGACTGACCCGCGCGGTGCCCCCGCGGCCCGCCGAAGCGGGCCCGCAGGGCGCCTCCCCCCTTCCAGACAAGGCGATCACGGTGCAGAGCGACAACGGCATCACCCACGAGACCGGCTCGTCCGCGACCCGGTACAGCCAGGCGTACGACGAACTGCGCTCGCTGCTGCTGTCGGGCAGCATCGAACCCAACACGCGGTTGACCGAGGCCGACCTGACCAGGTTGTGCAACGTCTCGCGCGGCACCATGCGGGCCGTACTGGTCCGGCTGGCGCAGGAGGGTTACCTCACCAGCGAGGTCAACCGCGGTGTCCGGACCCGGATCTTCTCACCGGAGGAGGCCCGGGACATCCTGGAGGCGCGCGAGACCGTCGAGTCCGCGCTCGCCGGGAAGGCCGCGGAGCGGGCCACCGAGGAGGAGATCCGGGAACTGCGCGCCACGCTGGAGGAGATGGCGGACGCCAGGGCCCGCGGCGACCAGTCGGCCTACTCCCAGGGCAACCGCCGCTTCCACCAGCAGGTGAAGGCGGCCGCCCACCAGGCGACGCTGGCCCGGGCCCTGGACACCCTGCTCTACCCGCTCGTGATGCGCCAGTACCGCAACGTCGCCGCCCAACACCCCAGGACCGGGTCGTTCGAAGAGCACCAGGCCATCCTCCTCGGCATCGTGACCCGCAATCCCGAGGCGGCCACCGCGGCGATGCGCCACCACGTCGCCACCGCCCGGCACGCGCTCGTCCTCGGCCGGTGACCGGCCCACCCACCCGGGGCAGTGCCGTACGCGGCGCGGGGCACTGCCTCCCCATCAGTTGTCCACGGTTATCCACGGTGACAGGAGACTCAATGATCCACCACGACACGCAGGCACGCGGGCCGAGAACCCCGGCGGCCGCCCGGCGCGGCCGAGCGGCGTTCACCCGGCCGGGGGTCAGGGCCGGCGCACGGTTCGTCGCCGCCGGAAGCACCGTCGCGCTGTGCGCGGTGGTGCTGACCGCCTGCGGCGGGAGCGGCTCGGGCAAGAACGCGGACGGCACGACCACGGTCACCGTCGGGGTCGCGGGCAACATCTTCGACATGCCGATCCGGCTGGCCGAGGCGAACGGCTACTTCAGCAAGCAGAAGCTGAAGGTCAAGTACGTCACCACGACCGCGGCCACCGGCACCTCCGCCCTGGAGTCGGGCTCGATCCAGTTCCTCAACGACAGCCCCACCGACTTCCTGTCCGCGATCGGCAAGAACGTGCCCGAGACGGCGATCGCCGCCGACGGCGGCGGCAACCCCCTCGGGCTGATCGTCAGCACCAAGTTCGCCAAGGCCCACCAGCTCACCGCCGCCACCCCCGCCGCCCAGGTCGCCAAGGCCCTCGACGGCTCGACCGGCGGCTCCAGCTCGGCGAACACCAAGGGCGAGGCGAGTGTCTACCTCAAGGCGTTCGGCGTCGACCCCGGCAAGGTGAAGTGGGTGTCGCTGCCCAGCCCCGCCGCGGACAAGGCCGCCCTCAAGAGCAACCAGATCGACTGGTTCGTCACTTCTCAGCCGACGCCGCTGGCCATCCAGGGCACCGGGGACGGCGTGGTCGTGGCCGACTCGACCAAGGTCACGGCCTGGTCGGAGGAGGCGGCCGGATACGGCCAGGCGGTGGTGGCGCGCAACAGCTACCTGTCCCAGCACGCCGACGTGGCGAAGAAGTTCGCCACCGCGGTGCAGCAGGCCACCGCGTACATGAACGCCAACATCGACTCCGCCACCGTCCAGAACGTGGCGGCGGGGGCCCTGCCCGGAGTCTCCGCCTCCGTCATCAAGGCCAGCCTCCCCCAGGTCGGATGGCCCAAGAGCGACGCGATGACCGCCGCCGACTGGACCAAGACCGTGACCTTCATCAACTCCCTGGGGGCGTTGACCAAGGACGCCGAGATCACTCCCGACAACTACACGAACAAGTACCTGCCGTAGCACTGCCCGCTCACGGCTGATGAGACTGGAAAGGAGCAGACGGTGGTGGCTGCTACCCGTGAGATAGCGGAAAAGAAGGTCGGGACCGAGGTTCCGGCGGCAACCGGAGCGAAGAAGGACCACCGGTGGCGGGGCGCGGCCCTGGTGATCGTGCTGCGCCTGGCCGTGATCGCGCTCTGCCTGGTGCTGTGGCAGGTGATGAGCGGCCCGGTGATCCCGGAGTACGCGGTGAGCAAGCCGACCGACGTGTGGACGGCGCTGCACCACCTGCTCGGCTCGTCGCAGGGCTGGACCGACATCAAGACCACCTCCTTCGAGGTGGTGGTGGGGTTCGGCATCGGGGTGGCGATCGGCACCGTGATGGGCCTGGTGCTGGGCTCCTTCCCGCTCGCCGGGCGGGTGATGGAGCCGCTGGTCGCCGCGATCAACGGCGTCCCGAAGATCGCGCTGGCCCCGCTGTTCGTGCTGTTCTTCGGGATCGGCGACTGGTCGAAGATCTACATCGCCGCCACCGGGGTGGCCTTCGTGGTCTTCTACAACCTCTATCTCGGCCTGCGGCTGCGCGACCGCGAACTCATCGAGATCATCCAGGTGATGGGCGGCCGCCGCAGCCACGTGCTCAGCTACGTCACGCTGCCCACGCTGGCGGCGCCGTTCTTCGCGGCGCTCAAGACCGGCGGGCCGCTGGCCATTCTCGGCGTCATCGGCGGTGAGTTCATCGCCTCCTCCGAGGGCGTGGGCCACGAACTGTTCACCTCCGCGATGAACCTGGACGCCGCGACCGAGTTCGCCGGGCTCATCGTCCTGATGGCGATCACGCTGATCCTCAACAGCATCCTGACCCAGCTCGACAAGTTCGCCCTCAAGAAACTGGGCCTCGCCAAGCGCCGCACCTCGGGGCAGAGCGCGTAGTCCGGAGAATTCCGCCTACCAGGGAATTCACTCCTCCCGCCCAGCGCGGCATCGGCCGCCGGGCATTCCTTTCCTTGTACATTCGAGATGCAAAGGAGCACTCTCGACATGTCAGACTCACGACCCGCCTCCACCGGGCGTTCCCCGGACGGGCCGGCCGCCGGTCAGGACCGGCGCCCCACCCGTAGACGGCTGCTGGGCTCGGTGGTCGCCGCCGCGGCCGTGCCGCTGCTCGGCGCCGTGCCCTCCGCGGCGGCCGCGACCCGCGCTCAGGGGGAGCCCGCGGCCCTGCGGCCGCGCGGGTCCACCCGGGAACTCGTCTACTTCAACACCTGGAAGGGCACCGAGATCTACGGTGCCTGGTTCGACGCCGGCACCGGCGCCCTGACACCGCTGGGACCGGTGGGCGAGGCGACCGCCGACTGGGCCGTCACCCACCCGACGCTGCCGATCATGTACGTGGCCACCATGGCGGTCGGCGGGGTCGTCGACACCTTCCGGATCGACCCGGCGACCGGCGCCCTGACGAAGACCGGGGAGCTGTCCACCGGCGGCACCGGCCTGAACGGCGGCGGGGTCTCGTACATCGGCATCGACCCGGCTTCGGACACCCTGCTGGCCACGAACTTCGAGGACGGCTTCACCGCGGCCGTGCCGATCACCCGGACGGGAGAGCTGGCCCCGCCCGCCTCGCTCGCGCAGGACACCGGCTCCGGCCCCAACCCCCGCCAGGCCGGCCCGCATCCGCACCACGCGGAGGTGGACCCGAGCGGCAGGTTCGTCCTCGTCGCGGACTTCGGCGCCGACCGCGTCTTCGCCTACCGCTTCGACCGCCGCAGCCGCACGCTGTCCGCCGCCGGCCCGACCGCCGGATACACGACGGCGCCCGGTTCCGGCCCGCGCCGGGTCGCCTTCCACCCGGACGGCCGCACCGTGTACCTGCTGAGCGAGCTGAGCTCCGACCTCCAGGCGCTGCGGTGGGCGCCGGACACCGGCGAGCTGACGAACCGCCAGACCCTGCCGCTGTCCACCCCGGACTTCACCGGCACCAAGAGCGCCTCGGACCTGGCGATCAGCGCCGACGGCCGCTTCGTGTACGCCGGCAACCGTGCGGAGAACTCCCTGGTCGTCTTCGCGGTCGACCCGCGCACCGACCTGCTCGGCGTGCTCCAACGGGTCCCGTGCGGGGGGACCACGCCCTGGGGCTTCACGCTCCACCCGAGCGGGCGGTGGCTGCTCGTCGCCAACGAGGCCAGCAGCACCGTGAACGTGTTCGCCGTCGACCAGGGCTCCGGCCGGCTCACCGACACCGGCACGTCCCTGGCCGTGCCCAACCCGGACTCCATCACCTTCTACCGGAGCTGACACCGCTCTCCCGGGCGCCCGCGCGGTCTCGCGCCGGCGCCCGGGAGGCTCATCCCCCCACCCTTCATCCCCCCCGCTCCCGGCCCCCCACCCGTCCGCCCGCGGTGCCGTGAACCCGCCGGCCGGACACGCCACCGCCCCCCCGGGCCCTTCCCGCGCCGGCCGCCCGCGCGGAATCCGCTTTTCCGCCAGCCTGTGCACCCCGCCTTCTCGCGGTGGTCGCAGGCGGCTTTCGCATGCCCGCGGACGGAATTCCGCGAAATCCTGTCGAGGAATAAGAAGTTCCGCCAACTAATTGACGGTGGATCAGGCGCGGAGTAGCGTCCGGCACGGCCTCCAGGAAACACGCGGCGGCGCGGCACCGGAATTCGACGGATGTCCGAGCCGTTCGTGTCCACCCTGCCCCTGAACGTCCGCACGAGAAAAACTCGATGACCCACTCGACGGGAGCTGGAAGAGAAATGGGATCCGAGAAAAAGGGGATAGGCCGTCGGGCCTTCCTGGTGGCCGGTGCGGCCACCGCAGGCGCCGCGCTGCTGCCCTCCTTCGCCGTGGCGGCCGCGGCCGCCGGCAAGAAGGGGGTGATGCTGATGAACCGGATCGGCCCCTCGAAGTCCACCCTGTACATCGCGAACGCCGACGGCTCGAACGAGCGCCCCCTGCTCACGGGCACCGCCGCGGCGTTCGACCGGCACGCCAACTACGCGCCCGACGGCAAGTCGGTCTACTTCACCTCCGAGCGCACCGGCGACGGCAACTCCAACCTGTACTCGGCCACGCTGAACGGCTCGGGCCAGAGCTCCACCGTCACCTCCGTGGTCGGCGGCCCCGCGGTGTACGACAGCGCCACGCTGTCGCCGGACAAGCGGACGCTGGCCTTCTCCTCCACCCGCTCCGGCGACCACCTGTCGCAGATCTGGCTGATGGACACCAAGACCGGTGCTCTCACCAACCTCAGCGGCACCGCGGCGCTCGCCGGCGACCCCAGCAGCCCCGACGGCCACTTCCGCCCGGTCTGGTCGCCCGACGGCCAGTGGATCGCCTTCTCCAGCGACCGCAACACCCAGTGGATGGGCCACGACAACGGCACCGGCTGGGAGCACACCCAGGAGCTGAGCATCTACGTCATCAAGCCCGACGGCACCGGCTTCCGCCAGTTGGCGACGAAGCCGGGCTACTGCCTGGGCTCGCCCAAGTGGTCCCCGGACGGCAAGCGGATCGTCTACTACGAGATCACCGTCGAGGGCACCTGGCAGGCCCACCGCCCGGAGGACATCGGGGTCGTGGAGTCGCAGATCGTCTCGGTCGACCTCGCCACCGGCACCAACCGCGTCCAGCACACCTCCGGCCCGAACCTCAAGGTCTCGCCGCAGTACGTGACCAGCACGGAGATCGGCTACCTGGTCAAGAACGGCCAGGACGAGGGGCTGGCCTACGTCAGCGGCTCGATCCCGGACGTCACCCGCGCCGGAGTGCGTTCGCCCTGCTGGTCGCCCGACGGGAAGTCGGTGGTCTACGAGAAGCAGAGCTTCACCAACCGCACCCTCGACACGCCGCTGTACAGCTGGGACGCGAACTGGGACTACCGGTTCTGCGACGTCTTCCCGATCCTGTCGCTCCAGGGCCGGTTGGCCATCACCGAGAAGCAGACCGGCCCGGCCATGTCCGACATCGCCACCATGAACCCGGACGGGAGCGGCCTGAAGGTGGTCTTCGACACGACCACCTCCGGGCTGGACACGACCCTGGTCGCGGAGGGCCTGGCCGGGGCCTTCCGGCCGGCCTGGTCGCCGGACGGCGCGTGGATCGCGTTCGGCCTGGGCGGCTGGTTCCAGGAGCGGGCGGTGATGACCGCGGCGATCTGGCGGGTGCGCAGCGACGGCACGGGCGCGGAGGCGCTGACCGACAACTCCACCAACTCCGGCTTCCCCAGCTACTCCGCCGACGGGACGAAGATCGTCTACCGGGTGTGGGGCGCGCAGAGCGGTCTGCGCGTCCTGGACCTCGCCACCAGGACGACGACGGTCCTCACCACCGCGTCCGACAACCTGCCCGACTGGTCCCCGGACGGCAGCCTCATCGTCTTCACCCGCAAGACCGGCCCGACCAACTTCGACGTGTGCACCATCAAGCCGGACGGCACCGGACTGAAGGTCCTCACCAGCAGCGGCGCCAACGACGGCCACGCCGTGTGGCACCCCGACGGCCGCATCCTCTACAACACCGGCATGTACGGCTTCCGCGAGGAGGCGGCGCTGTACGACAACACCTTCCAGCCGTACGGCATGATCATGGCGATGAACGCCGACGGATCCGGCAAGACGATGCTCACCGACAGCCAGTGGGAGGACTCGATGCCGCTCTACCTCACGCAGGCGGTCCTCACCGGCGCCGGCAAGGCGGCCGCCGCCCGCGGCTGAGGACGCTGTGGCGCACGCCGTCGCTCCGTGACGTCCCCCGGCACCCGCGGGACCGCTTCCCCTCCCCGACGCGGCGGAGGGGAAAGCGGCCCCGCGGGTCCGGGCCGACCCGCTCAGCGGACCTCGTCAGGGGCCCGCTGGGCCCGCACCACCTCCCAGATCTCCTCCTCCAGGTCGCGGTGCTCCCGGCTGTGCTTGAGTTCGAGCGGGCGCGGCCGCGGGAAGGGGACTCGCCACTGCGACACCACCCGGGCCGGCCGCGCGCTGAACGCCACCACCCGGTCGGCGAGGTAGACCGCCTCGTCGATCTGGTGCGTCACGAAGACCGCCGTCTTCTTGCGGGCGTCCCAGATCTTGAGCAGTTCCGCCTGCATGCTCTCGCGGGTCTGCGCGTCCAACCCGGAGAACGGCTCGTCCAGCAGCAGGATCTGCGGGTCCGCGGCCAGTGCCCGGGCGATGTTCACCCGCTGCTTCATGCCCCCGGACAACTGGTCGGGGTAGAACCCCTCGAAACCTCCCAGCCCGGTCAGGGCGAGCAGTCGGGCCGCCACGCGCAGCCGCTCCTTCCGGCCGGCCCCGGCGAGCTCCAGACCGTAGGCCACGTTGTCGATCACCGTGCGCCACGGCAGCAGGCACGCGTCCTGGAACACCACGGCGCGGTCCGGCCCGGGGCGGTCGACCGGCCTGCCGTCCACCCGGATGCGCCCGCCGGACAGCGGGACCAGGCCGTCCAGCGCCATCAGGAAGGTGCTCTTGCCGGAACCGCTGGGGCCGACGATCGCGACGAACTCGCCGTCGGCGACGTCGAGGTCGATCCCGTCCACGGCGAGGACGTTCCCGGCGCGGGACCGGTAGGTGACGCGTGCGGACTCCACCCGCAGCTTCGCGCCGTCCTCGGTGTCCGGCTGCCGCGCCTGCTGGTGGGTGGCCATGGCTTCCCTCCGGTCGGTGTGCGGTACTCCTGTGGCGCGCGGGCCGGGCGCGGGGGCGCTCACCGGCGCCACCGCTGCATCCGGCGTTCGAGCAGCGCCGCGACCTGCGTCAGCGCGATGCCCAGGAAGGTGATGACGGCGACGGTCGCGTACATGACCGGCATGTTGAACGAGTTGCTGGCCGAGATGAGGACGTTGCCGATCCCCGCCTTCGACGCGAAGATCTCGCCCACCACGACGCCGATCATGGCCCGCCCGATGGAGATGCGCAGCCCGGTCATGAAGAAGGGCACCAGCGTGGGCAGCACGATCGTCCGGATGACCTTGAGGTCGCTGCCGCCGAAGCTGCGGGCCAGCCGGCGCAGTTGCCAGTCCACGTTGCCGACGCCGGCCGCGGTGTTCATCAGGATGACCGTGGTGCAGCTCAGCACCACGACCACGATCTTCGGCGTCATGCCGATGCCGAAGATCAGGATCAGCACCGGCACGACGGCGACCTGGGGCATCGAGTTGATGCCGACGACCAGGGGCTTCAGGAACTCGTCGGCCGCCCGGTACCAGCCGGTGAGCAGCCCGAGCAGGGCGCCGAGGACGACCGAGACGCCCAGGCCGATCGCGAACTCCTCACCCGAGACCCGCAGGTTCGACCAGATCTCGCCGTCGGAGAAGAGCGTGCCCAGGGCGTGCACGACCTTCGACGGACCGGGCAGGAACAGCGGTTTGACCCAGTGCTCCTCGACCGCGAGCTGCCACAGGCCGACCAGCAGCAGCAGGCACAGCGCGCCCAGCAGGACCGGGCGGACCGCCGTCCACACCTCCCTCGCCGTCCGGCGCGGCGCCGTCACGGCCGCGTCCCGGTGAGCGAGGTGTCCACGACGTCCGCGACGGACAGCCCCTTGGCGTCGGGGATCACCTGGGCGGTCGCGCTGATCGCCTTGGCGATGCCGGCGGTGTCCACCGCCCAGGTCGAGGACCAGGTCCACCTGCCGGCCCGCGCGGGGTCGGTGTTGACGGCGAGCGTCTCCTCGCAGCTCTCCGCGGTCGCTCCGCTGCCCTTCTCGCAGTCGGCCACGGCCGCCTTCCGGTGCGCGGGCTGCGCGGCCCACCTGGCGGAGGAGACCAGGACGCCCACCAGCTTCCGCAACGCCGCCGGACGGGACCTGAGCGCGTCGTCGGACGCCCAGAACGTCACGTTGGGGACCTGCACGGCACTGTCCTCGGCCTTGAGCACGACGGTGCCCACCCGCTGCTCCACCGAGCGCTGGGTGTTGAGTTCCGCGGTGGCCTTGACGGTGCCTCCGGAGACGGCGCCGAAGCGCTGGGCGAGCGTGCCCGCGGTGACGAAGGTGACGTCGTCGGGGTCCACGCCGTAGTGGGACAGCACCGCCATCAGGTAGATCTCGTCGGCCGAGTTGCCGCCCGACACCCCGATGGTCCGGCCCTTGAGCTGGGCGATCGAGGTGATGCCCTTGGCCGCGAGGACGTCGTACTGGGCCCCCGCCGCCTGGGCGAAGATCCTGCCGGAGACGGCCTTCTCGGCGATGTCGCCGATGAAGTTGGTGGGGCCGCCGGAGGCGACGTCCACGGCGCCGGTGGCCAGCGCGGCGACCGAGGAGGAGCCGCCGCCGGTGAACTTCTCGACCGAGACGTCGAGTCCGGCCTTCTTGAAGAACCCCTCGTACTCCGCCGCGTAGAACGGCGTCAGGGTCGTGGTGGGGCTCAGGTCGCCGAAGGTGATCCGGTCGGCGGACGCTCCCCCCGACGACGATCCGGAGGACGTCCCCGACGAGCCGCAGGCGGCCAGGCCGAGGGACGCGGTCACGGTGAGCAGGACGGGCAGGAGCAGGGCGCGCCTGCGCGGGAAACGGTCGGTCGTGTGGCGTGATCCCATGGTCGTGATCCCTTTCTCCGCGTGCGTGTGAGGACGCTGAGCAACTTCGGGAGTCGTTCGGACGGGATGGGGCGCGGTCGCACCGATGCGTGGGCACGTGCCGGTCGATCGCGGACGGGACATCGGCGGACGGGCGGGGCGGTACCGGCGGGACGTCGTCGTCGGGTGCGGACGGTCGGTCGGTCAACGGGCCGGCCGAGGCGGGATTGTGTGACCAGACCCGCCGTGATGCCTCATGGAACGTAGCACCAGGGAAACAACTTGACAATATTGTCGGACAATTGACCTGTCGAGGTGGGCAGTCGGACCGCGGCGGCGTACGTGTCGGGGTCGGCCGACAGCTCCGGCGGCAGCGTGGGGACCGTGTCTCGGCCGGTCGTAGACGCTCAGCCGGAGATCCCGACCGCCCCGGGGAACCCGACGTGGGCCGCGGTCACCACGGGTGCCGGGCCAGGTGGGCGGTGACCGCGGCCCGGTCCCAGACGCCGTCGGCGACGTGCACGCGGTAGGCGCGGGACAGGGTCTCGCCGGGTGCCAGGACCAGTTCCTCGTGGAAGGCGAAGGAGGGCGCCACGGCGGCGAACGGGTCGGTGCGCACGAACCAGTGCGCGGGGTGCGTGCCCTGCGCGCCGGAGTGGTCGTTGCCGGGCGCGTGCTCGAAGACGAGGGTGGCGTGCCCGTCGCGGCCGTCGTGCTCGCCGCGGTAGGCGAGCCAGGGCGCCTGCGCGCCCATCAGGTCGCGCTCGGCACTGTCGGCGCGGTCGGTGAAGGCGTGCCCGCCGCGGAAGGCGCGGGGCCCGCGCCAGAACAGCCCGGTGTAGCCGGCGTCGGGGCGCCCGGCGGTGGTGGGGCTGCCGAACCGCAGCGGCCCGGCGCGGCGGTTGGTGACCGCGGATGACCAGGTCAGGGTCCAACTGCCGGTCCCGGCCCCTGCGTCGGCGTCGGCCCGGACCTCGATCCGGCGGTCCTCCTCGGCCCACAGCGAGCCGTCGTACGGGTGCCAGGTCAGGCGCTCGGCGATCACCGCGCCGCCCGGGCCGGCGGACACCTCGTCGAAGCCGGCGTGCGCCATCGAGCCGATCCGCTCGGGCAGCGCGAGGTAGCCCTCGCCGTGGACGTAGGTGTTGCCGCCCCACAGGTTCTGGCCCGACAGGTGCGAGGCGGTGAACTGGAGGCCCTTGTGCCAGCGGTGGTCGTGGGGGCGGTAGTCGGTGACCAGGCCGCCGCCGAGGGTGCGGATCGGGTGGAGGTAGGGCTTGGGCGCCTCCCAGGCGGCCTCCGGGCGGTAGACGTAGGCGAACAGTTCGGTACCGGTGGGCCGGTGGGTCACGGTGATCCGGTCGTCGTGGACGTGGGTCAGCGACAACGTCATGCGGGCTGGTCCTCCTCGCGGGCGTCGACCGGCAGCCGGTCGGGGGCACCGCCGTGCATGGCGGCGTAGAACGGGTCGCCCGGGCCGATCTCGCCGGCCCGGACGGTGGCGTCGGTGAAGGCGGACTTGTAGAGCGCGGCGGTGAACTCCACCACCCGCCGGCCGCCTTCGCCGCTGGTCGGGTGGAGGACACCGGTCCTGATGTCCGCGACGAGGGCGCGCAGTTGGGCCAGGTGGGAGCTGGGCTCGTCGGGGCCGAAGTCGTTCCAGGCCGCGGCGGTCGCCGCCGGGACGCCGGGCGCGGGGGTGATCCGCCAGTCGGCGTTGCGGTAGCCGTACAGGTGGGTGAGCTCGATCGTGGCGCGCTCGCAGTCGATCCGGATGCGGCTGACCTCGTCGGGGCTGAGCACGCTGTTGACGACGGTGGCGACCGCGCCGCCCGCGAACCGGACCTGGGCGGTGGAGACGTCCTCGGTCTGCACGTCGTGCACCAGCCGGGCGGCCATCGCGCGGACCTCGCGCCACGGACCCATCAGGTCCAGCAGCAGGTCGGTCTGGTGGATGCCGTGGCCCATGGCGGGGCCGCCGCCCTCGGTCTCCCAGCGGCCGCGCCACGGCACCGCGTAGTAGGCGGCGTCCCGGTACCAGGTGGTCTGGCAGTGGGCGACCAGCGGCCGGCCGAACGCACCCGCGCGCAGCAGCCGCCGCACGTGCCGGGCGCCGGAGCCGAACCGGTGCTGGAAGACGAACGAGGTCGCGGGGGAGCCGGGGGCCGGATCGGCGGCGGCGGTCACCGCGTCGTAGTCCGCGAGCGAGGGGCACGGCGGCTTCTCGCACCACACGTGCGCACCGGCCCGCACCGCGGCGATCGCCTGCTCCCGGTGCAGCGACGGCGGGGTGCACAGCACCACCAGGTCGGGGCGTGCCCGGGCGAGCAGGGTGTCGAGATCGGTGAGGGCGTCCGCCACGGCGAACTCCTCGGCGGCGGCGCGGGCCGCCTCCTCGGCGACGTCGGCGACGGCGACGATCCGCACCGCGCCCTCCGCCGCCAGGGTGGCGAGCGCGGGCAGGTGCGCTCCTCGGGCGATGGAACCGGTTCCCACCACGGCGGTGCGCAGCGGGGTGTTCGGGTCGTACGGCGACATAGGGGCCCTCTCCTGCGGCTGGCGGTACTCCGCGAGCGGCCCGGAGGCGGGGTCCCGCTCCGGCGCTCGGTCGCCGGGGCGTGGCGGCGGTCCGCCACGGGCCCACGGCATGCGGGCGCACGAAACCCCCGGGAGGGGTGTGCCGACGGCTCCTTCGCCCAGTTGTTCCCACGTTGTAACCACCGCGCGCACGGGTGGTCAACATGGCCGCGGTGAGCGAGCCGGGGTATCGCCCGAACCCGTCGGCGGTGCGGCTGCGCACCGGACGCTGCGGGCTGATCGCCCTGGCGGTGCCCTTCGGATCGGCGCGGCGACCCCGCCGCGGCACGCGGTGCACGTGGCTCCGTACCGGCTGGAGGTGGGGGAGTCCACGACCGGGGTGCGCACGCCCCTCGCCGACTGAGCGCCGGTACGTCCGCGGACTTCCGCGGACGTACCGTTCGGCGGGTTTCCCGGGCCGACCGGGATGCGGGACGGGCCCCGGGCCGCTCCTGGTCCCGCTGTGGTTCAGCTTGTGGCGGGGGTGGTGTCGAGGAGTTGGTGGGCGGGGGTGAGGAGTTCGTCGGCGGTGAGGCGGCGGGGGAGGAGGCCCTGGGCGTGGCAGGCGTCGGCGATCTCGTTGAGGGGGGTGGTGAGGTGGTCGATGCCGGAGCGGGTGAGGTGGGGGGTGTGGGGGGGTTGGTGGGCGGTGGTGTCGTGTTCGGCGCGGGTGAGGAGGGTGTAGGCGGCGCGGACGGCGTCGGGGTGGTGGTGGAGGGTGGTGTTGGCGACGGCGACGAGGTGGTTGACGGGGGCGTAGCCGTGGGTGGTGTACCAGGTGTGGTCGCGTTCGGTGGGGTGGTCGAAGACGGGGCGGAATTCGTCGCCTTCGGGGAGGTCGTTGCCGAGGACGGCGGCGTCGATGGTGCCGTTGCGGAGGGCGTCGGTGAGGCTGCCGGTGAGGGTGCGGTGGACGTAGGGGGGGTCGTGGTGTTCGGGGACGTGGGCTTCGTCCTGGGTGATCCAGTGGGATTCTTCGGCGGTGATGCCGTAGTCCTCGGTGAGGTGGCTGCGGATCCACATGCCGGTGGTCTGGGTGTAGGAGCGGACGCCGATGCGGAGGCCGCGGAGTTGGGTGGGGTGGGTGAGGGGGTGGTCGCGGTGGGTGATGAGGCATTTGCGTTGGAAGCGTGCGGCGACCACGACGGGTAGGAGGGTGAGGGGGTGGCCGTGGGCGATGGCTTGGAGGGCGGTGACGACGGCGAGTTCGCTGAGGTCGTAGGTCTGGGTGCGGACCATGGGGGCGAAGGCGTGGTGGATGGGGGTGACGTCGGCGAAGTCGAGGGTGACGTCGGGGTGGGTGAGGGTGCCGGTGCGCAGGAGGGTGCCGATGGGGTGGGTGTCCAGGGCGGTGCGCAGGTGGGTGTCAGGCATGGTGGGCCCCGGGGGTGGCGGTTGCGGGGGTTGCCGGGGTGGGGGTTGCGGGGGTTGCGGGGGTGTGGAAGTAGAAGGTGTTGGCGGTGCCGCCGAGGATGGCGGTGGTGGCGGTTTCGGGGAGGGTGGTGAGGTGGGTGCGGGCTTGGGTGAGGAGGTTGGTGAGGGGGCCTTGGGCGGCGGGGTAGTTGGATCCCCACATGATGCGGGAGGGTCCGTAGGTGGTGTGGAGGGTGGTGAGGAAGTCGGGGATGGTGGAGGCGCCTTGGGTGGCGGCGTCGAGGGCGCGGTGGGTGAGTTTGAGGTGGACGCCGGGGTATTGGGCGAGGTCGAGGAGGGCTTGGGAGGTGTGGTAGGGGGGTCCGTCGGTGAGGTCGGGGCGGGCGCAGTGGTCGAGGAGGACGCGGGTGCGGGGGTAGTGGTCGAGGGTGGTGCGTAGGGCGGGGATGCCGTGGATGGTCATCTGGAGGCAGATGGGGATGTCGTGTTTTTCGGCGTGTTCCCAGGCGGGGTAGCTGTCGGGGTGGCCGAGCCAGTCGGCTTGTCCGGGCATGGTGGTGCCGGTGGTGAACAGGCGGAAGCCGTTGAGGCCGCGGGATTGCCAGTGGTTGATGCGGTCGACGGCGTCGGGTGCGGTGGCGTCGAGGGAGTAGACGCCGGTGAGGCGGTCGGGGTGGGCGGCGACGGAGTCGGCGAGGTAGCGGTTGTCGTGTCCGTAGACGGTGGAGGCTTGGACGACGACGGCGCGGTCGATGCCGGCGTCGTCGAGGGCGTGCAGGAGTCCGTCGAGGTCGACGGGGTGGTCTTGTGACCAGGTGGAGCGGTGTCCGCCGATCGGGTCGGTGGGGTAGCGGTCCTCGTCGGGCGAGATGACGTGGGTGTGGGTGTCGATCACCAGCATGAGCGGCGTCGGGTCCTTTCGGTCGGTGCGGCGCGGGCGGTGCGTCAGTCGGTGTAGCGCAGGCCGCGCGCCCGCAGCTCGTCGCGCATCTGGTAGATGTCCAGGCCGAGTTCGCCGGCCGCGAGCCGCCGGCGCTTGGTCTCCTCGTTGGCCTCGCGGGCCTCCCCGGCGTCGGCCGTCGCGGCCGCCTTGGCGGCGGGTACGACGACCACGCCGTCCGCGTCCGCGAGCACCACGTCGCCGGGGGTGACCAGCGCCCCCGCGCAGACGACCGGCACGTTGACCGAGCCGGGGGTGGCCTTGACCGTGCCCTTGGCGTGGATCGCCGCGCTGAAGACGGGGAAGTCCATCCGCTCCAGGTCGGCGACGTCGCGGCAGCCGCCGTCGATCACCAGGCCGCGGGCGCCGCGCGCCCGGTAGGAGGTGGCCAGCAGCTCGCCGAAGAAGCCGTCGTGGCTCTCGGACGTGCAGGCCGCGACCACCACGTCACCCGGCCGGATCTGTTCGGCGGCGACGTGCAGCATCCAGTTGTCGCCGGGCTGGAGCAGCACCGTCACCGCGGTGCCGCACAGGCGGGCGCCGGAGTAGACCGGCCGGATGGAGGGGCGCATCAGGCCGAGCCGGCCCATCGCCTCGTGCACGGTCGCCACGCCCAGCGCGGACAGCCGCGCCACTGCGTCGGGATCGGCCCGCTCGATCGTCGTGTGGACGACGCCGAGTTCGTGCATGGTGTTTCCTTCCTCGGGTGCTTCGGTGACGGGACTCCGCCACGCGCTGTCGTGGTGCTCGGTGCTCGGTGCTCGGTGCTCGGTGCTCGCTGCCCGGCGGCCGGTGCACGGTGCCCGGCGGCCGCCGGCCGTGCCGGACCGCGTTGCCGTACGCCCCGCCGGCTCCCGCCGCCCCGCGCCGTGCCGCCCTGCCGGGTCGTGCGCGGGGGGAGGGGGCGCGGCTCAGCCGGCGCGACTCAGCGGCCGGACGCCCGCAGGCGCGCGTCGAGCCGGGGGTAGACGGCGCGGGCGTTGCCCTCGGTGATCGCCGCGAGGTCCGCGGCGGACAGGCCCGCCTGCTCGACGTAGCGGCGGGTGTCGTCGAAGTGGTGCCCGGTGTCGGGGTCGATGCCGCGCACCGCGCCGATCATCTCCGAGGCGAAGAGCACGTTGGCGTGCGGGATCACCTTCAACAGCAGGTCGATCCCGGGCTGGTGGTAGACGCAGGTGTCGAAGTAGACGTTGCCCAGCACGTGTTCGGCCGGCTCCGGCCTGCCGAGCGCCTGGGCGAGGCCGCGGAAGCGCCCCCAGTGATAGGGGACGGTGCCGCCGCCGTGCGGGATGACCATCCGCAGGGTGGGGAAGTCGGCGAACAGGTCGCCCTGGAGCAACTGCATGAAGGCGGTGGTGTCGGCGTTGAGGTAGTGCGCGCCGGTGGTGTGGAACGCGGGGTTCGCACTGGTGCTCACGTGCACCATCACGGGGACGTCGAGTTCGACGATCTTCTCGTACAGCGGGTACCAGGAGCGGTCGGTCAGCGGCGGGGCGCTCCAGTGGCCGCCGGAGGGGTCCGGGTTGAGGTTGACCGCCACGGCGCCGAGCTCCTCGACCGCGCGGACCAGCTCCGGCACGCAGGTCGCCGGATCGACCCCGGGCGACTGCGGCAGCATCGCGGCCGGCGCGAACCGGTCGGGGAACAGCTCGCCGACCCGGGCGCACAGGTCGTTGCAGCACCGTGCCCACGCCTCCGACACGGCGAAGTCGCCGACGTGGTGGGCCATGAACGACGCGCGCGGGGAGAAGACCGTCAGGTCGATGCCGCGCTCGTCCATCTGCCGGAGCTGGTTGGCCTCGATGGTCTCGCGGATCTCGTCGTCGCCGATCCGCAGGTCGGCGGGTCGCGGCGGTTCGCCGTCGCCGGCCAGGGCCCGGACCTGGCGGTCGCGCCAGTCGCCCAGAGCCGCGGGTGCGGTCGTGTAGTGGCCGTGGCAGTCGATGATCAACGGATCTCCTCGCCGGTCGTGGGGGCTGGTCCTGACGGGCGGCCGGGGCGGCCTGCGCCCGCCGTACCGTGCTCGGCATCGTAGTCGTCAATCATATTGCTGACAATATTGCCAATGGTAAGGTTGGCGACCAGTCGGCGATCCGCCGGAGGCGGCCCAGGGGGCCCGGCGCCGACCGCCGCGACCCGTGCGGGAGCCCGTCAGGAGAGGGAGCAGCAGGTGACCAGCACGCGCATGAAGGGAGTCGCCGCGCGGCTCCACGTCGGCGCCCGGATCCGC
Organism: Streptomyces sp. SN-593; assembly: GCF_016756395.1. Classification (NCBI taxonomy): domain Bacteria; kingdom Bacillati; phylum Actinomycetota; class Actinomycetes; order Kitasatosporales; family Streptomycetaceae; genus Actinacidiphila; species Actinacidiphila reveromycinica. The sequence continues at coordinate 7,155,959 of NZ_AP018365.1, forward strand.
CACGCCCTGTGGGTCGGCGAGATCGTCCCCGGGCAGCGGCTGGTGGAACAGGACCTGGCCGACCGGCTGGAGGTCACCCGCAGCTCCGTCCGCGAGGCGCTGCTCGACCTCGCCTCGGACGACCTGGTGGAGCTGGTGCCCAACCGCGGCGCCCGGATCAGGGTGGTCTCGGTCGAGGAGGCCGTCCAGATCACCGAGTGCCGCTCCGCGCTGGAGCGGCTGTGCGCGCGCAAGGCGGCCGAGCGCGTCACCCCGGAGCAGCGCGCCGCGCTGGCCGAGGTCGGCGAGCAACTGCGCACGGCGGTCGCGGAAGGAGCGCTGGAGGCGTACTCCACCCTCAACCGCAGGCTGCACGACCTGATCATCGAGTTCAGCGGCCAGGCCGTCGCCCGGCGCCAGCTCGAACGGCTCAACACGCAGATGGTGCGCTTCCAGTTCCGGCTGGCCATGCGGCCCGGCCGGCCTCAGGAGTCGCTGCCGCAACTGCTGGCCATCGTGGACGCCGTCGGCTCCGGCGACCCCGACGCCGCCGACAAGGCCGCCGAGGCGCAGCTGGCCGGCGTCATCGCGCAGTTGCGGGCGAGCGATCCCCCGGCCGCCCTGAGCGGATGGTAGGGGGACGGGCGACGCCCGCGAACGCCGGTGCGGCGGGTTTCGCGGTACGCACCGGCGTGTTACGGGCGGCGCGGCGAAGACCGCGGGTTTCGGCCGAAAGGCCGCCGACGGCGTGACCCGCCGACCCTGCCGTCCTGCCGGCCGCGTGCGGGCGCGCCGCGCCCGCGTCCGGCCGCTCTTCGGCGCGGGGCCTTTCTCCCGTGCCGGGTGCCGTGGTCGGGCGCCGGGGGCCTTTCTCCCGTGCCGGGCGGGCCATCGTGCCTGCTCACGCCGCTGCCGGGGCCACGATCGGCACGCCGCGGACCGGATGCAGGATCTCCTGTCGGCGGGTCTTTCTCGGTGGACCATATCTTCAGCAGGATTATTGACAATAACGTCGACATGGGATTCAGTCGGGGCAGCAACGGGCCCGCCGAGGCGCCAGAGCGCCACCACCCCCCGCGCCTGGCGGGGCACCGCCCCACCGGCCATCGCCCCCCGCCCCTGCCGTCTTCGCCGCCGGCCGCCCCTGGAGGGCCCTGCCGGCACCCACCGCTTTCGACCGAATCCGACCGGCCTTCAACGGAGAATCCGGAACCACGATGAGCGAGACCGTCACGATAGACGCGCCGCCCGCGGCGCCCAAACCCCCTACCCCGTTCTACCGGGACCTGGCCGTCCAGGTCCTCGCAGGCGTCGCGCTGGGCGTCCTGGTGGGCAACTACGCCCCCTCTGTCGGGCGGCACACGCAGTTCCTCGGCGACATCTTCATCCACCTGATCCAGATGGTCGTCGGGCTGATCATCTTCTGCACGGTGACCCACGGCATCGCGAGCGTGCGGGACCTGGGGAAGGTCGGCCGGATCGCGGTCCGGGCGCTGGTGTACTTCGAGGTGATCACCACCGCGGCCCTGATCATCGGGCTGGTCGTGGTCAACGTGCTGCACCCGGGCTCGGGAGTGCACATCGACCTGTCGCACAACGGCGGGGCCGGCACCGCGCCGGCCAAGTCCGAGGGCTTCGACGACTTCCTGGTCGGCCTGGTCCCCACCTCGGCGGTGCAGGCGTTCGCCCAGGGCGACATCCTCCAGGTGCTGGTGTTCTCGGTGCTGTTCGCCTGCGGACTGGCCTCGCTGGGCGAGCGGAGCGCGCCGGTGCTGGAACTGGTCGGCACCGTCCAGAAGACGCTGTTCTGGATCATCGGCAAGGTGATGCGGATCGCGCCCCTGGCGGCCTTCGGCGCCATCGGCTACACCGTCTCCAAGTACGGCCTGGGCACGCTCACTTCGCTGGGCAAGCTGATCGGCGTCTTCTACCTGATCGTGCTCCTCTTCTTCCTCCTCGTCCTGTGGCCGGTCTCCCGGTACGCCGGGGTCAGCCTGCTGAAGGTGCTGCGCTACTTCCGCGCGGAACTGCTGCTGGTGCTGGGCACCAGCTCGTCGGAGAGCGTCTTCCCGCAGCTCACGTCGAAGCTGGAGCGGCTGGGCGTCGAGCAGTCGGTGGTCGGCCTGGTGCTGCCGACCGCGTACAGCTTCAACCACGACGGCACGTGCCTGTACTTCGCCTCGGTGAGCGTCTTCCTCGCCCAGGCCACCGGTACCGACCTGGGCTGGCAGGCGCAGATCGGCCTGCTGCTCATCCTGCTGCTCACGTCCAAGGGCGGGGCGGGGGTCTCCGGCTCGGCGATCGCCGTGCTGGCGCTGACGCTCAGCTCCACGCACAAGATCCCCGTGGACAGCATCGCGCTGGTGCTGGGCATCCACAGCATCCTGTCGGCCGCGTTCGTGTTCACCAACATCGCGGGGAACTGCGTGGCCACGCTGGTGGTCGGCAAGTGGGAGAACGCCATCGACCGGGTCCGGCTGCACAAGGAACTCGACGCCGGGTTCACGACCGCCGCGTGACGCCGGCGCCCCCGCCCCGCCCCCGGCCCGCCGGCATCCGCCGACGGGTCAGGGGACGAGGGAGGGGGCGCCGCCGGCGGTGGCGCGCACCTGTTCCAGGACGCTGTCGAGGTGTGCCCGCGTCGCCTTCTCGGCGGCGTCCGGGTCCCCGGCCACGATCGCGTCGATGATCGCCAGGTGCTGGGGGAGCGACTGGGCGGGCCGGCCCGCGCGGGCGGCCAACCGGAACTGGTGGCGCACCATCTGGGCGTTGAGCCGGTCGAGCAGCGACTCGGCCACCGTCTGGCCGCTCGCGGCGGCCACCCGCTCGTGCAGGCGGCGATTGAGGGCGGAGTAGGTGTCCAGGGCGCCTTCCGCGACGGCCGCGCGCATGCCCTCCCCGATCCCGCCGAGCGCCTGCCGGTCGTCGTCCGTCGCGTGGACGGCCGCCCGCCGCGCACACAGGACTTCGAGGGCGGAGCGGCACTCCGTGATCAGCACGGCGTCCTCGATCGAGACCACGCGGACCCGCGCGCCCCGGTTCGGGACCAGTTCCACCAGCCCCTCGGCGGCCAGTTCCTGGAGGGCCTCGCGGACCGAACTGCGGGTGACGCCGAAGCCGTCCGACAACTCCTGCTCCACCAGCCGCTGGCCGGGAACCATGTCCCCGGCCGCGAGCGCCTGGCGGACGCCCTGCTGCACCGCGCTCCGCCCCGCCCGCCCCGACTTCCGGTCCTGCGCCACTGCGACCGCCTCGTTGAGTTCCGCTGTTGTCCGCCGGGAAAATATATCCGGCCGACCCGCGGTCGCACGCGCTGTTCGGCAGGGTCCGCCGGACGCGCGGTGACGTGGTGGGGCGGTGGCCGACCCGGCCACCGCCCCACCACGTCACCGCGGGACGCGCCCTGCGGGCCCCCGCACGGTGGCCCGCGGCCTCACCCCGCCGGCCGCGAGGGGGCCGTCAGTTGCTGGAGGAACAGCTTGGACTCCTCGACGGCCTCCAACGACGAGTCCCGGCGCAGAATTCCCTGCTGGACCGTCCGGATACGCGGCGACGGCTCCATTCCCAATTCGTCGCGCAGGTTCTGGTGAAGCTGCTGGAAAGTCGCCAGCGCCTGCCCCGGCCGGCCCGACCGGTACAGCGCGACCATCAATAGCGAGTGGATATTCTCGTGCAGCGGGTGCTGCACCACGAGGCCGGACAGTTCGCCTATCACTTCGTGATGGCGCCCCAGCCGCAGATCGGCCTCAATACGCTGCTCCACGGTGCCCATGCGCTGTTCCTCGAGCGACACCTGATGGGCCAGCAGGTGCGGGCCGGTGCGCACGTCCACCAGTGCCGGTCCGCGCCAGCGGGCGAGTGCCTCGCGCAACGCCGCCGAGGCCCGGCCGTTGTCGCCTTCGGCCAGTGCACGGCGCCCGAGAGCGGCGTGCCGGGCGAAGTCCGTGGCGTCGTGGGTGCCTTCGTCCGCCGACAACTGGTATCCCCAGCCGGTGTACGTTAGCACCTCCTGGGCCACCGCGGCGCTGCTCACCCGGAGGCATTTCGCCAGCAGCCGCCGCAGCAGCACGATGTAGGTCTGCACCGTGGTGAGCGCGCTCGGCGGGGGAGAGCTTTCCCACAGTTCCTCGACCAGCAGGTCGACGGGGACGACGCGGCCGGCCCGAACCGCGAGTAACGCCAGTAATTGCCGGGGCTTTGGTGCGCTCGGTGCCGCGTCCCGGTCGCTGGCGCCGACGACCAGGGGCCCGAGAATCCCGATGTCCAATGCTTCCCCCACGGAAAACGCGTGCGAACAGGGAGTGGATTCGAGTATATCCGGTGCGAGTGAATGTGAATTCTAAAGTGGTCTTCCGCAGCATACGGCAGGCGACGCATCGGCTGTCAAGGGCACCAAGTTTTGCGCCGGAGTGGCCCGTTCTTGACTTCCGCTTGGTCGTGTCCCCGTTGACGATCTTCGCCGTGGACTTCGGAGCCGATGGCGAATGCCGGGCCGCGGTGTTTCCGGCCTGAGCTGGTCCGGATTGGGGGAAGCGTGCCGTATACGCGATTGATGCGCATCCCTGACGGTATTCGAGCTTCAGGGTTCTGTGGCCGGATTCCGGTGAGAATATTCGCCACGGTATACGAACATGTGTGGCCCTCGCCAGGGGTATGACACCGGAAAACGCGGGGCCCGCCGGAGCGTCGTCCGACGGGCCGTGCGCAGGTGCGCCGCCGACCGGTGAGGGCGGCCGGCGTGTGCGCCGACCGCCCTCACGGGTGCGGGAGTTGCCGCGATCGTTCAGGGCAGGGCGACCACCATCGCGGCGTGCGTCAGCCCGGCTCCGAAGCCGACGAGCAGGGCGAGGTCGCCGCTGCCGGCCCGGCCCTGGGCCACCATGCGTTCCATCGCCAGCGGGATGGAGGCGGCCGAGGTGTTGCCGGTGTCCGTCACGTCCCGGGACACCGCCACATGGGGAGGCAGTCCGAGGGCGGCCACCGCGGCGTCGACGATGCGCAGGTTGGCCTGGTGCGGGATGAACGCGCCCAGTTCCGCGGGGTCGGTCCCTGCCGCGGCGAGCGCCCGGCGGCAGACCTGCGGGACGGTCCCTATCGCCCACCGGTAGACGCTGGGGCCGTTCATCCGCAGGGTCGGCCAGGCGGCCTGGCCGTCCCGCAGTTCCAACCACGAACCGGAGTGCGCGATGGCCTCCCGGTGTCCGCCGTCGGACCCCCAGACCACCGGGCCGATCCCCGGGGTGTCGGCGGGCCCGACCACGACCGCTCCGGCGCCGTCGCCGAACAGGAACGCGGTCGCCCGGTCCCGCAGGTCGATGATGTCGGTCATCTTCTCCGAGCCGACCACCAGCACCCGCCGGGCGGCCCCCGTCCTGATCAGCGCGTCGGCCACCGCCAGCGCGTGCACGAAGCCGGCGCAGGCCGCGCTCACGTCCATCGCGCCGGCCGACGAGGCACCCGTCAGGTGGGCGATCTGCGGCGCGGCGGCGGGGGACTGCTCCAGGTGGGACATGGTCGCCAGCAGGACCATGTCCACCTCCTCGGCGGCCACCCCGGCCTGGGCGAGCGCCTTGAGCGACGCGGCGACCGCCATGCCGACCACGGTCTCCTCCGCGTCGCCGAAGCGGCGCGAGACGATCCCGGAGTGCCGGCGGATCCACTCGTCGCTGGAGTCGATCAGCTCCACGAGTTCGTCGTTCGGCACCACCCGGCCGGGCCGGTACGCGCCGACGCCCAGGATGCGCGAGCCGGCGGCCCCGGCGGCCGTGCCGATCGTGCCCGCCATCACGCCTCCCGCGCCGGTGCCGGGCCGAACTCGCCGTCCAGGTAGCGGCTGCGGGCCAGCCGGCGCTGCACCTTGCCGCTGGAGGTCTTCGGCAGCGCCCCGCGGCGCAGCAGCACTATCTCGTCGATCCGCAGCCGCTGCCGGTCCCAGACCGCGTCGTGCACCCGCGCCCGCAGCGCGTCGGCGCCGCCGTTGCGCAGCGCCCGGCCGTCGGCCTCGACCAGGAGCACCAGCCGCTCGGTCCGCCCGTCGTCCAGGGCGAAGGCCGCGGCGCAGTTGGGGTGCAGCGCCCGGTCCGACACCTCCGCCGACAGCTCTATGTCCTGCGGGTAGAAGTTGCGGCCCTGGTGGATGACCACGTCCTTCAGGCGGCCGGCGACGAAGACCTCGCCGTCGTGCAGGAAGCCCAGGTCGCCGGTCCGCAGCCAGGTGCCGCGCGCCTCCTGCCCGGCGATCCGGGCGCCGAAGGACTCGGCGCTCTCCGCCGGCCGCCCGTGGTAACCGCGGGCCACGCAGGGGCCGTTGATCCAGATCTCGCCGACCCGGCCGGCCGGCTGCTCCGTGCCGGTGCCGGGGTCCACGACGGCCACCCGCGAGGAGGGCACGGTCACCCCGGACCCCACCAGCCGCACACCGTCCGTCCCCGGCCCGGTCAGCGGCACCACCCGGCCGTCCTGGAGCGCGGCGGCGTCGGCGCGCAGCAGGGTGGGCGGGCGGTCCTCCGGGCTGCCGCTGAGCTTCAGGGTGTTCTCGGCCAGGCCGTACCCCGGGCACATCGCCTGCGGGCGGAAGCCGGCCGGGGCGTACGCCTCGGTGAAGTCCGCCACGGCCGTCCAGCGCACCGGTTCGGCGCCGTTGACCGCCACCCGCCAGGAGGACAGGTCCAGCCCGGCGGGCAGGCCGGTGTCGGCGACCGAGCGCACGCACAGCTCGTAGGCGAAGCTGGGCGCGGCGGCGTGGGTGCCGCGGAACCGGGAGATCGCCTCCAGCCAGCGCGCCGGCCGCCGGATGAACGACTGCGGGGCCATCAGGTAGGCGGGGACGCCGGTGAACAGCGGCATCACCACGCCGAACATCAGGCCCATGTCGTGGAAGAGCGGCAGCCAGTTGACCACCGTCCCGTCGGAGCGCACGGGCCACAGCTCCACGGTCTCCGCCACGTTGGCGCGGAAGTTGGCGTGCGTGACCTCGACGCCCTTGGGGTCCCCGGTGGAGCCCGAGGTGTACTGGAGCAGCGCGACGTCGTCCGGGCCGGGGAGGCGCACGGCCGGGGCGTCGTCCGGGACGTCCGGCAGCGACTCGGTGTCGATCACCGTCAGCCCGGTCAGCAGGTCGGCGAAGTGCTCCTCCACCTCCCGCTTGACGGCGGTCGTGGTGAGGATCGTCTTCGCGCCCGCGTCGTCGGCGATGCGGCGCGCGCGCTCCATGCCGCGGCGCCGGGTCGGCACCTGCACGGGCGCGCCCGCGGTCCCGGCGTACATGCACCCGAGCAGCGCGGCGACGAACTCCAGGCCGGACGGGTACAGCAGGACGGCGGTGCCGCCGGCCAGCCCCGCCGCCTCCAGCGCGGCCGCCCGGGCCCGGGCCGCCCGGTCGAGCCGTCCGTAGGTCAGGGTCTCCTCGGGGGTCTCGCCGTCGCGCAGGAAGACGTACGCGACGGTGTCCGGCTGCTGCTCGCTCCGCAGCCGCAACGCCTCGGGCAGGGTGGGGGCCAACTCGGCCGGCAGGGCGAGTTCCATGGCGGTCACGTGGGCTAACTCCTCCTGATGGGCCCGGTTACACGGACCGGAGCGGGTTGAGCTTCTGCTCACCCAGCCGGGCGCGTAGCTGGGGGTCGGTGACGCCGAGTCCCTCCTCGGGTGCCATGCACAGCACGCCGACCTTGCCGGTGTGCGCGTTCGTCTGCACCAGCCGGGTCGCCTCGCCGGCCTCGGCGAGCGGGTACACCGCGGACAGGACCGGGGAGAGCTTGCCGAGCTTGCTCAGCCGCATCGTCTCGGTCGCCTCGCTGAGGTTCATCCCGTGGCTGCCGATGATGCGCTTGAGGTTCATCCACAGGTAGCGGTTGTCGTAGTTGTGCTCGAAGCCGGAGCTCGACCCGCAGGTGACGACGGCGCCGCCGCGGCGGACCACGATGACCGACATGCCGAAGGTGGCCTTGCCGATGTAGTCGAAGACGATGTGCGGGTCCTCGCCCACCTCCTGGCGGATCGCGCGGCCCAGCCGCTTGGCGAGTTTCACCGTCGCCGGCCCGGGCTCCGGCTGCGTGCCGATGCCGATCTCCTGGCGGTTGATCACGACGTCGCAGCCGAGCTTGCGGGCGATCTCCGCCTTGCGCTCCGAGCTGACCACGCCGATCGGAACGCCGCCGCCGTTCTTGACCATCTGGACGGCGAACGAGCCGAGCCCGCCGGTCGCGCCCCAGATCAGCACGATGTCGCCCTGCTTCATCCGGGCGCCGTGCTCGCCGATCAGCATCCGGTAGGAGGTGCCGCCGCACAGCGGGATGCAGGCGGCCTCCTCCCAGCTCAGGTGGGCGGGCTTGGGCATGAGCTGGGCGGAGCGGACCACCGAGTAGTGCGCCAGGCCGCCGAAGTTGGTCTCGTAGCCCCACGCCCACATGTCGGAGAGCAGGCTGTCGTTGTGGGTGCGGGGGTCCTCGGTGTCCGCCACCACGGGGGAGACGGAGACCCGGTCGCCCACCTTCCAGCGGCGCACCCCGGAGCCGGTCCGCACGATGACGCCGGACGCGTCCGAGCCGAGCACGTGGTACGGCTGGTCGTGCCGCGCGTCCCAACCGCCGCCGCGGCCCAGCCGCTTCAGCGCGTCGAAGGTCGAGATGGGCTCGAACATCGCCGACCACACGGTGTTGTAGTTGATGGAGCTGGCCATCACGGCCACCAGCACCTCGTCGGGCGCCAGTTCCGGCATCGGCACCCGGCCCACCCGCACCGACTTGCGCACGTCCTTGCTGGCGCTGTCCATGCCGATGAACGCGTCGGCGTCCTCGGCCCGCAGATGCGCGGCGACGAAGTCCTCGGGGACCGGAATTCGGCTCAACTCGTCCGGGTCGGCGCCCCGGAGCACTGCCTCGGTCATGGGTTCCATGTAGCCTCACCTCGGGCCGGACGAAATTCCTGACATGCAGGATGACGAGGACGAAGCTACGGGAGTACGTTTGCGATAGACACCCCTAACCTTCGGCCCCGCGCACGGCGCGGTGAGCGCCACCGGCATTGCGGTGCCGCCTTTTCCCGGGGTTCGGCGCCGATAGCGGCCCGGTGTCGCGGTGCCTACTGTTCAGTACGGCGTAACCGATCATCCCGTGCCCGGGTCTTCGGCCGGAACCCCTAACTCCGTGCCCGAGGTTCACCCCTAGTCCGGGATTCACCCCTAGCGGGACCCGACCCCCCGCGACCTGCTTCCGTGCAGCTCAGGCGGCATATCAGAGCCGCGTCCAACCCCCTTCGCGGGACCCCGCGCAGCGGCCCGGGCGGTCCTTGGCGGTGCGGCTGCCCGGGGTGGGAAAGCGGCCCCGCGAGGGCCCCGACAACGACCGCACATTACTAGGGGCCGATAGGGGGACCGGGGCGGTTGGGGGCTTGGGTAGCCTACCTGGAAACGGGGTGCTGCGTACGCCTGGCAATTGAGATCGATGACGGGTTCTTCGAAGATCTCCAGTTCTCTTGATATGCCGACCTTGTATCGGACGTCGACCAGCTCGGGGCCGTGGGAGCGATAGTGAGTGACGACAAGTCCTTCGAGTATCTGAAGAAAGTGACTTCGGAGCTCAAGCGTACCCGGAACCGACTCTCGGAAATCGAGTCGAAATCCAGGGAGCCGCTCGCCGTCGTCGGGATGGCGTGCCGCTTCCCCGGCGGGGTCGCCGGCCCCGACGACCTGTGGCACCTGGTCGCCTCGGGCACCGACGCGGTGTCGCTCTTCCCCGCCGACCGCGGCTGGGACGTCGAGCAGCTCTACGACCCCACCGGCGACCGCCCCCACACCTCGCTCACCCGCGAGGGCGGATTCCTGGCCGCCGCCGCCGACTTCGACGCCGGGTTCTTCGGGATCTCCCCGCGCGAGGCGCAGGCGATGGACCCGCAGCAGCGGCTGCTGCTGGAGGTGTCGTGGGAGGCGCTGGAGCACGCCGGCATCGACCCGCGCACCCTCGCCGGCACCTCCACCGGCGTGTTCACCGGCCTGATGTACCACGACTACCCGGCCTCCGACCAACCGGACGCCGCCGAGGGCACCGGCTCGGCCGGCCTCGGCGCCAACGGCGCCGTCGCCTCCGGCCGGGTCTCCTACGTGCTGGGCCTGGAGGGCCCGGCCATCACCGTGGACACCGCCTGCTCCTCGTCGCTGGTCGCCATGCACTGGGCCGGGCAGGCGCTGCGCTCGGGCGAGTGCTCGCTCGCCCTGGCCGGCGGCGTGACCGTGATGGCGACCCCCAGCACGTACGTGGAGTTCAGCCGCCAGGGCGGCGCCGTGTCACCCGACGGCCGCTGCCGGGCGTTCTCCGAGGCGGCCGACGGCACCGGGTTCAGCGAGGGCGTCGGCATCCTCGTGCTGGAGCGGTTGTCGGACGCGCGGCGCAACGGGCACGAGGTGCTGGCCGTGGTCCGGTCGAGTGCGGTGAACCAGGACGGCGCGTCCAACGGCCTGACGGCGCCGAACGGTCCGTCGCAGCAGCGCGTGATCCGCCAGGCGCTGGCGTCGGCCGGACTGTCGCCGGCCGACGTGGACGCCGTGGAGGCGCACGGCACGGGCACGACCCTGGGCGACCCGATCGAGGCGCAGGCGCTGCTGTCCACCTACGGCCAGGGCCGCCCCGACGACCAGCCGCTGTGGCTCGGCTCGATCAAGTCCAACATCGGCCACACCCAGGCCGCCGCCGGCGTCGCCGGCGTCATCAAGATGGTGCAGGCGATGCGGCACGGCGTGCTGCCCCCCACCCTGCACGCCGACCTGCCCAGCTCGCACGTCGACTGGACGGCCGGCCAGGTCCGGCTGCTCACCGAGCCGCAGCCCTGGCCCGACGCCGGCCGCCCGCGCCGGGCCGGCGTGTCCTCCTTCGGCGTGTCCGGCACCAACGCGCACGTCATCATCGAAGCCGCCCCCGAGACCGAGGCCGAACCCCCCGCCGCGGACCGGCCCGGCGACGAGGACCCCGGACTGTTCGCCCCGCACACCGCGATGGCGTGGACCCTGTCCGCACGCAGCGCCAAGGCACTGGCCGGCCAGGCGGGACGCCTGCTGGAGCGTGTGCAGGACGCCCCGGAACTCGACCCCGCCGACGTGGGCTGGTCGCTGCTGCGCTCCCGCGCGCTGTTCGAGCACCGCGCCGTCGTCGTCGGCGCCGACCGGGCCGAGCTGACGGCCGGCCTGGCCGCGCTCGCCGCGGGCGAACCCGCCGCGAACGTCGTCACCGGCGCCGCCCGCTCCGGCGGCCGGGCCGTCTTCGTCTTCCCCGGCCAGGGCTCGCACTGGGAGGGCATGGCCAAGGAACTCCTCGCCACCTCACCGGTCTTCGCCGCGAAGGTCCAGGAGTGCGCCGAGGCGCTCGACCCGCTCGTCGACTGGTCGCTGCTGGAAGTGCTGCGCCACCCCGAGGAGTCCGCGGAGCTGCTGAGCCGCATCGACGTCTACCACCCGGTCTTCTTCACCATGATGGTGGCGCTGGCCGAGGTCTGGCGCGCCCTGGGCGTCGAGCCCGCGGCCGTCGTCGGGCACTCCCAGGGCGAGGTCGCCGCCGCCCACGTGGCCGGCGCGCTGTCCCTCAGCGACGCCTACCGCGTGGTCCTGGTGCGCGGCAACATCTTCGAGAACGTGCTGCTCGGCAAGGGCGCCATCGCCTCGGTCAAGCTGGGCCAGGAAGCGGTCGAGGAACAGATCGCCGGGTACGAACGGCTCTCCGTCGCCGGCGTCAACTCCCGCTCCGGGGTGACCGTCTCCGGCAGCATGGAGGACGTCAAGGCGTACCTCGCCGAGTGCGAGGCCGCCGGCGTCCCCGCCCGCATCCTCGGCATGGCCGCCTCCCACTCGCCCGCCCTGGAACCGCTGCGCGAGCGGCTGCTCGGCGAGCTGTCCTTCGTCCGCCCCCGGGCCGGCACCATCCCCATGTACTCCACCGTCGACGCCGCCCTGGTCGACACCGCCACCCTGGACGCCGAGTACTGGTACCGCAACCTGCGCTCACCGGTGCTGTTCGAGCAGACCACGCGCGTCCTGGTCGACGCCGGCTTCAGCGCCTTCGTCGAGGCCAGCTCGCACCCGGTGCTGACCGTGCCGCTCCAGGAGACCCTCGACACCTTCTACCCCGACCTCGCGGCCGACGCGGCGGTCACCGGGACGCTGCGCCGCAACGAGGGCGGCCCGGCCCGGATGCTGGCGTCCGCGGCCCACCTGTTCGCGCACGGCGTGCCGGTCGTCTGGGACGGCCTGTTCGCGGGCCGCCCGCCGCGCCGGGTCGAGCTGCCCACCTACGCCTTCCAGCACCGGCGGTTCTGGAACGCGCTCCCGGAGCCCGCGGCCGGCCGCGACCCGCTGGACACCCTGTTCTGGGAGTCCGTCGAGGGCGGACGGCTGGCCCAGTCCCTGGGTGTGGACGACGCGGTCGTCTCCGAGGTCGTGCCGGCCCTGCTGAGCTGGCGCGAGCGCCGGCAGCGGGAGGCGGCCGCCGACGACTGGACCTACCGCCAGTCCTGGGTGCCGGTCGACGGACTGCGGCAGGGCCCGCCCGCCGGCCGCTGGCTGGCCGTCGCGGACCGCGCCGACGACCCCTGGACCACCGGCGTCGCCGAGGCCCTCGGCCCCGACACGACCGTCCTCGCCCGGGCCGACGCGACCGCCGAACGGCTCGCCGCCCCCGGCTACGACGGCGTCGTCTGGCTGCCGCCCGCCGGTGCGGACGGCCCGGCGGCGACCCTCGCCCTGGTCCAGGCGCTGCGCGCGTCCGGGCAGGGCGCGCCGCTGTGGGTGCTCACCCGGGCCGCGGTGTCCGCCCGGCCCGGCGAACCCGTCAGCGGCATGTGGCAGGGCGGCATCTGGGGCCTCGGCCGCGTCGCCGCCCTGGAACTGCCGGACCTGTGGGGCGGGTTGGTCGACCTGCCCGAGGAGTTCGACGCCGCCGTCGCGGCCCGCCTGGGCGGCGCGCTGTCCACCGCCCACGGCGAGGACCAGCTCGCGGTCCGCGCCTCGGGCGTCGTGGCCCGCCGCCTCGTGCGCGCCGCCGTCCACGGCACCGGCGAGCCCTGGCACACCGGCGGGACCGCCCTGGTCACCGGCGGCACCGGCGGCCTCGGGGCGCACGTCGCCCGCTGGCTGGCGGAGCGCGGCGCCGAGCACCTGGTGCTGCTGTCGCGCCGCGGCCCGGACGCCCCGGGCGCGGCCGAACTGCGGGCCGAACTGGAACAGGCCGGCGCGCGTGTCAGCGTGCACGCCTGCGACGTGGCCGACCGCGAGGCCATGACCGCGATCGTCACCGGTCTGCCGGACGACCTGCCGCTGCGCACGGTGGTGCACGCCGCCGGCGTCGGCAGCGCACTCGTGCCGGTCGAGTCCCTGGACGCCGGCCAGTTGGAGTTCGAGCTGCGGGTCAAGGCCGAGGGCGCCCTGCTGCTGGACGAGTTGACCGAGGGCATGGACCTGGACGCGTTCGTGCTGTTCTCGTCGGGGGCGGCGTCCTGGGGCGGCAGCGGGCAGGGCGGTTACGCGGCGGGCAACGCCTGCCTGGACAGCCTGGCCGAGTACCGCCGGGCGCGGGGGCGTACCGCCACCTCCCTCGCCTGGGGCGGCTGGGCCGGCCCTGGCCTGACCGACATCGACGCCACCTTCGTGGACTACCTGCGGCGCATGGGCGTGCTCGCCATGCAGCCCGACCTCGCCGTCGCGGCCATGCAACGCGTCCTGGAACAGGACGAGACCACCGTCACCGTCTCCGACATGGACTGGACGAAGTTCGTCCCCGCGTTCACCCTGGCCCGCCCCAGCCGCCTGTTCGCCCTGCTCCCCGAAGCGGCCCCGGCCGCCGCCGAGCCGGCCGACGACGACGGCGGCGACTTCGCCGCCCGGGTGGCCGCCATGTCCGCGGCCGAGCGGCGCGCCTACCTGACCACCCTGGTCCGCGACCACGCCGCCGCCGTCCTCGGGCACGGCGGCGGCGACGAGATCGACCCCGGCCAGGCGTTCCGCGAGGTCGGCTTCGACTCGCTGACGGCGGTGGAACTGCGCAACCGGCTCCAGACCGCGACCGGCACCGGCCTGCCCGCCACCCTGGTCTTCGACTACCCGAGTGCGGCCCGGCTGGCCGGTTACCTCGCCGAGCGGTTCGGCGACGGCGCGGCGGCGCAACCGGACCTGCCCGCGCTGGTGCAGGCCACCGACGACCCGATCGCCGTGGTCGGCATGGCCTGCCGCTACCCCGGCGGGGTGACCGGCCCCGACGAGCTGTGGAACCTGGTCGCCACCGGCACGGACGCGATGAGCACCTTCCCGGACGACCGCGGCTGGGACCTGGAGGCGCTGTACGACCCGGCGGGCTACCGGCCGGGCGCGTCGGTCACCCGCGAGGGCGGCTTCGTGGACTCCGCGGTGGAGTTCGACGCGGGGTTCTTCGGGATCTCCCCGCGTGAGGCGCTGGCGATGGACCCGCAGCAGCGGCTGCTGCTGGAGGTGGCCTGGGAGTCGCTGGAGCACGCCGGCATCGATCCGGCGGGGCTCGCCGGGACGGCCACCGGCGTCTTCGTCGGCGCCGCGTCGTCCGGCTACCTGGAGGCCATCGACGGCCTGCCCGAGACCGAGAGCCACCGGATGACCAGCGGGCTGCTGTCCGTCATCTCCGGCCGGCTCTCCTACAGCCTGGGCCTGGAGGGCCCGGCGGTGACGGTGGACACCGCGTGCTCGTCGTCGCTGGTGGCCATGCACTGGGCCGGCCAGGCGCTGCGCTCGGGCGAGTGCTCGCTCGCCATCGCCGGCGGCGTGAACGTGCTCGTCAGCCCGGTCGGGTTCACCGAGTTCAGCAAGCAGGGCGGCCTCGCCGCCGACGGCCGCGTCAAGGCGTTCGCCGAGGCCGCCGACGGGACCAGTTGGTCCGAGGGCGCCGGCGTCGTGGTGCTGGAGCGGTTGTCGGACGCGCGCCGCAACGGGCACGAGGTGCTGGCCGTGGTCCGGTCGAGTGCGGTGAACCAGGACGGCGCGTCGAACGGGTTGACGGCGCCGAACGGTCCGTCGCAGCAGCGGGTGATCCGCCAGGCGCTGGCGGCGGCCTCCCTGGCACCGTCCGACGTGGACGTGGTGGAGGCGCACGGCACGGGCACGACACTGGGCGACCCGATCGAGGCGCAGGCGCTGCTGGCGACCTACGGCCAGGGCCGCCCCGAGGACCGGCCGTTGTGGCTGGGCACGATCAAGTCCAACATCGGCCACTCGCAGGCCGCCGCCGGTGCGGCCGGCGTCATCAAGATGGTGCAGGCCATCCGCCACGGCTCGCTGCCGCCCACCCTCAACGTGGACGAGCCGAGCACGAACGTGGACTGGAGCGAGGGCCGGGTGCGGCTGCTGACCGAGGAGCAGCCGTGGCCGGAGACCGGCCGCCCGCGCCGCGCGGGCGTGTCCTCCTTCGGCGTGTCCGGCACCAACGCGCACGTCATCATCGAGGCCGCGCCCGAGGTTGAGGTCGAGGCCGCCGCCGAGGACACGGACACGGACCCGGGCCCGGGAACGGGCGCGGAGGCGGGCCCCGGGACTGCCGCGGGAACGGGCGAGCACCCGGACGGCGGGAACGCCGGGCACCCGCGGGGCGCCGCACTCGGCACGGACGACACCGTGTGGGTCGTCTCCGGGCGCTCGGCGGACGCCGTGGCCGGCCAGGCGGAACGGCTGCTGGAGCGCGTCGAGCAGGACACGGGTCCGGACCCCGTGGACGTGGCCCACTCGCTGCTGACGTCCCGTTCCCTCTTCGAGCACCGTGCGGTGGTGGTGGGTGCGGATCGCTCGGAACTCGTCTCCGGGTTGCGGGCGTTGGCGGCCGGTGAGGCGGCGGGGAACGCGGTGGAGGGTGTGGCGCGGAGCGGCCGCCGGGTGGCGGTGTTGTTCACCGGTCAGGGTGCGCAGCGGCTGGGGATGGGGCGGGAGTTGTATGAAGAGTCGCCGGTGTTCGCGGCGGCCTTCGACGAGGTGGTGGCGGAGTTGGACCGGCATCTTGAGGTGCCGTTGCGGGAGGTGGTGTGGGGTGAGGACGCCGACGCGTTGAACTCCACCGGTTGGGCGCAGCCGGCGTTGTTCGCGGTCGAGGTGGCGTTGTTCCGGCTGTTGGAGTCGTTCGGGGTGAGGCCGGATTACCTGTTGGGGCACTCCATTGGTGAGGTGGCTGCGGCTTACGTTGCCGGGGTTTTCGATCTGGTGGATGCGTGCCGGTTGGTGGGGGCGCGGGCGCGTTTGATGCAGGCGCTTCCCTCGGGTGGGGCGATGGTGGCCATCGCCGCTTCCGAGGACGACGTGCTGCCGCATCTGTCCGACGGGGTGTCGGTGGCGGCGGTGAACGCGCCGGGTTCGGTGGTGGTCTCCGGTGAGGAGTCCGCTGTGCTCGCGGTCGGTGAGCATTTCAAGGCGGTGGGGGTGAAGACGACCCGGCTGCGCGTCTCGCACGCCTTCCACTCGGTCCTGATGGAGCCGATGCTGGACGACTTCCTGGCCGCGATCGCGGATGTGTCGTTCTCCGAGCCTCGGATCCCGGTGGTGTCGAACCTGACGGGTGAGCCGGCGGACATGACGTCGCCGAAGTACTGGGCACAGCAGGTGCGTTCGGCGGTCCGCTTCGCGGACGGACTGGCATGGCTGACGGCGCAGGGCGTGGACGCCTTCGTCGAGGCGGGACCGGACGCGGTGCTGGCCGGACTGGTGGAGTCCGACGGCGCCACCGCGGTGGCCGTGCAGCGCCGCGACCGCACCGGGGCCCGGACCGTCCTCCAGGCGCTGGCACGGTTGTTCGCGGAGGGCGTGCCGGTCGACTGGGACGGCCTGTTCGCGGGCCGCCCGCCGCGCCGGGTCGAGCTGCCCACGTACGCCTTCCAGCGGCGCCGTTACTGGCCGGAGGGCGGCACGGCCGCCGCCGACGTGGCGGCCGCCGGCCTGATGGCGGTCGAACACCCGCTGCTGGGCGCGGTGGTGCCGTCGCCCGAGGGCGGCGGGGTGGTGTTCACCTCGCGGCTGTCGGTCGCGTCGCAGCCGTGGCTGGCCGACCACGCCGTGCAGGGTGTGGTGCTCTTCCCGGGCACCGGTTTCGTGGAACTCGCGGTGCACGCCGCGGACGCGGTCGGCTGCGGCCGGGTCCGCGAGGTGATCGTGGAGGCGCCGCTGGTGCTGCCGGAGCGCGGCGGCGTGCAGGTCCAGGTGGTCGTCGGCGAACCCGAGGACGGCCGGCGCCCGTTCACGGTGTACGCGCGCCCCGACACGGGCGGCGAGCAGCCCTGGGTCCGGCAGGCCAGCGGTGCCGTGGACGACGCGGCCGGGGCCGACGCGGCCGGGTTCGAGGCGCTGGCCGGCGTGTGGCCCCCGGCGGGCGCGGACGTGCTGGAGACCGACGGGATCTACGAGCGGATCGCCGAGCAGGGCTTCGTGTACGGCCCCTCGTTCCGCGGCCTGGCCCGCGCCTGGCGCCGCGACGGGCAGGTCTTCGCCGAAGTGGCGCTGCCCGAGGCGCAGTCGGGCCGGGCGGGCGCTTTCGGCCTGCACCCGGCGCTGCTGGACGCGGTGATGCACGCGCTGGCCTTCGTGGACCTGGAGCCGGCGGAGTTCGGCCGGCTGCCGTTCAGCTTCGGCGACGTGGCGCTGCACGCCTCCGGCGCGGGGCGGGTGCGCGCCTGCCTGACGCGGACCGGACCCGACTCGGTGGCGATCGCCGTGGCCGACGAGGCCGGTGACGCGGTGCTGTCGCTGGGCTCGCTGGTGGTACGCCCGCTGACCCCGCAGGCGCTGAGCGCCGCGGGCGGCGGCCGGGACGAGGCCGTCCTGGCCCCGCGGTGGACTGCGCTGGACACGCAGGACCCGGCGCTGGACGACTGGGAGAGCGTGGCCGCCGCAGTCGTGGCGGGGCCCGGCCAGCGCGTGGACTGGCTGCCGGGCGCGGTGCTGCACCCGCACGCCGGGGACGTGGTGTCGGACGCGGCACTGCCGCTGGTGATCGCCGTGACCGGTGGCGACCGCCCGGTCGAGGGGGCCCACGAGGCCACCCGGTGGATGCTGGACCAGCTCCAGACCTGGCAGTCCGGGGCCCGGGAGCTCGTCGTGGTGACCTCGGGCGCGGTGGCCGCCGGCCCCGACGAGTCGGTCACCGACCTGGGCGCCGCCGCGGTATGGGGCCTGGTGCGTTCGGCGCAGGCGGAGAACCCCGGCCGGATCACCCTGGTCGACACCGACGCCGCCACCGGCATGACGGCCGGCCTGCTGGCCGCCGCGCGCGCCACCGGGGAGCCGCAACTCGCGGTACGGGCGGGCCGGTTGCACGCGGCGCGGTTGGCGCGTGCGGATGTCGGGCTGGTGGCGCCGGAGTCGGGTGCCTGGCACCTGGACTCCATGGCGAAGGGGACGTTGGAGAACCTGCGGTTGGTGCCGTTCCCGGAGGCGGAGCGGGCGTTGTCCGACGGTGAGGTGCGGATCGAGGTGCGGGCGGCGGGGTTGAACTTCCGCGACGTCCTCAACGCCCTGGGCATGTACCCGGGCGAGGCGGGCCCGTTGGGCGGCGAGGTGGCCGGCGTGGTGACCGAGGTCGGCGCGGGCGTGTCCGACCTGCGGGTCGGCGACCGCGTCATGGGCCTGAGCGACGGCGGTCTCGGCTCCGTCACCGTGACCGACCGGCGGCTGGTCGCGCCGATCCCGTCGGGCTGGTCGTACACGACGGCCGCGTCGGTGCCGACGGTCTTCCTGACCGCGTACTACGGACTGGTGGACCTGGCCGGGGTGCGGTCGGGCGAGCGGGTGCTGGTGCACGCGGGCGCCGGCGGCGTCGGCATGGCCGCGCTGCAACTCGTCGCGCACCTGGGCGCCGAGGCGTACACGACCGCGAGCGAGGGCAAGTGGCCGGCGCTGCGGGAGCGGGGGGTGGAGGCGGCGCGTCTGGCGTCGTCGCGGACGCTGGACTTCGAGGAGGCGTTCCTGCGGGAGACCGGGGGGCGCGGGGTGGACGTGGTGCTGAACTCCCTGACGGGGGAGTTCATCGACGCGTCGCTGCGGTTGATGCCGGGTGGCGGCCGCTTCGTCGAGATGGGCAAGGCCGACCTCCGCACCGACGAGCAGATCGGCGCCGTGCACCCGGGCATCAGCTACCACACCTACGACCTGGTGCAGGCCGGGCCCGACCGGGTCCAGCAGATGTTGCTGGAGTTGGTGGGGTTGTTCGAGTCGGGTGTGTTGGTGCCGTTGCCGGTGGTGGAGTGGGATGTGCGGCGGGCGCCGGAGGCGTTCCGGTTCATGAGTCAGGCGCGGCATGTGGGCAAGATCGTGTTGACGGTGGGTCGGCGGGTGGTGGGTGAGGGGGCGGTTCTGGTCACTGGGGGGACTGGTGGTCTGGGGGGTGTGGTGGCGAGGCATCTGGTGGTGGAGCACGGGGTGCGGGATCTGGTGTTGGTGTCGCGTCGGGGGTTGGGGGCGCCGGGTGCGGAGGAGTTGGTGGCGGAGCTTTCGGGTCGGGGTGCTCGGGTGGAGGTGGTGGCGTGTGATGTGAGTGATCGTGAGGCGTTGGCGGGGGTGGTGGCGGGGATGTGTGCGTCGGGTGTGTTGGCGGGTGTGGTGCATACGGCGGGTGTGGTGGATGACGGGTTGGTGTCGTCGTTGTCGGGGGAGCGGTTGGGTCCGGTGTTGGCGCCGAAGGTGGATGCGGGGTGGTGGCTGCATGAGTTGACGCGGGGGTTGGATCTGTCGTTGTTCGCGGTGTTCTCGTCGATGTCGGGTCTGGTGGGGGCTCCGGGGCAGGGCAACTACGCGGCGGCGAACGTGTTCCTGGACGCGTTGGTGGAGCGGCGTCGGAGTGAGGGGCTGCCGGGCGTGTCGATGGTCTGGGGTCCGTGGACCCCCGAGGTCGGCCTCACCGGCGCCCTGTCCGAGGCCGATCTCCGCCGGCTGCACAGCTCCGGTACGCCGCCGTTGTCGGTGGAGCAGGGCATGCGGCTGTTCGACCAGGCCGTGCTCGCGGACGCGCCCGTCCTCGCGCTCACCCGCCTCGACGCCGCCGTGCTGCGCGGCCAGGCCGACCTGCCCGTGATGCTCCGGGAACTGGTCGGGGCCAGGCCGCGGCGGGCCGCGGCCGGCGCACGGCAGCAGTCCGGGGGCCTCGCGGGGCAGTTGGCCGGGCTCAGTGCCCAGCAGCGCGACCAGCACCTGCTGGCCCTGGTCCGCGACAACGTCGCGGTCGTCCTCGGCCACGGCGGCGGTCAGGACGTCGATCCCGGCCAGGCGTTCCGGGAGGCGGGCTTCGACTCGCTGACGGCCGTGGAACTGCGCAACCGCCTCCAGAGCGCGACCGGCCTCGCACTGCCGGCCACGCTCGTCTTCGACTACCCCAACGCGACCCGGCTCGCCGCCTTCCTCGCCGAGCAGTTCGGCGACGCCGCCGAGCCCGCCGCCCGGCCGGACCTGCCCGCGCTGGTCTCGGTGACCGACGACCCGATCGTCGTCGTGGGCATGGCCTGCCGCTTCCCCGGCGGTGTGACCGGCCCCGACGACCTGTGGGACCTGGTCGCCTCCGGCACGGACGCGATGTCCCCCTTCCCGGCGGACCGCGGCTGGGACCTGGACGGCCTCCACGACCCGACGGGCACCCGCCCGAACACGTCCGTGGCCGACGAGGGCGGGTTCCTGGCCTCCGCCGCCGACTTCGACGCCGGGTTCTTCGGGATCTCCCCGCGCGAGGCGCTGGCGATGGACCCGCAGCAGCGCATGGTCCTCGAAGTGGCCTGGGAGGCGCTGGAGCACGCGGGCATCGACCCGACCGGACTCGGCGGCACCCCGGCCGGCGTCTTCGTCGGCAGCTACCACTCCGGCTACAGCGACCTCGTCGTGGAGTCCGGCGGCGACGCGCAGGCCCAACTGCTCACCGGCGCCGCGCAGAGCGTGCTGTCCGGGCGGGTCTCCTACGTCCTCGGGCTGGAGGGCCCGGCGGTGACGGTGGACACCGCGTGCTCGTCGTCGCTCGTCGCGATGCACCTGGCGAGCCAGTCGCTGCGCTCGGGCGAGAGCACGCTCGCGCTGGCGGGCGGCGTGACCGTGATGGCCACCCCCGGGACGTTCGTGGAGTTCAGCCGGCAGGGCGGGCTCGCGGCCGACGGGCGCTGCAAGGCGTTCGCCGAGTCCGCCGACGGCACCGGCTGGTCCGAGGGCGCGGGCATCGTGGTGCTGGAGCGGTTGTCGGACGCGGAGCGGAACGGGCATCGGGTGCTGGCGGTCATGCGCTCCAGCGCGGTGAACCAGGACGGTGCGTCGAACGGGTTGACGGCGCCGAACGGTCCGTCGCAGCAGCGGGTGATCCGCCAGGCGCTGGCCGCCGCGGGGCTCTCACCGGCCGACGTGGACGCCGTGGAGGCGCACGGCACCGGCACCTCGCTGGGCGACCCGATCGAGGCACAGGCGGTGCTGGCCGCCTACGGACAGGACCGCCCCGAGGACCGGCCGCTCTGGCTCGGCTCGGTCAAGTCCAACCTGGGCCACACGCAGGCGGCGGCCGGTGTCGTGGGCGCCATCAAGATGGTGCAGGCGCTGCGTCACGGGGTGCTGCCCCGGACCCTGCACGTGGACGAGCCGAGCACGCACGTGGACTGGGGCCAGGGCCGGGTGCGGTTGCTGACGGAGTCGGTGCCGTGGCCGGAGAACGGGCACCCGCGGCGGGCGGGTGTCTCCTCGTTCGGGATCTCGGGGACGAACGCGCACGTGATCTTGGAGGCGGCTCCCGCGGTGGAGTCCGAGGTCGAGGCGCGGGTCGAGGTCGCGGGAGAGGCTGGGGCCGAGTCCGAGTCCGGGTCGGGGTCGGTGTGGGTGGTGTCGGGTCGTTCGGAGGGGGCGTTGCGGGCGCAGGCGGAGCGGTTGTTGTCTGTGGCCGAGGGGCTGGATCCGGTGGATGTGGGTGGGGCGTTGTTGTCGCGGTCGGTGTTCGAGCACCGTGCGGTGGTGGTGGGCAGTGGGCGTGAGGAACTGACGGCGGGGTTGCGGGCGTTGGCGGCCGGTGAGGTGGCGGGCAACGCGGTGGAGGGTGTGGCGCGGAGCGGCCGCCGGGTGGCGGTGTTGTTCGCGGGTCAGGGTGCGCAGCGGCTGGGAATGGGCCGCCGGCTGCACGAGGAGTCGCCGGTGTTCGCGGCGGCCTTCGACGAGGTGGTGGCGGAGTTGGACCGGCACCTCGAGGCGCCGTTGCGGGAGGTGCTGTGGGGCGAGGACGCCGAGGCGTTGAACTCCACCGGTTGGGCGCAGCCGGCGTTGTTCGCCGTGGAAGTGGCGCTGTTCCGGCTGCTCGAATCCTTCGGCGTCACACCGGATTACCTGCTGGGGCACTCCATCGGTGAGGTGGCCGCGGCTTACGTCGCCGGGGTGTTCGATCTGGTGGATGCGTGCCGGTTGGTGGCCGCGCGGGCCCGTTTGATGCAGCAGCTTCCCTCGGGTGGGGCGATGGTGGCCATCGCCGCTTCCGAGGACGACGTGCTGCCGCTCTTGTCGGACGGGGTCTCTGTCGCGGCGGTGAACGCGCCGGGTTCGGTGGTGGTCTCCGGTGAGGAGGGCGCTGTGCTCGCGGTCGGTGAGCATTTCAAGGCGTTGGGGGTGAAGACGACCCGGCTGCGGGTGTCGCACGCCTTCCATTCGGCGTTGATGGAGCCGATGGTGGACGACTTCCTGGCGGCGATCGCGGAGGTGTCGTTCTCCGAGCCGCGGATCCCGGTGGTGTCGAATCTGACGGGTGAGCCGGCGGACATGACGTCGCCGAAGTACTGGGCGCAGCAGGTGCGTTCGGCGGTCCGCTTCGCGGACGGACTGGCGTGGCTGACCGCGCAGGGTGTGGACGTGTTCGTGGATGCGGGTCCTGATGGTGTGGTGGCGGGTCTGGCGCAGGCGAACGCGTCGGATGCGGTGGCGGTGGCGTTGATGCGCAAGGACCGTGGGGGTCTGGACACGGCGTTGCTGGCCGCTGGTGACCTGTTCGTGCACGGGGTGCCGGTGGAGTGGGCGGGTCTGGTCGGTGGGCGGGGGGCGGAGTGGGTCGAGCTGCCGACGTACGCCTTCCAGCGCCGCCGCTACTGGCCCGACGCGGCTGTTCCGACGACGGGTCAGGAGCCGGGCCGCGACCCGCTGGACGCGCTGTTCTGGGAATCCGTCGAGCACGGGCGGCTGGCCGAGTCGCTGGGTGTCGACGACGCCGCGGTCTCGGGCGTCGTGCCCGCCCTGCTGGACTGGCGCGAGCGGCGCCGCCGCGAGATGGCGGCCGACGACTGGCGCTACGACCAGCGCTGGGTCCCGGTCGACGGTGTCCCGCGCGGCGCCACGGCGGACCGCCGGCTGGTGGTCGTGCCCGCCGGGGCGGACGCCTGGACCCGCGGAGTCGTGGACGCGCTGGGCGACGGCGTGACCGTCCTGGAGGCCGAGGCGGCGGACGCGGACCGGCTGGCCGCCGAGGGCGCGGAGTGCACCGCCGTGGTGTGGCTGCCGCCCGCCGAGGAGTCCGGGGTCGCGGCGACGCTGCGCCTGGTCCAGGAACTGCGCGGGGCCGGGGTGCCGGCTCCCCTGTGGGTGGTCACCCGCGGCGCGGTCGCCGCCCGGCCGGACGACCGGGTCGACGGCGTCTGGCACGGCGGTGTCTGGGGCCTCGGCCGTGTCGCGGCCCTCGAACTGCCCGACCTGTGGGGCGGGTTGGTGGACCTGCCCGAGGAGGTGGACGGGACGGTGGCAGCCCGGCTGTCGGGCGTGCTGTCCGGCGGCCACGGCGAGGACCAGCTCGCCGTCCGTGCCTCGGGCGTCCTCGCCCGCCGACTGGTCCACGCGACCGGCCGGGACGGCGCCGCGGAGCCGTGGCGTACCGGCGGGACGGCGATCGTCACCGGCGGGACCGGCGGTCTGGGCGGCCGCGTGGCCCGCTGGCTGGTGGACCGCGGCGCCGAGCACCTGGTGCTGCTCTCGCGCCGGGGCGCCGACGCCCCCGGGACCGCGGACCTCACGGCGGGGCTCGAAGCCGCGGGCGCCCGGGTCACGGTGGTCGCCGGCGACGTGGCCGACCGGGCGGTGCTGGCCGAGGCGTTCGCCGCGGTGCCGGCGGACCTGCCGCTGCGGACGGTGGTGCACGCCGCGGGCGTGGGCAACGCGTTCACGCCGTTGGAGTCCATGACGCCCGAGCGGCTCGCGGACGAGCTGCGGGTCAAGGCCGGCGGCGCGCTGCTGCTGGACGAGTTGACCGAGGGCATGGACCTGGACGCGTTCGTGCTGTTCTCGTCGGGTGCGGCGTCCTGGGGCGGCAGCGGGCAGGGCGGTTACGCGGCGGGCAACGCCTGCCTGGACAGCCTGGCCGAGTACCGGCGGGCCCGGGGCCGTACCGCCACGTCGGTGGCCTGGGGCACCTGGGCCGAGGTCGGGATGGCCGCGGGCAGTTCCGACGGCCACGACCACCTGGCGCGCCTGGGCGTCTCCGCCATGGCGCCCGACCTCGCGATCATCGCTCTGCAACGGGTGATCGAGGACGACGCGGCCACGGCCACCGTCTCCGCCATGGACTGGTCCACCTTCGCCCCGGCGTTCACCCTGGCGCGCCCCAGCAACCTCTTCGCCCTGCTTCCCGAGGCCGTCCCGGCGGCCCCGGACGCGGCCGAGGCGGACACCGGGTTCGCTCAGCACCTCGCGGCGCTGCCGGACGAGGAGCGGCGCGAGGAACTGCTCGCCCTGGTCCGGGAGCACACCGCGGCCGTGCTCGGCCACGACAGCGCCAGGGACGTCGATCCCGCCCAGGCGTTCCGCGACGCCGGGTTCGACTCGCTCACCGCGGTCGAGCTGCGCAACCGGTTGCAGCGGCGTACCGGGCTCGCGCTCCCCGCGACGCTCGTCTTCGACCACCCGAACCCGAACCGGCTCGTCGACCACCTGGCCGGGGAACTGGTCGGCGGCGGGGACGCGGCGGGCGGACTGGACGAGCTGAGGGACCGGTTGCAGACGTTCGCCGCCGACCCGGCGGTCCGCGAGGACCTGGAGGCGATGCTGCGCCAGGTGCTCGGCGCCGTCGAGGACGCGACCGCCGCGCAGCGCGGCGACATCGACGCCGCCTCCGACGAGGAGCTGTTCTCCATGGTCGACCAGGGGAGCAGTTGGATGTCCGATTCTTCGTCGACCGCCGACCACGAGTGACAACGGGAATTCGAGGACTCTCCTTCAATGGCCACTGAAGAACAGCTGCGTTCCTATCTGAAGACGGCCGTGGCGAACTCGCGCGAGGCGCAGCGGCAGCTGAACGAGATCAAGGGCAGGCGGGACGAGCCGCTCGCCATCGTGGGCATGGCCTGCCGCTACCCCGGCGGCGTGACCGGCCCCGACGGCCTCTGGGACCTGGTCGCCTCGGGCACCGACGCGGTGTCGGTGTTCCCCGCCGACCGCGGCTGGGACGCCGACGCGCTCTACGACCCGGAGGGCGCCCCCGGCACGACGTCCACCCGCGAGGGCGGCTTCGTGGACGCGGTGGCGGACTTCGACGCGGGGTTCTTCGGGATCTCCCCGCGTGAGGCGTTGGCGATGGACCCGCAGCAGCGGCTGCTGCTGGAGGTGGCCTGGGAGTCGCTGGAGCACGCCGGCATCGATCCGGCGGGGCTCGCCGGGACGGCCACCGGCGTCTTCGTCGGGGCGTCCTCCTCGGGGTACATGGAGGCGATCGGGGGCATGCCCGAGACCGAGAGCCACCGGATGACCAGCGGGCTGCTGTCCGTCATCTCCGGCCGGCTGTCCTACGTCCTCGGGCTGGAGGGCCCGGCGGTGACCGTGGACACCGCGTGCTCGTCGTCGCTGGTGGCCATGCACTGGGCCGGCCAGGCGCTGCGCTCGGACGAGTGCTCGCTCGCCATCGCCGGCGGCGTGAACGTGGCGGTGAGCCCGGCGGGGTTCGTGGAGTTCACCCGGCAGGGCGGCCTCGCGCCCGACGGCCGCTGCAAGGCGTTCGCCGAGGCGGCCGACGGCACGGGCTGGTCCGAGGGCGCCGGCGTCGTGGTGCTGGAGCGGTTGTCGGACGCGCGGCGCAACGGGCACCGGGTGCTGGCCGTGGTGCGGTCCAGCGCGGTGAACCAGGACGGCGCGTCGAACGGGCTGACGGCGCCGAACGGTCCGTCGCAGCGCCGGGTGATCCGCCAGGCCCTGGCGTCCGTCGGGCTCGCGCCCACCGAGGTCGACGCGGTCGAGGCGCACGGCACCGGCACCGTGCTGGGCGACCCGATCGAGGCGCAGGCGCTGCTGGCGACCTACGGCCAGGGCCGCCCCGAGGACCGGCCGTTGTGGCTGGGCACGATCAAGTCCAACATCGGCCACTCGCAGGCCGCCGCCGGTGTCGCGAGTGTGATCAAGATGGTGCAGGCGATACGCCACGGCGTGCTCCCGCGCACCCTGCACGTGGACGAGCCGAGCAAGCGGGTGGACTGGAGCCGCGGCCGGGTGCGGCTGCTGACCGAGGAGCAGCCGTGGCCGGAGACCGGCCGCCCGCGCCGCGCGGGCGTGTCCTCCTTCGGCGTGTCCGGCACCAACGCGCACCTCATCCTCGAAGCCGCGCCCGCGCTTGCACCCGCGCTCGAACCCGCGCCTGCTCCCGCTCCCGGGTCCGCGGAGACCGCCGCTTCCGCGTCCGGGAACACGGCCGCCGCGGCCGCCCCCGGCGCGGCCGCCCGGACCGCCGACGACACCCCGGAGAGCGGGGCCGCCGTCTCCGGAGCCCTGCCGTGGGTGCTCTCCGCCCGGTCCCCGCAGGCGCTCGCCGCGCAGGCCGGACGGCTGCTGGAGCACGTCGAGCAGGACCCGCGGCCGGACCCCGCCGACGTGGCGTACTCGCTGCTGCGCTCCCGTTCCCTGTTCGACCACCGCGCCGTGGTCGTCGGCGCCGACCGGGAGGAACTGACCGCCGGGCTGCGCGCGCTGGCCGCCGGGGAGCCGGCCGCCGCCGTCGCCGAGGGCGTCGCCGAGGCCGGCCGGCACAAACCGGTGTTCGTCTTCCCCGGTCAGGGCTCCCAGTGGGTCGGCATGGCCGGCGAACTGCGTGCGGCCTCACCGGTGTTCGCCCAGGCACTCGACGCGTGCGCGGACGCGCTCGCCGAGTTCGTGGACTGGTCGCTGCTGGACGCCCTGGACGACGAGGACCTGCTCGCCCGCGTCGACGTCGTGCAACCCGCCCTGTGGGCGGTCATGGTGTCGCTGGCCCGGGTGTGGGAGTCGCTCGGCGTGCGCCCCGCCGCAGTGGTGGGCCACTCCCAGGGCGAGATCGCCGCGGCCTGCGTGGCCGGCGCGCTGTCGCTGTCCGACGGCGCCCGGGTCGTCGCCCTGCGCAGCCGCGCCATCGCCGAGGAACTGGCCGGCGACGGCGGCATGGTCGCCGTCCCGCTGCCGGTGGCACAGGCGGAGGAACTCCTCGCCCGCTGGGGCGACCGCGTCTCCGTCGCCGCGATCAACGGCCCCGGGTCCGTGGTCGTCTCCGGCGTCCCGGACGCCCTCGACGAACTCCTCGCCCACTGCGAGGACACCGGGGTGCGGGCGAAGCGGGTCCCGGTGGACTACGCCTCGCACTCCGCCGCGGTCGAGCGGATCGAACGGCGGCTCGCGGCGGACCTCGCCGCCGTCGCCCCCCGGTCCGGCGCGGTGCCGATGTACTCGACCGTCACCGCGGAGCCGATCGACACCGCCGGGCTCGACGCCGCCTACTGGTACCGCAACCTGCGCCGGACCGTCCGCTTCGAGGACGCCAACCGCGCGCTGGCCGAGGCCGGCTACACGGTGTTCGTCGAGATCAGCCCGCACCCGGTGCTCACGATGCCGGTGCAGGACACGCTCGGCGACGAGGCCGTGGTCACCGGCACGCTGCGCCGCCACGAGGGCGGTCCGGCCCGCTTGCTGCTGTCCGCGGCCCACCTGTACGCCCACGGCGTGCCGGTCGCGTGGGACGGACTGTTCGCCGGTGCCGCGCCGGCCGTGGTGGACCTGCCGACGTACGCCTTCCAGCGGCGCCGCTACTGGCCCGAGGGCGGCACCGCCGCGGCCGACGTGACGGCCGCCGGCCTGGAGGAGGTGCGGCACCCGTTGCTCGGCGCGGTGCTCTCCTCGCCCGAGGGCGGCGGGGCGGTGTTCACCTCGCGGCTGTCGGTCGCGTCGCAGCCCTGGCTGGCCGACCACGCCGTGCGGGGTGTGGTGCTCTTCCCTGGCACCGGCTTCGTCGAACTGGTCGTCCACGCCGCGGACGTGGTCGGCTGCGGCCGGGTCCGCGAGCTGATCGTGGAGGCGCCCCTGGTGCTGCCCGAGAGCGGCGGGATGCAGGTCCAGGTCGTCATGGGCGCGCCCGAGGACGGCCGGCGCACGTTCACGGTGTACGCGCGCCCCGACGGCGGCGGGGACCGGTCCTGGGTCCGGCACGCCGCCGGCGTGGTGGAGGGCGCGGAGGCACCGGAGGCCGCCGGGTTCGAGCCGCTGGCCGGCGCGTGGCCGCCCCCGGGCGCCGAGGCGCTGGAGACCGGCGACGTGTACGAGCGGACCGCCGGCGGCGGCTTCGCCTACGGCCCCACCTTCCAGGGCCTGACCCGCGCATGGCGCCAGGACGGCCGGGTCTTCGCCGAAGTGGCGCTGCCCGAGCAGCAGTGGGGCCGGGCCGGGGCGTTCGGCCTGCACCCGGCGCTGCTGGACTCGGTGCTGCACGCCTCGCTGTTCGCGGGGCTGGCACCCGCCGAGTTCGGCCGGCTGCCGTTCAGCTTCGAGGACGTGGTGCTGCACGCCTCCGGCGCCACCGAGGTGCGCGCCTGCCTGACGCCGACCGGGCCCGACTCGCTGTCGGTCCTGGTGACCGACCCGGCGGGCGGCCCGGTGCTGTCGGTGGGCTCGCTGGTGATGCGCCCGCTGACCCCGCAGACGCTGACGGCCGCCGGGCGCCGCGACGAGGCCGTCCTGTCCGTGGAGTGGACCGAACTGCCCGCCGGGGCCGAGGAGTCCGCGGGCCCGGGCGCGGGCTCCGGCGCGGGCCTCGACGCGGTGCTCGGCCCGGTGGCGGCGGGCCCGGACGCGGAGGTGCCGTGGCTGCCGGGGGTGCCGGTCCACCGGGACCTGGCGGACGTGCGGCCGGAGGCGGGCCGCCCCGTGGTGCTGGCCGTGGCGGCGCAGGACGGTCCGGTCGTGGCGGCCGCCCACGCGGCTGCCCGCTGGGTCCTGGAGCAGGTGCAGACCTGGCTGCGGGACGCGGCGTTCGCCGGTTCCTCGCTGCTGGTGCTGACCCGCGGCGCGGTCGCCGCCGGGGCCACCGGGGCCGGCGGGGAGGTGGCCGACCTGGCCGCCGCCACGGCCTGGGGCCTGGTGCGTTCGGCGCAGGCGGAGAACCCCGGCCGGATCACCCTGGTCGACACCGACCCGTCCGCCGCCGTGGCTGCGGGCCCCCTCGCCGCGGCACTGGCCGGCGGCGAGCCGCAACTCGCGCTGCGGGCGGGCCGGTTGCGCGCACCGCGGTTGGCGCGTGCGGATGTCGGGCTGGTGGCGCCGGAGTCGGGTGCCTGGCACCTGGACTCCATGGCGAAGGGGACGTTGGAGAACCTGCGGTTGGTGCCGTTCCCGGAGGCGGAGCGGGCGTTGTCCGACGGTGAGGTGCGGATCGAGGTGCGGGCGGCGGGGTTGAACTTCCGCGACGTCCTCAACGCCCTGGGCATGTACCCCGACCCGGACGAGCCGATGGGCAGCGACGTGGCCGGCGTGGTCACCGAGGTCGGCGCGGGCGTGACCGACCTGCGGGCCGGCGACCGCGTCATGGGCATCACCAACGGCGGCCTCGGCTCGGCCGTGGTGGTCGACCGGCGGCTGGTCGCGCCGGTCCCCGCGGGCTGGTCCTTCGCCACCGCCGCCTCCGTGCCGACGGCGTTCCTGACCGCGTACTACGCGCTGGTGGACCTGGCCGAACTGCGGTCGGGCGAGCGGGTGCTGGTGCACGCGGGCGCCGGCGGCGTCGGCATGGCCGCGCTCCAGATCGCCGGACACCTCGGCGCCGAGGTCTACAGCACCGCCAGCGACGGCAAGCGCGACCTGCTGCGGGAGCGGGGGGTGGAGGCGGCGCGTCTGGCGTCGTCGCGGACGCTGGACTTCGAGGAGGCGTTCCTGCGGGAGACCGGGGGGTGCGGGGTGGACGTGGTGTTGAACTCCCTGACGGGGGAGTTCATCGACGCGTCGCTGCGGTTGATGCCGGGCGGGGGTCGCTTCGTCGAGATGGGCAAGGCCGACCTGAGGCGGAGCGAGGAGGTCGCGGCACTCCACGAGGGGGTCCGCTACCGCTCCTTCGACCTCGTCGAGGCGCACCCTGACCGCCTCCAGCGGATGTTGCTGGAGTTGGTGGGGTTGTTCGAGTCGGGTGTGTTGGTGCCGTTGCCGGTGGTGGAGTGGGATGTGCGGCGGGCGCCGGAGGCGTTCCGGTTCATGAGTCAGGCGCGGCATGTGGGCAAGATCGTGTTGACGGTGGGTCGGCGGGTGGTGGGTGAGGGGGCGGTTCTGGTCACTGGGGGGACTGGTGGTCTGGGGGGTGTGGTGGCGAGGCATCTGGTGGTGGAGCACGGGGTGCGGGATCTGGTGTTGGTGTCGCGTCGGGGGTTGGGGGCGCCGGGTGCGGAGGAGTTGGTGGCGGAGCTTTCGGGTCGGGGTGCTCGGGTGGAGGTGGTGGCGTGTGATGTGAGTGATCGTGAGGCGTTGGCGGGGGTGGTGGCGGGGATGTGTGCGTCGGGTGTGTTGGCGGGTGTGGTGCATACGGCGGGTGTGGTGGATGACGGGTTGGTGTCGTCGTTGTCGGGGGAGCGGTTGGGTCCGGTGTTGGCGCCGAAGGTGGATGCGGGGTGGTGGCTGCATGAGTTGACGCGGGGGTTGGATCTGTCGTTGTTCGCGGTGTTCTCGTCGATGTCGGGTCTGGTGGGGGCTCCGGGGCAGGGCAACTACGCGGCGGCGAACGTGTTCCTGGACGCGTTGGTGGAGCGGCGTCGGAGTGAGGGGCTGCCGGGCGTGTCGATGGCGTGGGGTCCGTGGACCCCCGAGGTCGGCCTCACCGGCGCCCTGTCCGAGGCCGACATGCGTCGCCTGGAGCGGTCCGGCATGCCGCCGTTGTCGGTGGAGCAGGGCATGCGGCTGTTCGACCAGGCCGCAACAGCGGGCATCGCGCTGGTGGGACTCGGCCGGGTGGACGCCGCCGTGCTGCGCGGCCGCGCCGACCTGCCCCTGATGCTCCGCGCGCTGGTCGGCGGCCGGGCCCCCCGCGCCGTGGCCGGCCGCCAGCAGCAGTCCGGGGGCCTCGCGGGGCAGTTGGCCGGGCTCAGTGCCCAGCAGCGCGACCAGCACCTGCTGGCCCTGGTCCGCGACAACGTCGCGGTCGTCCTCGGCCACGGCGGCGGTCAGGACGTCGATCCCGGCCAGGCGTTCCGCGACTCCGGCTTCGACTCGCTCACCGCGGTCGAACTGCGCAACCGCCTCCAGAGCGCGACCGGCCTCACACTGCCGGCCACGCTCGTCTTCGACTACCCCAACGCGACCCGGCTCGCCGCCTTCCTGGGCGAGCGGTTCGGCGACACCGGCGCCTCCGCCGCCGGGCCGGAGCTGCCCGCGCTCGTCTCGGTGACCGACGACCCGATCGCGGTCGTGGGCATGGCCTGCCGCTACCCGGGCGGCGTGGAGAGCCCGGAGGACCTGTGGAACCTGGTGGTCGCCGGCGGCGACGCCATGACGCCGTTCCCGCTGGACCGCGGCTGGGACGTGGAGGGCATCTACGACCCGACGGGCACCCGCCCGAACACCGCGGTGGCCAACGAGGGCGGGTTCCTGGCCTCCGCCGCCGACTTCGACGCCGGGTTCTTCGGGATCTCCCCGCGCGAGGCGCTGGCCATGGATCCGCAGCAGCGGCTCCTGCTGGAGGTCGTCTGGGAGGCCCTGGAACGCGCCGAGATCGACCCGGCCGACCTCGCCGGCACCCCGGCCGGCGTCTTCGTCGGCAGCTACCACTCCAGCTACGGGGACCTGGTCGCCCGCGCGGGTGACGCGCAGGCCCAGATGATGACCGGGGGCGCGCAGAGCGTGCTGTCCGGGCGGGTCTCCTACGTCCTCGGGCTGGAGGGCCCGGCGGTGACGGTGGACACCGCGTGCTCGTCGTCGCTCGTCGCGATGCACCTGGCGAGCCAGTCGCTGCGCTCGGGCGAGAGCTCGCTCGCGCTCGCGGGCGGCGTCACCATCCTCGCCACCCCCGGCACGTTCGTGGAGTTCAGCCGGCAGGGCGGGCTCGCGGCCGACGGGCGCTGCAAGGCGTTCGCCGAGTCCGCCGACGGCACCGGCTTCGGCGAGGGCGTCGGGATCATGGTGCTGGAGCGGCTCTCGGACGCCCGCCGCAACGGGCACCCCGTCCTCGCCGTCCTGCGCTCCAGCGCCGTCAACCAGGACGGCGCGTCCAACGGCCTGACCGCCCCCAACGGCCCGTCCCAGCAGCGGGTCATCCGCCAGGCCCTGGCCGCCGGCGGGCTCGCCCCGACCGACGTCGACGCGGTGGAGGCGCACGGCACCGGCACGACGCTGGGCGACCCGATCGAGGCGCAGGCGCTGCTGGTCGCGTACGGCCAGGACCGCCCCGAGGACCGGCCGCTGTGGCTGGGCACCGTGAAGTCCAACATCGGGCACACCCAGGCCGCCGCCGGTGTCGCCGGGGCGATCAAGATGGTGCAGGCCATCCGGCACGGCGTGCTGCCGAGCACCCGGTACGCCGACGAGCCCACCTCGCACGTCGACTGGGACCAGGGCCGGGTGCGGCTGCTGACCGAGGACCAGCCCTGGCCCGAGACCGGACACCCGCGCCGGGCCGGCGTCTCCTCGTTCGGCATCTCCGGCACCAACGCGCACGTCATCCTGGAGGCCGCCCCCGACACCGACGCCGACGCCGCGGCCGAGCCCGGCACCGGCGCTGCGTCCGACGCCGACGCCGACACTGCGGCCGAGCCCGGCACCGCGCCCGCCGCGGACAGCACGGACGGCACGGACGGCGGCGGCGACGCCGAGACGGTCTGGGTGGTCTCCGGCCGCTCGGAACAGGCGCTGGCCGCGCAGGCCGGACGGCTGCTGCCGGCCGTGGCGGCGCACCACCCGGCGGACGTGGGCGCCGCGCTGCTGGGCACCCGCTCGCTGTTCGAGCACCGGGCGGTCGTCGTGGGCAGGGACCGCGAGGAACTGACCGCCGGACTGCGCGCGCTGGCCACCGGCGCGCCGGCCGCCCACGTGGTCGAGGGCGTGGCCCGCACCCGCCGCGGGCTCGCGGTGCTCTTCACCGGCCAGGGCGCGCAGCGCCTCGGCATGGGCCGCCTGCTCCACGCCCAGTCTCCGGTGTTCGCCGCCGCCTTCGACGAGGTGGCCGACGAGTTGGACCGGCACCTGGAGTCCCCGCTGCGGGACGTGGTCTGGGGCGGGGACCAGGAGCTGCTGGACCGCACCGGCTGGACGCAGCCCGCCCTGTTCGCGGTCGAGGTCGCGCTGTACCGGGTGCTGCTGTCCTGGGGCATCCGCCCGGACTACCTGCTCGGCCACTCCATCGGCGAGGTGGCCGCCGCCCACGTGGCCGGGGTCTTCTCGCTGCCGGACGCGTGCCGGCTGGTGGCCGCGCGCTCCCGCCTGATGCAGGCGCTGCCGGCCGGCGGGGCGATGGCCGCCGTCGAGGCGACCGAGGAGGAGGTGACCGACCGGCTCACCGGCGGGGTGTCCGTCGCGGCGGTCAACGCCGCCGAGTCGATCGTCGTCGCCGGACCCGAGGACGAAGTGGCCGCGGTGCAGGGGCACTTCACCGCGCTCGGTCGGCGGACCCGCCGGCTGCGGGTCTCGCACGCCTTCCACTCCGCGCTCATGGAGCCGATGCTCGACGCCTTCGCGGCGGAACTGGAGCAACTGGCCTACGCCGAGCCCGCCCTGCCCGTCGTGTCGAACGTGACCGGCGCGCCGGCGGACCTGGCCAACCCGGCCTACTGGGTCGAGCAGGTCCGCTCCGCGGTCCGGTTCGCCGACGGGCTGAGCTGGCTGGTCGACCACGGCGTGGACACCTTCGTGGAAGCGGGCCCGGACGCGGTGCTGTCCGGTCTGGCCGGCGCGCTGCCCGGGGCGGCCTCGGTGGCGCTCCAGCGCGGCGACCGCGCCGGCCGCCCGGTCCTGCTGCACGCCCTGGCCCGGCTCCACGTGCGGGGCGTGGCCGTCGACTGGACCCCGCTGTTCGCCGGGCGCGGCCGGCGCCGGGTGGAGCTGCCGACGTACGCCTTCCAACGCCGCCGCTACTGGCCGCAGGCCGTACCGGAGCAGGCGGCCGGCCGCGACCCGGTGGACGCCCTGTTCTGGGAGTCCGTGGAGAGCGGCACGGGCGAGCTGGCCCGCTCGCTCGGCGTCGCGGACGACGCCCTGTCGCACGTGGTGCCGGCCCTGCTGCGCTGGCGTGAGCGCAGGCTGCGGGACGCGGCGGCCGACGACTGGTGCTACCGCCAGTCCTGGGTGCCCGTCGACGGCCCGCGCGCCGACCCGGCGGCGCCGGCGCGCTGGCTGGCGGTCGTCCCCGAGGGCGACGACCCCTGGACCGGCGCCGTCCTGAAGGCACTCGGCCCCGACGTCACCGTGCTCAGCCCCGAGGCCGCCGACGCCGAGGCGCTGGCGCGGGCCGGCGCCGACCGCACCGGCGTGGTGGCGCTGGCCGCCGACGGCACGTCCGGACTCACCGCGGTCCTGCGGCTGGTCCAGGAGGTGCGGCGCGCGGAGCTGGCCGTCCCGCTGTGGGTGGCCACCCGCGCCGCGGTCGCGGCCCGTCCCGGTGAGCGGGTCGAGACCGTGTGGCAGGGCGGAATCTGGGGGCTCGGACGCGTCGCGGCCCTGGAACTTCCCGACCTGTGGGGCGGGTTGATCGACCTGCCCGGCGAGCCCGACCCGGTGGCCCTGGACCGGCTGGCGGGCGTGCTGTCCGGCGGCCACGGCGAGGACCAGCTCGCGGTGCGCGCCTCCGGCGTGCTGGCCCGCCGGCTGGTGCGCGCGCCGGGCCGCGGCACCGGAGAGGCGTGGACGACCGGCGGCACGGCCCTGGTCACCGGCGGCACCGGCGGCCTGGGCGGATACGTGGCCCGGTGGCTGGTCGAGCGGGGCGCGCAGCACCTGGTGCTGATGTCCCGGCGCGGCCCGGACGCCCCCGGCGCCGACGGGCTGCGGGCCGAACTGGAGGCCGCCGGCGCCAAGGTGAGCGTCGTCGCGGGCGACGTCACCGACCGGGCGACGATGGCCGAACTGCTCGCCGGCCTGCCCGCCGACCTGCCGCTGCGGTCGGTGTTCCACACCGCCGGCGTCCTGCACGAGCCGACACCCGTCGAGGCGCTCAGCCTGGAGACGCTGCACGACAGTCTCGGGGCGAAGGTCGAAGGCGCCCTGCTGCTGGACGAGTTGACCGGCGAGACGGACCTGGACGCGTTCGTGCTGTTCTCGTCGGGCGCGGCGTCCTGGGGCGGCAGCGGCCAGGGCGGTTACGCGGCGGGCAACGCCTGCCTGGACAGCCTCGCGGAGTACCGCCGGGCCCGCGGGCGTACCGCCACCTCCATCGCCTGGGGCACCTGGGCCGAGGCGGGGATGGCCGCGGCGAACACCGACGAGCACGACTACCTGGTGCGGCTGGGCGTGCTGCCCATGCAGCCCGAACCGGCCGTCGCCGCCATGCAGCGCGTCCTGGAGGAGGACGCGACCACGGTCACCGTCTCCGACATGGACTGGTCGAGGTTCGCGCCCGCGTTCTCGCTGGCCCGGCCGAGCCGGCTGCTCGCCCTGCTCCAGGACACCGGCCCCGCCGCGGCCGAACCCGAGGCCGACGCCACCGCGTTCGCCGGGCAGTTGGCGGCGGTGCCCGCGGCCGAGCGGCGCGAGTACCTCGTCACCCTGGTGTGCGACCACGCCGCCGCCGTGCTGGGCCACGGCAGTGGCGACGAACTGGACCCCGAGACCGCCTTCCGGGACGCCGGGTTCGACTCGCTGACCGCGGTCGAACTGCGCGACCGGCTCCAGGCGATGACCGGGCTGACCCTGCCCGCCACGCTCGTCTTCGACTACCCCAACCCGCTCAAGCTCGCGGCCCTGCTGGACGAGACGGCCGGCGGCA
Organism: Streptomyces sp. SN-593; assembly: GCF_016756395.1. Classification (NCBI taxonomy): domain Bacteria; kingdom Bacillati; phylum Actinomycetota; class Actinomycetes; order Kitasatosporales; family Streptomycetaceae; genus Actinacidiphila; species Actinacidiphila reveromycinica. Next base: position 7,192,069 of record NZ_AP018365.1, read on the forward strand.
CCGCGGGGGAGGGCGACGAGGAGGAGCTGCGCCGCGTGCTGGCGTCCGTCCCGCCGGCCAAACTCCGGGCCGCCGGCCTGCTCGACGCCGTCCTCGCCCTGGCCGAGGAGGCGGGCCAGGACACCGGCGAGGCGGACGGGGCCGACGAGCCGGACGAGACCGACCTGATGACCGCCGACGCCGACGACCTCGTCCGCATCGCGCTCGGATCCGCGTGAAGGAGCTGTACGACATGGACATCACCGCAGCAGTGATCGAGGAGGCCGGGTCCCCCTTCGTCCTGAAGCAGGTCGAACTGGCCGACCCCGGCCCGGACGAGGTGCTGGTCGAGCTGCACGCCACCGGGCTGTGCCACACCGACCTGGCCGTCCAGCACGGGTTCACGCCCTTCCCGCTGCCCGGCGTGCTGGGCCACGAGGGCAGCGGCGTGGTGCGCGCGGTGGGGCCGGGCGTCCTCGGCCTCGCGGCCGGCGACCACGTGGCGCTGTCGTTCGCGAGCTGCGGCGAGTGCGGCAACTGCCGGGACAAGGTGCCCTCCTACTGCGACACCTTCGTCGCCCGGAACTTCATGGGCGCCCGCATCGACGGCACCCGGCCGCTGTCGCTGGACGGCGCGGGACTCGGCTCGAACTTCTTCGGCCAGTCGAGCTTCGCCTCGCACACCGTGGCGCACACCCGCTCCGTGGTGAAGATCCCCGCCGAGGTCCCGCTGCCGCTGGCCGCGCCCCTGGGCTGCGGTGTGCAGACCGGCGCCGGGGCGGTGCTCAACTCGCTCCAGGTCACCGCGGGCAGCTCGGTGCTGGTGCTCGGCGGCGGCTCGGTCGGCCTCAGCGCCGTGATGGGCGCGGTGCTCGCCGGCGCCGAGACCGTCATCGTCGTCGAGCCGCTGGAGTCGCGGCGGCTGGTCGCCAAGGACCTCGGCGCGACCCACGTCCTGGACCCCGAGGACGGCGGGATCGCCGAGCAGGTCCGCGGCATCGTGCCGCAGGGCGTGCGGTACGCGGTGGACACCACCGCCAAGTCCGCGGTGCTCGCCGAGGTCGTCCAGGCCATGGCCAAGCGGGGCCGCGTCGCCCTGCTGGGCATCCCCTCCGAACCCACCGCCGTGCTCCCGCTGAGCCTCGGGCTGAGCCAGATCCTCGGGCTGAGCGTCGTCGGCGTCGTCGAGGGCGACAGCGACCCGCACACGTTCATCCCCTGGCTGCTCGACCAGTACCTCCAGGGCCGGTTCCCCCTCGACCGCCTCGTCACCACGCTGCCGTTCGCCGACATCAACGAGGCGGCCGCGGCGCAGGTGCGCGGGGACGCGATCAAGGTGGTGCTCACGCACCGGTGACCGGGCCCGCCCCGGCGCGCACGAGTTGGCAACCCCCGACGAGGACAGGCTAAGGACAGGCGAGGCCCATGCCCATCGACCACCACCACTTCTACATCGGCGGCGACCGGGTCGCACCCGGCACCGGGCACCGCATCCAGGTGCACGCCGCCGCCACCGGAGAACTCGTCGGCAGCGTGCCGGAGGCCCACCCGGCGGACGTGGACGCGGCCGTCGCCGCCGCCCGCGCCGCCTTCGACGACCCCTCGGGGTGGCGGCAGTGGACCCCGCAGGCCCGCGCGGAGACGCTGACCCGTTTCGCGGCGGCTCTCAAGGAGCGTGCTCCCGAGATCGCCCGGCTGGTCAGCGTGCAGAACGGCATGCCGATCAGCCTGGCCGGCCTGCTGGAGGGCACCGCGCCCTCGGCGCTGCTGCGCTACTACGCCGCGGTGGCCGCCGCGAAGACGGGCGACGACCGCCGCCCCGGCCTGTTCGGCGGGCACGCGGTCGTCGTCCCCGAACCGGTGGGCGTCGTCGCCGCGATCGTCCCCTGGAACGTGCCCCAGGGCATCACCTTCATGAAGCTCGCCCCCGCCCTGGCCGCGGGCTGCTCCGTGGTGCTCAAGCCGTCCCCGGAGACCGTGCTCGACGCCTACCAGGTCGCCGAGGCCGCCGCGGAGGCCGGACTGCCCGCGGGGCTGCTCAACATCGTGCCCGGCGGCGCGGAGACCGGCCGCTACCTCGTCGGCCACCCCGGCGTGGACAAGGTGTCCTTCACCGGCTCCACCGCCACCGGCCGGAGCATCGCCGAGACCTGCGGGCGGCTGCTGCGGCCGGTCTCCCTGGAGCTGGGCGGCAAGTCCGCCGCGGTCGTCCTGGACGACGCGGACCTCAGCGGCGTGATGGACCGCTTCTTCCGGGCCACGCTGCTGAACAACGGGCAGGTCTGCTGGCTGGGCACCAGGATCCTGGCGCCCCGCTCCCGCTACGCCGAACTGGTCGACGCCGTCACCGAGATGGCGCGCGCGCTCAAGGTCGGCGACCCGCTCGACCCCGCGACCCAGCTCGGCCCGCTGGTCTCCGAGCGGCAGCGGGACCGGGTGGAGTCCTACATCGCCAAGGGCGTCAGCGACGGCGCCCGCCTCACCGTCGGCGGCGGCCGCCCCGCGTGGGCCGACCGCGGCTGGTACGTCGACGCGACCGTCTTCGCCGACGTGGACAACAGGTCCGCCATCGCGCAGGAGGAGATCTTCGGCCCGGTGCTGTCGGTCATCCCCTACACCGACGAGGACGAGGCCCTGGCACTCGCCAACGACAGCGACTACGGGCTCGGCGGCTCGGTGTGGACCACCGACGCCGACCGCGGCCTGGACTTCGCCCGCCGGGTGCAGACCGGCTCGATCGGGGTCAACAGCTACGCCAACGACCCGGTCGCGCCCTTCGGGGGCCGCAAGGCGAGCGGCCTCGGCTACGAACTGGGCCCCGAGGGCCTCGCCCAGTACCAGGTCCTGAAGTCGATCTACGTCGACCAGCAGGTCTGAGTGGCGCCCGGTGCCCCTTTCCCGGCACCGGGCGGCCACCCCACAGGTAGTGACATGCAGTGAGAAACGGAGTGGACGACTCATGACGCGACGACTCGACGGTAAGGTGGCCATGATCACGGGTGCGGCCCGTGGCCAGGGCCGGGGCCACGCCCTGCGGCTGGCCGAGGAGGGCGCCGACCTGATCCTGGTGGACATCTGCCAGAACATCGACACGCTGGCCTACTCCCTCGGCTCCGAGGACGAGCTCGCCGAGACCGCCGCCCAGGTGGAGAAGCTGGGCCGCCGCGTGGTGACGGCGCAGGCCGACACCCGGGACGCGGCGGCGCTGCGGGAGGCCGTCGAGCGCGGCACCTCGGAGCTGGGCGGCCTGGACATCCTCGTCGCCAACGCCGGCGTGGGCATGGCGCACCCCTCGACCAGCCAGGAGCAGGCGTTCCGCGACCAGTTGGAGATCAACACCATCGGCGCATGGAACACCGTGCACGCCGCGGCGCCGAAGATCATCGAGGGCGGCAAGGGCGGCGCGGTCGTCGTCATCAGCTCGGTGATGGGCCTGAGCGGCAAGATCGGCAGCCCGACCGGCGGCGCGGAGGGCTACGTCGCCGCCAAGCACGCGCTGCTGGGCCTGTCCCGGGCGTGGACCCGGTGGCTGGGCCCGCACAACATCCGGGTCAACTCCATCCACACCACCGGGGTGCGCACCCCGCTGCTCATCAACGACGCCGTCAAGAAGGTGCACACCAAGCCCCCCACCACCGGCGCCGAGGTGGGCCACATCCTCGACGTCACGATGCTGGACGTCAGCGACGTCACCGGCGCGGTGTCCTGGCTGGTCTCGGACGAGGCCCGCTACGTCACCGGTATCGCGCTGCCGATCGACGCCGGCTTCACCACCCCGTAAGACCCCCACGGCGAACCGCCCCCCGAGCCGACGGCTCGGGGGGCGGTTCGCCGTACGGGCGGCGGCCGGTCAGGAACTCGTCTCCGGCACCGGACGCGCCGGGGCGTCCCCGGAGCCGGCGGCCCGGGCGCCGGAGGGCGCCGGGGCGAACTCCACGGCGTCGTCCACCGGACCGCGCCAAAGCAGCCGGACGTCCTGCCGGTAGTTCTGCTCCAGGGTCCACGGCGCGCGCGTGCCCCGCTTCGGCATGGTGTCCGCGCCGCGCAGCACGTAGCCGGACCGCAGGTCCAGGATCGGCAGCACTTCGTCCCCGGCCGGCGGGGCCAGCGGCCGCACCACGGCGTGGCCGCGCTCGGCCATGTGCGCCAGCAGCCGGGACACGTACTGCGCGACGAGGTCGGCCTTCAGCGTCCACGAGCTGTTGGTGTAGCCCAGCGTCCAGGCGAAGTTCGGCACCCCGGAGAGCATCATGCCCTTGTAGGCGACCGTCGCGCCCGGGTCGACCGGCCGGCCGGCCACGCTCAGCCGGATGCCGCCAAGCGGCAGCAGGTTCAGACCGGTCGCCGTGACGACCACGTCCGCGGGCACCTCCTTGCCCGAGCGCAGCAGGAGGCCCCTCTCGGTGAAGGACTCCACGTGGTCGGTGACGACCGACGCCTCCCCGGCGCTGATCGCCTTGAACAGGTCCCCGTCCGGCACGTAGCACACCCGCTGGTCCCACGGCGCGTACCGCGGGGTGAAGTGGGTGTCGACGTCGTAGCCGTCCGGGAGCTGCTTGACGACGCCCTTGCGCAGCATCGCCTTCACCTTCTCGGGGCGCTTGCGGCTGAACCGGTAGAAGCCCAGCGCCAGCGTCGCGTTCTTCCACCGGATCGCGGCCAGCGCGGTGCGCTCGGGCAGCACCCGGCGCAGCGCGCCCGCGATGCCGTCCCGGGAGGGCAGCGACATCACGTAGGAGGGCGAGCGCTGGAGCATCGTGACGTGCGCGGCCCGTGCGGCCATCGCGGGCACCAGGGTGACCGCCGTGGCGCCGCTGCCGATGACGACGACGCGCTTGCCGGTGTAGTCCAGGTCCGCGGGCCAGTGCTGGGGGTGCACGATCCGCCCCCCGAACCGGTCGGCGTCCTTGAACTGCGGGCTGTAGCCCTCGTCGTAGCGGTAGTAGCCCGAGCACAGGTAGAGGAAGGAGCAGGTCAGCGTGATCTCCTCGGCCTCGCCCTCCGCGCCCCGCTCCACCCGCACGTTCCAGCGGGCGTGCGCCTCGTCCCAGTCCGCGCCGACCACCCGGTGCCGGAAGCGGACGTGGTCCAGCAGGCCGTCCTCCCGGGCGGTCTCCCGGATGTAGGACAGGATGCTCTCCCCGTCGGCGATCGCCTTCGGGTCCTTCCACGGGCGCTGCTGGTAGCCCAGGGTGTGCATGTCCGAGTCCGACCGCACCCCCGGGTACCGGAACAGGTCCCACGTCCCGCCGACGGCGTCCCGCGCCTCCAGGATCGCCAGCGTCCGCCGCGGGTCCGCGCGCCGCAACCGGCCGGCGGCGCCGATCCCGGACAGTCCCGCCCCGACGACGAGGACATCGACGTGCTCAGCCACGGACCCTCCCCGCCTGCACCGGCCGGCCGGCCGTGCGCGCCGTCACCATCCCACCGGCATGGACCGCGGACCGCGGACCATCATCTCGCTCTTCCAGGCGATGTCGCCCGCCACCTTGAGGGTCGGCAGCCGCTCCAGGAGCGCGCGCAGCGCCTCCTGCAACTCCAGCCGGGCCAGCGGGGCGCCGAGGCAGTGGTGGATGCCGTGGCCGAAGCCGATGTGGTGGTTGCTCGGGCGGTCGAGCTTGATCTCCTCGGGGTCCTCGAAGCGCAGCCCGTCGCGGTTGGCCGCGCCGAGGGCCACCAGGACCGGTTCGCCGGCGCGCACCAGCGTCCCGCCGACCTCGATGTCCTCCCGGGCGTAGCGCGGGGCGGCCGAGCCGCTGCCCAGCGGCACGAAGCGGAACAGCTCCTCGACGGCCGACGGGATCAGCTCCGGGTCGTCCAGCAGCCGCTTCCAGTGCTGCGGCTGGTCCAGCAGGGCGTAGACGAAGCTGGGGATCTGGGAGGCGGTGGTCTCGTGCCCGGCGATGAGCAGGCCGATGCAGTGGTCCAGCAACTCCTGCTCGGTGAGCTTGTCCTGCACGTCGCGGGCCTCGATCATGCCCGAGATGAGGTCGTCGGCCGGCTGTGCGCGGCGGGCCGCGATGATCCCGCCGATGTAGCCGACCAGCTCCATGCGCTTGACCCGGCCCTCCTCGGGGTTCAGCGTGCTGGTCGACAGGATGGCGTCGGTCCACCTGCCGAACTTCTCCCGGTCCTCGAAGGGGACGCCGAGCAGCTCGCAGATGACGGTCGTCGGGATCGGCAGCGCGTAGTCCGCCACCAGGTCCGCCGGCTCGCCCTTGGCCAGCATGTCGTCGATGAGCCGGTGGGCCAGGTCGTGGACCTTCGGCCGCAGCTCCTCCACCCGGCGGATGGTGAACGCCTTGCTGATCAGCCGGCGCAGCCGGGTGTGGTCGGGCGCGTCCATGTTGAACATGGACTTCGCCTGCGCGTTGAACTTCCGTGCCCGCGGCGGGTCGTGCTCCTCGGACAGCGCGCGGCTGAAGCGCGCGTCGCCCAGCACGAGCCGGGCGTCCTCGTAGCGGGTGGCCAGCCAGGCCGGTTCTCCGTAGGGCAGCTTGACGCGGATCAGGCCGTCGGTGTCGCGCGCCCTGGTGTACGACTCGCTCAGCGCGAGACCTTCGTCAGGGCCGAACGGGTAGGACAGCGACTCCGGGTAGGTCGTGTTCAATGAGTGCTCCTCAGCGGGGAGATGCGGGTCGCGGGCGGTGCCGCCCGCGGGCCGGGCGCCGGCGGGTCAGACCCGGGTGAGGTCGACGACGGACACGAGGTTGGCGCCGTAGTTCGCGATGTAGGCCCGGCGGCCGTCCGCGGACACGGCGATGCCGGCGGGAGTGCGCTCGACGGCGACGGTGTTGACGACCGTCCGCGTGGCGGTGTCGATCACGGACATCGTCCTGCCGGGGGCCGTGTTGCCACCCATGTTCACGACGTAGGCGCGGGTGCCGTCGGGGGAGATCGCCACCCCGCCGGGGCCGGGGCCGACCGTGATGACGGACGCCACCTCGTGGGTGCGGGTGTCGATGACCGACACCGTGTTCCCGGGGTCGCCGAACGGTCCGTGGTCGGCGACGTAGGCGTGGGCGCCGTCCGGGGTGATGGCGACGGCGCCGGGCGACCGGCCCACGGTCACGGTGGTGACCACCGTGTTCGTCGCGATGTCGATGACGGAGACGGTGCCCTCGGTCTCGGTCGGCTTGCCGTAGTTGACCACGTAGGCGTGCACGCCGTCCTCGTGGATCGCCACCGCGCCGGGCGCCGCCCCCACGTCGACGGTGCCGACCACCTCGAAGGTGGCGGTGTCGATGACCGACATGGTGTTGCCGGGGTTGGCCTCGGAGCCCAGTTCGGAGATGTAGACCCGCCGGCCGTCGGGCGTGACCGCGACGCCGTCGGGGGAGTTGCCGACCTCGACGGTGGCCACGACCTCGTGGGTGGCGGTGTCGATGACCGAGACGGTGTGGCCCGGCTCCTTGCCGGAGCCGTAGTTGACGACGTAGACCCGGGAGCCGTCGGGGACGACCTCCAGCGCGGTGGGCCCGACGCCGACCTTCACGGTCGCGACGACCTCGTGGGTGGCGGTGTCGATCACCGACACCGTGTCACCGGGGGAGTGGGTCGCCCACCGCCCGTAGTTCGTCACGTACGCCCGGGTGCCGTCCGGGGTGAGGGCGACCGCGGAGGGCCCCTCGCCCACCGGGATGGTGACCTCCACGTGCGGGACGTCGAGCTGTTCGGTCTCGGTCACGGATGTGCTCTCCTCACGGCGACTGCCGGCGCGCGCCCGCTGACGGGAGGTCGTCGGAAAATGTCTCGTGGATTCGACGGATCTGCTTATGCGGAAAATCCGGCGGGTAGCGTGCTGTCGTGATGGCCGTCGCCTCGCCGGGTCGGCGGGGTTTCCACCCGCGGGTTTCCCCACGTCGAAACCGGTACCGATGCTCGAAGGATCGTATCGGCGTGCTGCGGATGAAAGGCGTGACTCTCCACGTTAGGGGCCCGCTTAGGGGGTTTCGGGACAGATTAGGGGCCCCGTCCACACGCCGTCGAAGGGCTTAGGGGATTGCTAGGGGGGTGTTGTCGCCCCGTCCTTCAGTAGGTTCGTGCCCCGAGAAGGCGTCGCATGGGATGGGGAGTAACGTGAAGATCGCATACCTTGTCGATGGGGGTCTGAGCGATCTGCCAGGCGCCGGCACGGATCTCTACGAGCGCTACCCGCAGGTCCAGGAGATCTACGAGAAGGCCGCCGGCTGGACCGGGCTGACCGTCGACCGGATGCTGCGCTGGGAACTGGACCGCCTGGAGGAGTACCAGCAGGTCGGGCTGATCCGCCAGGCCTCGATCATCCTCGGCGTCGCCGACCTGCTCGCCGAGCGCGGCGTGCGCCCCGACGTCATCGCCGGCATGAGCCTCGGCTCGCTGGTGGGCGCCTGCATCGCGGGCGCCGTCGAGCGCAAGGACCTGTTCACCTTCCTGCGCCGGAAGACCGAGGTGCCCCCGCCCACCGGCCCCGCCCAGGGATGCGCCGGCCTGCTGGTGCCGGTGGACGCCGACGACGAGGAGTACCTCGGCCAGCTCGTCGAGGGCACCTGGGTCGGCGGCGAGCTCGGCCTGCGCCGCAACGGCACCGTCCGCGGCTTCATGGTCTCCGGGTACGTCGACGCCCTCCACGAGCTGATGGCCAAGCTCCCGGAGGGGTCGATGCACATGATCAAGGACGTGAACGTCGCCGTGCACGTCCCCGCCTGCGCCGACCAGAACGAATACCTCGAACCGGTCTGGTCGAAGATGAATTTCCACGACCCGGAGATTCCGCTGTGTTCCTGCAAGGAGCGCGGAATGCTCACCACCGCGGCGGACGTACGGAAATGGTACCTGGGAAACCAGGTCGACAAGGTGAGCCATCCCGACATGTTCTCCAACGTGATCGGCCACGAACCCCAGCTTGCGTTCCTCCTCGGCCCGGCCAAGCTCGACATCTACCTCGACGCACTGCCGTGCCCGGTCATTCAGATCGAGAACGACGAACAGCTCACGGACGCCATGACCGCCCTGTACGAAATGCGGATCTGATCGCTGTCTCCCCCAGAAAGGCGCGCCAGGCATGAACGAATCACTGGCTCTGGTCGACCAGTTCCTGCAGACCGACCTCGACGAGTGGACCCGGCAGGTGGTCCGACGGCACTTCGACCCCGGAACCGGCAGCCCCTACTGGCTCAAGCGCGCGGCGGAGCTGGACTTCGACCCGCTGGAGATCACCCGCTACGACGAGCTGAGCGCGCTCGGGCCGTTCCCGCTGTCCGTGCTGCGCAAGCTCGACCCCGCCGACCTGGTTCCCCAGGCGGTGCCGCGGCCGATCGCCGGCCGGGTCTTCGACTCCGGCGGCACCACCGGCGACCCCAAGCGCATCCTGTACACGCCCGCCATGCTCCAGCACCGGCAGGCGTGGCGGCACTGGTCGTTCCACACCGAGGGCTTCCGCCCCGACGGCAACTGGGTGCAGGGCACCCCCACCGGACCGCACGTGATCGGCCTCGGCGTCCAGGAACTGTCGTCCTACGGCGGGCGGATGTACATCGTCGACATCGACCCGCGGTGGGTCAAGCGGCTCATCCGCGCCGGCAAGCTCGCCGAGGCCGACGAGTACACCGACCACGTCCTCGGCCAGATCACCAACATCCTTGCCAGCCAGCCGATCGACTACCTCAACACCACGTCGGCCCTGCTCACCGCCCTCATCCGGCGCGCCCCGGAGCTGGCCGCGAAGCTCAAGGGCGTACGGGTCAGCGGCACCCACTGCACCCCGGCCATGTTCCGCACGTTCAAGGAGACCCTCAACGGCGGCAGCGGCGCCATCGTGGGGCGCAGCTACGGCAACACCTTCGGCACCTCGGCCGGCATCCCGGACGAGGACGACGGCGAGATCCTGCCGTACCTGCCGAACTACCCCAACGTCACCGCCCGCGTGGTCGACAAGCAGGACTGGACCCGCGAGGTCGGGTTCGGCGAGCAGGGCCAGGTCATGCTGAACGTCCTGCACCCCGACCTGCTCCTGCCCAACTTCCTCGAACGGGACCAGGCCGTCCGGTACGACACCGGCGCCGCCTACCCCTGCGACGGCGTCGCCAACGTCATGCCCCTCCAGATCACCAGGAACGCCCCGGAGGGCATCTACTGACAGCCGCCCACCCAGGCGACCCGGCACCGTCCCGCGCCTCGCGGACGGTGCCGCGCCGCCACCGGCGCGGCCCGCAGCGGAACCGCGCCCGCGGGACGGGGAGGCGGAACCGCACACACGGACTCGAAGGAGGAACGGGAAGCGGCCCCGCCGGGGCACTGCGGCCCCTGACACCCATGCAAGCGATCGTCATCGAGGACAAGCAGCTCGTGCTGCGCGAGGTCGAGGACCCCAGGCCCGGACCGGGCGAGGTGGTCGTCGACGTGGCCGCGGCCGGTGTCAACCGGGCCGACGTCTCCCAGCGGCAGGGCCTGTACCCGCCGCCGCCGGGCGCCGCGCCCTACCCGGGGCTGGAGGTCTCGGGCGTGGTCAGCGCCCTCGGCATCGGGGTGAAGGGGCGCCGGGTCGGCGACGAGGTCGCCTGCCTGCTGGCCGGCGGCGGCTACGCCGAGCGGGTCGCGGTACCCGCCGCGCACACCCTGCCGGTGCCGGCCGGGGTGTCCCTGCGGGACGCGGCGGCCCTGCCCGAGGTCGCCTGCACGGTCTGGTCCAACGTGGTCGACCGCGACGCCCTGCGGGAGGGCGAGACGCTGCTGGTCCACGGCGGCGGCAGCGGCATCGGCACCTTCGCGATCCAACTGGGCAAGGCACTGGGCGCGTCGGTAGTGGTGACCGCCCGCGCGGCCAAGCACGACCGGCTGCGGGCCCTCGGCGCGGACCTCGCGGTCGACTACACCACCGAGGACTTCGTGCTGGCCACGAAGGAGTTCACCTCCGGTGCCGGCGCCGACGTCATCCTCGACATCATCGGCGCGAAGTACCTCGCGGACAACGTCGAGGCCCTCGCCCCGAACGGCCGGATCACCGTCATCGGCCTCCAGGGCGGCCGCAAGGCCGAACTGGACCTCGCGCTGCTGCTCAACCGGCGCGGTTCGGTCTCGGCGACGTCGCTGCGCGCCCGGCCGCGGGCCGACAAGTCGCGCATCGTCGCCGGAGTCGAGCGGGAGGTGTGGCCCCTGGTCGAGGCGGGCACCGTCAAGCCGGTCGTGCACACCGCCCTGCCGCTGGCCGAGGCGGCCGAGGCGCACCGCCTGATCGAGGCGAGCGACCACGTCGGCAAGATCCTCCTGCTGCCGTAACCGCCCGTCGTCCGGCGCCCGCCTCCCGCCCCGCGGCCGGCGGCCTTCCGGGGTGTCCGGCCCCGGTGCCGCCACCGCGACGGACGCCCCCGTGCCGAGCGGGTACCGAGGAGCCCGCCCGGCGACGACACCGCACCGCCCCCCACCTGCCCCGCGCCGGCCCCCACCTCGGCCGGCGCTCGCTCGCATCGTCGGCACAGACGATGCCGGAACGGAGTTCCCGATGCCACTCGACCCCGCGGTCAAGGCCGTCCTCGACATCCTTGACGCCGCCGGCGACAGGCAGCTGCACGAGCTGCCGATGCCCCTCGCGCGGGCGAACTATGACCAACTCGCCGGGCTCGGCGGCGAACCGGCGGCGATCGGCCGCACCGAGCGCACCACCGCCGACGGGGTGCCGGTCCGGCTGTACTGGCCGGACAGCCCGGGCCCGCACCCGATCCTGCTCTTCTTCCACGGCGGCGGCTGGGTGCTCGGCAGCCTCGACGGGTACGACGGCGTGGCCCGCGACCTGAGCGCGCACGCCGACTGCCTGGTGGTCAGCGTCGGCTACCGCCTCGCCCCCGACCACTGCTTCCCCGCCGCGGTCGAGGACGCCCTCACCGTCGCCAAGTGGGCGATGCGGACGGGCGACGCGTACGGCGGCGACACCCAGCGGCTGGCGGTGGCCGGCGACTCGGCGGGCGGCAACCTCAGTGCCGTGCTCGTCAACGAACTGCCCGGCCGGTTCCGGGCGCAGGCGCTGCTCTACCCCGTCACCGACCAGACTAGGAAGCACCCCTCGGTCCGCGAGAACGGGCAGGGCTACCTGCTCACCGAGGACACCCTGCGCTGGTTCAGCGAGAACTACCTCGGCGACCAGGACCCGCGCCACCCGTGGGCGTCGCCGCTGTTCGCCGCCGACGAGGTGCTCGCGGCCGCGCCCCCGACCCTCGTGGTCACCGGCGAGTTCGACCCGCTGCGCGACGAGGGCGAGGCCTACGCCGACCGGCTGCGCGCGCTCGGCGTCCACGTCGAGAACCGCCGCTACGACGGCATGATCCACGCCTTCTTCTCCATGCGCGGGATGGTGCCGGCCGCCGGCGAGGCCCTGCGCCAGGTGACGGACTTCCTCCAGGAAGCCTGGACGCAACACACGTGACATAAAACCTCCCCTTCTCCGGGACGCCCGTTCCCCCGCGGGCGTCCCGGTTGTTTTTCCACCCCCGGGAGAGGGCCGCGGAACCGGCCGCCCGGCAGACGGAATTGCGCCGCGAATCCCGTACCGCTCCCGCCACCGGAACGACATCGGGAGGGTATTCCCGACAGCCCGTTCCTGCGGCGCAGATCACACCGGACCACCGCGGACCCCGATCCCCGTGAGCGGCGACGCGCGCCCGGGAGGAGGGCGTCGACCAGGGGCGATCCCCGCGGACGGCGGCCGGGCACCCCGACCGGCCGCGACCGCCACCCGGAGGGCCCGCTCCCCGTCACCGACGGTCACCCCTACCTGCGTTAGGGGTCAAAGGGAAGACCTCCAGGGGCCGTTAGGGGGACGAAGTCCTTCCTTTCCGCAATAGCGTTCCCGCGGAGGACCAGAAGCCGGGCTCAGCGCAGGACGCCGGGATCAGGGACGACCTAGGTAGGGGCGAGAAGTGACAGCCGAAGGCCACGCCGAATCGATGGACCACGAATTCTCCGACTCGGACGTCGCCGTCATCGGAATGGCGTGCCGCCTCCCGCAGGCACCGGACCCCGCCGGCTTCTGGCGGCTGCTGCGCACCGGCACCAGCGCCGTCGGCGAGGTCCCCGCGGACCGCTGGCCCGACCGGCCCGGCAACGACGGCCACGACGACGCCCTGCGGGCCCTCGTCCGCCGCGGCGCCTTCATCGACGCGCCGGACGCCTTCGACGCGGCCTTCTTCGGCGTCTCGCCGCGCGAGAGCGCCGAGATGGACCCCCAGCAGCGCCTGGCCCTCGAACTCGGCTGGGAGGCACTGGAGGACGCCGGCGTCGTCCCCGAGACGCTGCGCGGCCTGCCGGTGGGCGTCTACGTCGGAGCGATGGCCAGCGACCACGCCCACCTGACCTCCCTGCGCAGCCCCCAGGCGCTCAACCACCACACCATGGCCGGCACGCACCGGGCCGTCATCGCCAACCGCATCTCGTACTTCGCGGGACTGCGCGGGCCGAGCATGACCGTCGACACCGGCCAGTCCTCCTCCCTCGTCGCGGTCCACATGGCCTGCGAGGCGCTGCGCACCGGAGAGGCGCGGCTCGCCCTCGCCGGCGGCGTCAACCTCAACCTCACCGAGCAGACGGCCCTCCTGGAGGCCCGGCTCGGCGCGCTGTCCCCCGACGGAAGGTGCTTCACCTTCGACGAGCGGGCCAACGGCTACGTCCGCGGCGAGGGCGGCGGCTTCGTCGTCCTCAAGCCCCTCCGGGACGCGCTGGCCGACGGCGACGACGTCTACTGCGTCATCCGCGGCAGCGCCGTCAACAACGACGGCGCCGGCGACAGCCTGCTGGTGCCGACCGTGACCGGCCAGCGCGAGGTGCTCACCCGCGCCTACGACCGGGCCGGCATCGCCCCCGGCGCGGTGCAGTACGTCGAACTGCACGGAACCGGAACCAAGGTCGGCGACCCGGTCGAGGCCGAGGCCCTCGGCCATGCCCTCGGCACCGACCCCGACCGCGAACACCCCCTGCTCGTCGGCTCCGTGAAGACCAACGTCGGCCACCTGGAAGGCGCCGCCGGCATCACCGGCCTGCTCAAGGTCGCCCTCATGCTCAAGCACCGCCGGATCCCGGCCAGCCTGAACTTCCGACGGCTCAACCCCGACATCCGCGCCGACGAGTGGAACCTGCGGGTCGCCGCCGAACCCGGTCCGTGGCCGGAGCCCGCGGGCACGCTGCACGCCGGCGTGTCCTCGTTCGGCATGGGCGGCACCAACTGCCACGTCGTGCTCAGCTCCCCGGTGCGGGCCGAGGCCCCGCCCGCCCCCGAGACCGCCCCCGGCCCCGCGGCCGACGCGCACCCCGGCCCCGCCGAACTCGCCCTCGTCGTGTCCGCCAAGTCCCCGGCGGCCCTGCGCGCCCAGGCCGAACTGCTGCTGGACCGGATGGCCGCCGACCCCGCGCCGGACCCCGCCGATGTCGCCTGGTCGCTGGTCGGCTCGCGCTCCGCCTTCCCCCACCGCGCCGTCGTCGTCGGCCGCGAAGCGCAGGAGCTGACCACCGGACTCGCCGCCCTGGCCGCGGGCGAGCCCGCCGCCGGACTCGTCCAGGGCCACGCGCGGCCCGACCACCGGGTGGCGTTCGTCTTCCCCGGCCAGGGCGCCCAGTGGACCGGCATGGCGACCGGGCTGATGGCGGACTCACCGGTCTTCCGCGCGGCGATCGAGGAGTGCGCCCAGGCGCTGCGCCCCTACGTCGACTGGTCGCTCACCGACGTCCTCGACGACCGGGCCGCCCTCGAACGCGTCGACGTGGTCCAACCCGCGCTGTGGGCCGTCATGGTCTCCCTCGCCCGACTGTGGCGCTGGATGGGCGTCGAACCCGCCGCCGTCGTGGGGCACTCCCAGGGCGAGATCGCCGCCGCCTGCGTCGCCGGCGGCCTGTCCCTGGACGACGGCGCCCGCGTGGTGGCCCTGCGCAGCCAGGCCATCGCCCAGACCCTCACCGGCCGCGGCGGCATGGCCGTCGTGGCACTGCCCGCCCCCGAGGCCGCGGACCTCATCGCCCCCTGGGACGGCCGGCTGTCCATCGCCACGGTCAACGGCCCCGGCTCGGTCGTCGTGTCCGGCGAGTCCGCGGCCGTCGGGGAACTGGCGGCGCGGTGCGCGGACACCGGGATCCGGGTCCGCCCGGTCTCCGTGGACTACGCCTCGCACTCCGCGGCCGTCGAGGAGATCGAGGACCGGCTGCTCGCCGACCTGGCACCGCTGCGCCCGCGCGCGGGCACGGTGCCGATGTACTCCTCCGTGACCGGCGCCCCCGTGGACACCACGGAACTCGACGCCCGCTACTGGTACCGCAACCTCCGGCAGACGGTGCGGTTCGAGACCGCCACCCGCGCGCTCGCCGCCGACGGGATATCGGTCCTGGTCGAGGTCAGCCCGCACCCGGTGCTCACCGTGCCGGTCCAGGACACCCTGGACTCCCTCGGCGAGGCGGACGGCCAGGACGGCGCGGCCGGTCCCGACGGCCGCACCGGACCCGGCGGCCCCGACGCGGCCGCGGGCCGCACGGCCGTCGTCACCGGCAGCCTGCGCCGCGACCAGGGCGGCCTGGACCGCTTCCTCACCTCGGTCGCCCAGGTCCACGTGCACGGCGTGCCCGTCGCGTGGGCCGCCCTCTTCGAGGGCTCGCGGCCGCGGCGGATCAAGCTGCCCACGTACGCCTTCCAGCGCGACCGGCACTCCGTCATCGGCCTCGGCCAGGAGCCCGTCCGGCTCCTGGAGGCCGATGCCGGCGCCACGCCCGGGCTCGCGCCCGCCACCGGCGACCAGGACGACGCGTTCCTCGGCAAGCTGGCCCCGATGTCCGCCAAGGAGCGCGACGCCCACCTGCTCTCGGTGGTCCGCGACCACGCCGCCGCCCTGCTCGGCCACCGCGGCGGTGCCGACGTGGACCCCACCGTGCCCTTCCGGTCGGCGGGGTTCGACTCGATGACCGCGGTCGACCTGCGCAACCGGTTGCAGAGCGCCACCGGCCTGCCCATCCCGAGCAGCATGGTGTTCGACTACCCCACGCCCGCCCGCCTCGCGGCCTTCCTGGCCGGCCGGCTCGGCGGCACCCGGTCCGCCGACGACACCGCGCTCCCGCTGCCCGCCGCCCCGGTCGCCGACGATCCGCTGGTCATCGTGGGCATGTCCTGCCGCTTCCCCGGCGGCGTCGCCGGCCCCGAGCAGATGTGGGACCTCGTCATCGGTGAGCGCGACGCGATCACCGGCTTCCCGACCGACCGCGACTGGGACCTGGAACACCTCTACGGCCCCGACACCGCGGGCCGCCTGGCCGGCGGGTTCGTGGAGGGGGCGTTGGACTTCGATGCGGGGTTCTTCGCGATGTCGCCGCGTGAGGCGTTGGCGACGGATCCTCAGCAGCGGTTGTTGTTGGAGGGGTCGTGGGAGGCGTTGGAGCATGCGGGGATTGATCCGGTGTCGTTGGCGGGTTCGGCGACGGGGGTGTTCGTCGGCAGTTACCAGTCCGGTTATGCGGAGGTGGTGTCGGCGGCGTTGGTGGATGCGGATGCGGATGCGCAGTTGTTGACGGGTGGTGCGCAGAGTGTGTTGTCGGGGCGGGTGGCGTATGCGTTGGGGTTGGTGGGTCCGGCGGTGACGGTGGACACGGCGTGTTCGTCGTCTTTGGTGGCGTTGCATTTGGCGGGTCAGGCGTTGCGGGGTGGGGAGTGCTCGCTGGCGTTGGTGGCGGGTGTGACGGTGAATGCGTTGCCGCACACGTTTGTGGGGTTCTCGCAGCAGGGTGGGTTGTCGGCTGATGGTCGGTGCAAGGCGTTCGCGGAGGCGGCGGACGGGACGGGTTTCAGTGAGGGGATGGGGGTGTTGGTTGTCGAGCGTTTGTCTGATGCGGAGCGGAACGGGCATCGGGTGTTGGCGGTGGTGCGGTCGAGTGCGGTGAACCAGGACGGTGCGTCGAACGGGTTGACGGCGCCGAACGGTCCGTCGCAGCAGCGGGTGATCCGGCAGGCGCTGGCGGCTGCGGGGTTGTCGTCGGGGGATGTGGATGTGGTGGAGGGGCATGGCACGGGCACGACGTTGGGCGACCCGATCGAGGCTCAGGCGGTGTTGGCGACCTACGGCCAGGATCGGTCGGAGGAGCGGCCGTTGTTGTTGGGGTCGTTGAAGTCGAACATCGGTCATACGCAGGCGGCTGCGGGTGTGGCGGGTGTGATCAAGATGGTGTTGGCGATGCGGCATGGGGTGGTGCCGCGGACGTTGCATGTGGATGAGCCGTCGTCGCATGTGGACTGGGGCCAGGGTCGGGTGCGGTTGCTGACGGAGTCGGTGGCATGGCCGGAGAGCGGTCGTCCGCGGCGGGCGGGTGTGTCGTCGTTCGGGATCTCGGGGACGAACGCGCACGTGATCTTGGAGGCGGCTCCCGCGGTGGAGTCCGAGGTCGAGGTGGAGGTCGCGGGAGGGGCTGGGGCCGAGCACGCCTCCGAGACGGTGTGGGTGGTGTCGGGTCGTTCGGAGGGGGCGTTGCGGGCGCAGGCGGAGCGGCTGTTGTCGGTGGCCGAGGGGCTGGATCCGGTGGATGTGGGTGGGGCGTTGTTGTCGCGGTCGGTGTTCGAGCACCGTGCGGTGGTGGTGGGCAGTGGGCGTGAGGAACTGACGGCGGGGTTGCGGGCGTTGGCGGCCGGTGAGGCGGCGGGGAACGCGGTGGAGGGTGTGGCGCGGAGTGGTCGTCGGGTGGCGGTGTTGTTCGCGGGTCAGGGTGCGCAGCGGCTGGGGATGGGCCGCCGGCTGCACGAGGAGTCGTCGGTGTTCGCGGCGGCTTTCGACGAGGTGGTGGCGGAGTTGGACCGGCACCTCGACGTTCCGTTGCGGGAGGTGGTGTGGGGTGAGGACGCGGAGGCGTTGAACTCGACGGGTTGGGCGCAGCCGGCGTTGTTCGCCGTCGAGGTGGCGCTGTTCCGGCTGCTCGAATCCTTTGGCGTCACACCGGATTACCTGCTGGGGCACTCCATTGGTGAGGTGGCTGCGGCTTACGTCGCCGGGGTGTTTGATCTGGTGGATGCGTGTCGGTTGGTGGGGGCGCGGGCGCGTTTGATGCAGGCGCTTCCGGTGGGTGGGGCGATGGTGGCGGTTGCCGCGCCGGAGGAGGAGGTGCTGCCGCATCTGTCGGACGGGGTGTCGGTGGCGGCGGTGAACGCGCCGGGTTCGGTGGTGGTCTCCGGTGAGGAGTCCGCTGTGCTCGCGGTCGGTGAGCATTTCAAGGCGTTGGGGGTGAAGACGACTCGGCTGCGCGTCTCGCACGCCTTCCATTCGGCGTTGATGGAGCCGATGGTGGACGACT
Organism: Streptomyces sp. SN-593; assembly: GCF_016756395.1. Lineage (NCBI taxonomy): Bacteria > Bacillati > Actinomycetota > Actinomycetes > Kitasatosporales > Streptomycetaceae > Actinacidiphila > Actinacidiphila reveromycinica. The sequence goes on from NZ_AP018365.1 coordinate 7,210,324, forward strand.
TCCTGGCGGCGATCGCGGATGTGTCGTTCTCGGAGCCGCGGATTGCGGTGGTGTCGAATCTGACGGGTGAGCCGGCGGATATGACGTCGCCGAAGTACTGGGCGCAGCAGGTGCGTTCGGGGGTGCGGTTCGCGGACGGTGTGGCGTGGTTGACGGCGCAGGGTGTGGACGTGTTCGTGGATGCGGGTCCTGATGGTGTGGTGGCGGGTCTGGCGCAGGCCAACGCGTCGGATGCGGTGGCGGTGGCGTTGATGCGCAAGGATCGTGGTGATGTGCGGACGGTGTTCCACGCGGTGGGGCAGTTGTTCGTGGAGGGTGTGCCGGTCGGGTGGGAGACGTTGTTCGCCGGTGCGGGGCCCCGTCGGGTGGATCTGCCGACGTATGCGTTCCAGCGCCGCCGTTACTGGCCGCAGGCGTCCCTCGCGGGCGGCGACGTGATCGCCGCCGGTCTGGCGTCCGCCGAGCACCCGTTGCTGAGCGCGGTGGTGTCGGTGCCCGGTTCGGGTGCCGTCGTGCTGACCTCGCGGCTCTCGGCACGTACACAGCCGTGGCTGGCCGGCCACGCCGTCCAGGGGACGGTGGTCTTCCCCGGTGCCGGTCTCGTGGAGCTGGCGATCCGCGGCGCGGACGCCGTGGGCGCGGGCGGGCTGCGGGAGTTGGAGGTGGAAGCCCCGCTGGTCGTTCCGGAGACCGCGAGCGTCCAGGTCCAGGTCGTCGTGGCGGACGGCCGGCTGGAGATCTACTCGCGCGCCACCGACGACGACCCGTGGACCCGGCACGCGACCGCCGTGCTCGGTGACGCCCTCGCCGCCGGGGCGGCCGACTGGCCGTGGCCGCCCGCCGCGGACTCGCGCGTGGACCTCCCCGACCTCTCCGAGGCGACCGACGGTGACGGTCTCGCGGACGGCCCGGCCCTCCAGGGGCTGCGGCAGGTCTGGCAGGCCGACGGCGAGGTCTTCGCCGAGGTGGCCGTGGCAGAGAACGAGGCCGACCGGGCGCGCAAGTTCGGCGTTCACCCGGACCTGCTGGAGGCGGCCCTCCGGGCGAGCGCCTTCGCGGAGCCGGACCCCGTCCCGGCCGGGCGGGTGTGGACCGGCTTCGCCGACGTGACCCTGCACGCCGAGGGCGCGACGGCGGCACGCGCCCGGGTGGTCCGTACGGGCCCGGACCGCGTGAGCGTGGAACTCTTCGACGGCAACGGCGAGCCGGTGCTGTCCATCGGCTCCGTGACGCTGGGCGCGGCTCCCGCCTCCGGACCCTTGGCCGCCTCCCGGAACGGGACGGCGCTGGCCCTCGACTGGCCGGCGCTGCCCGCGGCGGAGACCGGCGCGGACTCCGCCGAGGGCGCGGGAGTTCCGGACGGAGTGGACGCTCCGGGCGGCCCGGCGTTCGCGTTCGTCCAGGCGCCCACGGCCGACCCTTCGTGGCTGCCGGAACCGGCGTACCCGCACCTCGACGGCGTCCTCGCCGACGGCAACCCGCCGCGGTACGTGGTGCTCGCCGTGTCGGGCGGGGCGCCCGACGACATGGTGCGGGCCGTGCACGCCACGACGCGGTGGGCCCTGGAGCAGCTTCAGTCCTGGCTGGCCGAGGAGCGCTTCGCCGACACCACCCTGGTCGCGCTCACCCGCGGCGCGGTCTCCGCGGGCCACGACGAGCCCGTGCCGGACCTCGGCGCGGCCGCGGTGTGGGGGCTGCTGCGCACCGCGCAGAGGGAGCACCCGGGCCGGGTCGTCCTCGTGGACACGGAGCCCGGCATCGACCTCGACGTCCGGCGGCTGGCGCTGGCGCTGCGCGGCGGCGAGCCGCAACTCGCCCTGCGCGGCGAGGAGATCCGCGCGGCGCGGCTGGTCCGCGTCACCGCGCAGGACGCACCCGAGGCGCGCCCGGAGCCCGAGGGCACGGTGCTGGTCACGGGCGGTACGGGTGGTCTGGGCCGTGAGGTGGCGCGTCACCTGGTGGCGGTGCACGGGGTGCGGAGTCTGCTGCTGCTGAGTCGTCGGGGTCTGGCGGCCGAGGGTGCGCGGGAGTTGGTCGAGGAGTTGGGCGCGCTGGGCGCGGAGGTCGTGGTCGGGGCGTGTGACGTCGCGGATCGTGCGGCGCTGGCGGAGGTGCTCGCGGGTGTGCGGCTGACGGGTGTGGTGCACACGGCCGGTGTGGTGGACGACGGTCTGGTGTCGTCGTTGACCGCTGAACGCCTGGACCGGGTGCTCGTGCCCAAGGTGGACGCGGCCTGGCACCTGCACGAGCTGACCGCCGGGGCGGACCTGGCGTTCTTCGCCGTGTTCTCCTCGCTGTCCGGCATCCTCGGCAACCCCGGTCAGGCCAACTACGCGGCCGGCAACGTCTTCCTCGACGCGCTGATGCAGGCCCGGCGCCACGCCGGTCTGCCCGGCGTCTCGATGGCCTGGGGCGCCTGGACGCAGGACGTGGGCCTGACCGCCGCGCTCACCGAGGCCGACATGCGCCGGCTGGCCCGCTCGGGCATGCGGCCGCTGTCGGTGCCGGAGGGCCTGGCCCTCTTCGACCGCGCTCTCGCGTCCGACCGGGCACTCCTCGGACTCGCCAGCCTGGACCTCGCCGCCCTCCGGGCCCGCGACGACCTGCCCGTCTTCCGTTCGCTGGCGGGCGGCCGGGCCCGGCGCCGGGCCGGGGAGCAGCAGCTCGCCGGCGGCCTGGCCGAGCGGATGGCCCGGCTGACCGAGCCGGAACGCGAGGACTTCCTCCTCACCCTCATCCGCGACCACGCGGCGGCCGTCCTCGGCCACGCGTCGGGCCAGCACCTGAACGTCACCACGGCGTTCCGGGAGATGGGCTTCGACTCGCTGATGGGCGTCGAACTGCGCAACCGCGTCAAGCGCGGCACCGGCCTGCCGGTGGCGGACTCGATGGTCTACGACTACCCGACGCCGCTGCGGCTCGCCCAGTACCTGGCGAGCCTGATGGGCGGCGTCGAGGTCCGGGCGGGCGGTGCCACGCCGGCCCGCGCGCTCGCCGACGACGACCGACTGGCGATCGTGGGCATGGCCTGCCGCTTCCCCGGCGGGGTCACCAACCCCGACGAGCTGTGGAAGCTCATCGCCGAGGGCGGCGACGCCATCGCCGGGTTCCCCGACGACCGCGGCTGGGACGTCGAGCAGCTCTACGACGCGGAGGGCACCCGGAGCGGAAGCTCCGTCACCCGCAGCGGCGGGTTCGTCGAGGCCGACGGGTTCGACAGCGCCTTCTTCGGCATCTCGCCCCGCGAGGCCCTGGCGATGGACCCCCAGCAGCGGCTGCTGCTGGAGAGCTCGTGGGAGGCGCTGGAGGACGCGGGGATCGACCCGCAGTCCCTGGCCGGCAGCTCCACCGCGGTCGTGTTCGGCATCAGCCAGTCGCACTACGGCGAGCTGGTCAGGCCGCTGGAGGAGACCCAGGGCCACCTGCTGACCGGCGGCGCCTTCAGCGTCGCGTCCGGCCGGGTGGCGTACACGCTGGGTCTCGAAGGCCCCGCGGTGACGGTGGACACGGCCTGCTCGTCGTCCCTGGTGGCACTGCACCTGGCCGGGCAGGCACTGCGGGCCGGCGAGTGCTCGATGGCGCTGGCCGGCGGTGTGACGGTGATGGCGACGCCGGGCACCTTCGTGGAGTTCAGCCGGCAGGGCGGTCTGTCGGCCGACGGCCGGTGCAGGGCGTTCGCGGACGGTGCGGACGGCACCGGCTGGTCCGAGGGCGTCGGTGTGCTGGTGGTGGAGCGGTTGTCGGACGCGGAGCGCAACGGGCACCGGGTGCTGGCGGTCGTACGTGCCAGCGCGGTGAACCAGGACGGCGCGTCGAACGGCTTGACGGCGCCGAACGGTCCGTCCCAACAGCGGGTGATCCGGCAGGCGTTGGCGGCGGCCGGGCTCAACTCCGGTGACGTGGACGCCGTGGAGGCGCACGGCACGGGCACCCGGCTCGGCGACCCCATCGAGGCGCAGGCGCTGCTGTCCACGTACGGCCAGGACCGGCCGGAGGAACGGCCCTTGTGGCTGGGGTCGTTGAAGTCGAACATCGGTCATACGCAGGCGGCGGCGGGTGTCGCGGGCGTGATCAAGATGGTGCTGGCGATGCGGCACGGGGTGCTGCCGCAGACGTTGCACGTGGACGAGCCGAGTTCGCGCGTGGACTGGGACCAGGGTCGGGTGCGGTTGCTGACGGAGTCGGTGGCCTGGCCGGAGAGCGGTCGCCCGCGGCGGGCGGGCGTGTCGTCGTTCGGGATGTCGGGGACGAACGCGCACGTGATCCTGGAGGCCCCGGCGACCCCGGAGCCCCCGGCGGGCGCGGCGGTCCCGGCCGGGATCGAGCCCGGCACCGCGGCGGACGCCGATCCGCAACAGGGCGCCGTTTCGCCGGCCGTGGGATGGGTGCTCTCCGCCCGCTCCGAGGACGGGCTACGGGGTCAGGCGGGTCGTCTGCTGGCGGCTGTGGAGTCGTCCGGGTCGGCGGGTTCGGTGGAGCCGGTGGATGTGGGTGCGGCGTTGTTGTCGCGTTCGCTGTTCGACCACCGGGCGGTGGTGGTGGGTGCGGATCGTGAGCAACTGGTGTCGGGTGTGCGGGCGTTGGCGGCGGGTGAGCCGGCCGGGAACCTGGTGGGCGGCGCTGCCGGCGGTGGTCAGGAGCGTCGGGTGGTGTTCGTCTTCCCGGGGCAGGGTGCGCAGTGGGTGGGTATGGCGGAGGGTCTGCTGAATTCCTCGTCGGTGTTCCGGGAGTCGATGGAGTTGTGTGGGGAGGCGTTGAGGCCTTTTGTGGAGTGGGATTTGTTGGGGGTGTTGGGTGAGGGGGATGAGGTGGTGTTGGGGCGGGTTGATGTGGTGCAGCCGGTGTTGTGGGCGGTGATGGTGTCGTTGGCTGCGGTGTGGCGTTCGTGGGGTGTGGTGCCGGCTGCGGTGGTGGGGCATTCGCAGGGGGAGATTGCGGCGGCGTGTGTGGCGGGGGGTTTGTCGTTGGGTGATGGTGCGCGGGTGGTGGCGTTGCGGAGTCGGGCGATTGCGGGGGCGTTGGCGGGTAGGGGTGGGATGGTGGCGGTGTCGTTGCCGGTGGAGGGTGTGCGGGGGTTGTTGTCGGGGGGTTTGTCGGTGGCGGTGGTGAACAGTCCTGGTGGTGTGGTGGTGGCGGGTCCGGTGGAGGAGTTGGATGCGTTGTTGGTGGTGTGTGAGGAGCGGGGGGTGCGGGCGCGTCGGGTGCCGGTGGATTATGCGTCGCATTCGGTGTTTGTGGAGTTGATCGAGGATCGGGTGTTGGCGGATTTGGCGGGGTTGGCGCCGGTGTCGGGTTCGGTGCCGATGTATTCGTCGGTGTCGGGTGAGCGGGTGGATACGGCGGGTTTGGATGGGGGGTATTGGTATCGGAATTTGCGGCAGACGGTGGAGTTCGAGCGGGCGACGCGGGCGTTGGCGGCGGATGGTTTCTCGGTGTTTGTTGAGGTGAGTCCGCATCCGGTGTTGACGGTGGCGGTGCAGGACACGTTGGGTGAGGGTGTGGTGGCGGCGGGTACGTTGCGTCGTCATGAGGGTGGGTTGGACCGGTTCCTGTTGTCGGCCGCGGAGCTGTTCGTGCACGGCGTCCCCGTGACGTGGAACGGTCTGTTCGCGGACCGGAAGCCGCGGCCGGTGAGCCTGCCGACGTACGCCTTCCAGCACCAGCGGTACTGGCCGCAGCCTTCGTTGGTGGCGGGGGACGTGGCGGCTGCGGGTCTGGTGTCGGCGGAGCATCCGTTGCTGGGTGCCGTGGTGTCGGTGCCCGGCTCGGACACCGTGGTGTTGACGTCGCGGTTGTCGTTGCGGGCGCAGCCGTGGTTGGGGGACCACGCGGTGCACGGGACGGTGATCTTCCCGGGGACGGGGTTCGTGGAGCTGGCGATCCGCGGTGCGGACGCCGCCGGCGCGGGCCGGCTTCGGGAGCTGATCGTGGAGGCGCCGCTGGCCGTTCCGGCCGGCGGAAGCGTCCAGGTCCAGGTGGTCGCCGACGCCGAGGACCACACCGTCGCCGTCTACGCCCGAGCCGACGAGGACGAGCCGTGGACCCGGCACGCGATCGGCGCCGTCGACGACGAGACAGCGGGCGTGGACACCGCGGACCTGGCCGGGGAGTGGCCGCCGGCGGGCAGCACGCCGGTGGACCTGGAGGACTTCTACCAGCGCAGCGCCGACAGCGGGTTCGGCTACGGCCCGGTCTTCCAGGGCCTGACCCGGGCATGGCGCCTCGACGGCCGTATCTACGCCGAGGCCGCCCTGCCCGACGACCAGGCGGCCGCCGCAACGGCGTTCGGCATCCACCCGGCGCTGCTGGACGCGGCCCTGCACCCGAACACCTTCGCCGACCTCGAACCCACCGAACTCGGCCGGCTGCCCTTCACGTTCGACGACGTCACCCTGCACGCCACCGGCGCGAGGGCCGTACGGATACGGATGGCGCGCACGGGACCGGACTCCGTCACGGCCGTCCTGGCCGACGAGACCGGCGCGCCCGTCCTGTCGATCGGCTCGCTGGTCATGCGTCCGGTCCCGGAGCAGGTCCTCGGCGGGGCCCGGGCCCCGGAGACGATGCTCGCCCTGGTCTGGAACGAGGTGCCGGACGCGTCCGGTGCGGCGGCCGGCGCGGAGCCCGGTGCGGCGCCCGCCCAGGACGGCGACGTGCTGCTGGAGGTACCCGCCGCGGCCGACGGTTCACCGGAGTCGGTGCACGCGGCCGTGGCGTGGACACTCGGGCAGTTGCAGGGCCTCAGCGGCGGCCGACTGGTCGTCCTGACCCGCGGCGCGGTCGCCGCCCTGCCCGGCGAGACCGTCACCGACCTGGCCGCGGCCGCCGTGTGGGGCCTGGTGCGGTCCGCGCAGAGCGAGGACCCGGGCCGGATCGTCCTGGTCGACGCCGACGAGGGCACGCGGGCCACCCGCGACCTGCTGGCGCGCGTGGCCGGCACCGGCGAGCCGCAGCTCGCGGTGCGTGAAGGCGCCCTGCTGGCACCCCAGTTGACGCGCACGACCGAGACCGGCGAGCCCGTCGCCCTGGACGGCACCGTCCTGATCACCGGCGGAACCGGCGGCCTCGGCAGCGCGGTCGCCCGGCACCTGGTCGCCGCGTACGGCGTGCGCAGCCTCCTGCTGCTCAGCCGCCGGGGCGGCACGGCCCCCGGCGCCGCCGAACTCGTCGAGGAGCTGACCGCCCAGGGCGCCGAGGTCACGGTGGTCGCGTGCGACGCCGCCGACCGGTCGGCCCTGGCCGAGGTGCTGGCGGGAGTGCCGCTCGCGGGAGTGGTGCACACCGCGGGCATCCTGGACGACGGCGTGATCTCCACGCTCACCCCGGAGCAGGTCCACCGCGTGCTGACCCCGAAGGTCGACGCCGCCTGGCACCTGCACGACCTGACCCGCGACCGCGACCTCGCGATGTTCGTGGTGTTCTCCTCGCTCGCCGGACTCATCGGCAGCCCGGGACAGGGCAACTACGCCGCGGGCAACGTCTACCTCGACTCCCTCGTGCAGCAGCGCCGCGCCGCCGGACTCGCCGGCATCTCCATGGCATGGGGACCGTGGGACCAGAGCCTGGGCCTCACCGGCGCGCTGTCCGGCACCGACATGCACCGCCTGGGCCGGCTCGGCATGCTCCCGATCTCGGAGGAGCAGGGGATGGCCCTGTTCGACCAGGCGCTCTCCGCCGGCCTGCCCCTGCTGGGACTGACCGAACTGAAGGCATCGGCCCTGCGGGCCACGACCGAGGTCCCGGCGCTGTTCCGGTCGCTCGCCGGCGGCCCGGCGCGCCGGACCCGGGCCCGCGCGGGAGCCGCGGCGCCGGCGGCCGGCCTTGCCGGCAGGCTGGCCGGTCTGACCCCCGAGCAGCGGCAGAGCCACCTGCTCGGCCTGGTCCGCGAGCACGCCGCCGCGGTGCTGGGGCACGGCTCCGGCAGCCGGATCGCCGCGGAGCAGCCCTTCCGCGAGGTGGGCTTCGACTCGCTGACCGCGGTCGAGCTGCGCAACCGGTTGCAGGCCGTGACGGAGCTGAGCCTGCCGTCGACGCTCGTCTTCGACTACCCGAACGCGGTGCGTCTCGCCGGGTACGTGGGCGAGCGCCTGGGCGGCGTCACCGCCGCTCCGGTCGACGCGCTGCCGGTGCTGCGGTCGGTCGACGACGATCCGCTGGTCATCGTGGGCATGTCCTGCCGCTTCCCCGGCGGCGCTTCGGACCCGGACCGGTTGTGGGACCTGCTGGAGCAGGGCCGGGACGGCATGGGCGCGTTCCCCGGCGACCGCGGCTGGGACACCGGCCTGCTGACGGAGCTGGCCCACGCGGGCGGGTTCGTGGAGGGGGCGTTGGACTTCGATGCGGGGTTCTTCGCGATGTCGCCGCGTGAGGCGTTGGCGACGGATCCTCAGCAGCGGTTGTTGTTGGAGGGGTCGTGGGAGGCGTTGGAGCATGCGGGGATTGATCCGGTGTCGTTGGCGGGTTCGGCGACGGGGGTGTTCGTCGGTAGTTACCAGTCCGGTTATGCGGAGGTGGTGTCGGCGGCGTTGGTGGATGCGGATGCGGATGCGCAGTTGTTGACGGGTGGTGCGCAGAGTGTGTTGTCGGGGCGGGTGGCGTATGCGTTGGGGTTGGTGGGTCCGGCGGTGACGGTGGACACGGCGTGTTCGTCGTCTTTGGTGGCGTTGCATTTGGCGGGTCAGGCGTTGCGGGGTGGGGAGTGCTCGCTGGCGTTGGTGGCGGGGGTGACGGTGAATGCGTTGCCGCACACGTTTGTGGGGTTCTCGCAGCAGGGTGGGTTGTCGGCTGATGGTCGGTGCAAGGCGTTCGCGGAGGCGGCGGACGGGACGGGTTTCAGTGAGGGGATGGGGGTGTTGGTTGTCGAGCGGTTGTCTGATGCGGAGCGGAACGGGCATCGGGTGTTGGCGGTGGTGCGGTCGAGTGCGGTGAACCAGGACGGTGCGTCGAACGGGTTGACGGCGCCGAACGGTCCGTCGCAGCAGCGGGTGATCCGCCAGGCGCTGGCGGCTGCGGGGTTGTCGTCGGGGGATGTGGATGTGGTGGAGGGGCATGGCACGGGCACGACGCTGGGCGACCCGATCGAGGCTCAGGCGGTGCTGGCGACCTACGGCCAGGATCGGTCGGAGGAGCGGCCGTTGTTGTTGGGGTCGTTGAAGTCGAACATCGGTCATACGCAGGCGGCTGCGGGTGTGGCGGGTGTGATCAAGATGGTGTTGGCGATGCGGCATGGGGTGGTGCCGCGGACGTTGCATGTGGATGAGCCGTCGTCGCATGTGGACTGGGGCCAGGGTCGGGTGCGGTTGCTGACGGAGTCGGTGGCTTGGCCGGAGAGCGGTCGTCCGCGGCGGGCGGGTGTGTCGTCGTTCGGGATCTCGGGGACGAACGCGCACGTGATCTTGGAGGCGGCGCCTGGGGTGGAGGCCGAGGTCGAGGTCGTGGAAGGGGATGGGGCCGAGTCCGGGTCCGAGTCCGGGTCGGGGTCGGTGTGGGTGGTGTCGGGTCGTTCGGAGGGGGCGTTGCGGGCGCAGGCGGAGCGGCTGTTGTCGGCGGTGTCGGAGGCGGAGTCGTGGGGCTCGGCGGCGGTGGGTGCGGCGTTGTTGTCGCGGTCGGTGTTCGACCATCGTGCGGTGGTGGTGGGTGCGGATCGGGCTGAACTCGTGGCAGGTTTGGGGGCGTTGGCGTCGGGGGAGCCGGGTGCTCTGGTGGCGCAGGGTGTGGCGCGGAGTGGTCGTCGGGTGGCGGTGTTGTTCGCGGGTCAGGGTGCGCAGCGGCTGGGGATGGGCCGCCGGCTGCACGAGGAGTCGCCGGTGTTCGCGGCGGCCTTCGACGAGGTGGTGGCGGAGTTGGACCGGCACCTCGAGGCGCCGTTGCGGGAGGTGCTGTGGGGCGAGGACGCCGAGGCGTTGAACTCCACCGGTTGGGCGCAGCCGGCGTTGTTCGCGGTCGAGGTGGCGCTGTTCCGGCTGTTGGAGTCGTTCGGCGTCACACCGGATTACCTGTTGGGGCACTCCATCGGTGAGGTGGCGGCCGCGCATGTGGCCGGGGTGTTCGATCTGGTGGATGCGTGTCGGTTGGTGGGGGCGCGGGCGCGTTTGATGCAGGCGCTTCCGGTGGGTGGGGCGATGGTGGCGGTTGCCGCGCCGGAGGAGGAGGTGCTGCCGCATCTGTCGGACGGGGTGTCGGTGGCGGCGGTGAACGCGCCGGGTTCGGTGGTGGTCTCCGGTGAGGAGGGCGCGGTCTTGGAGGTCGGTGAGCACTTCAAGGCGCTGGGGGTGAAGACGACCCGGCTGCGTGTCTCGCACGCCTTCCACTCGGCGTTGATGGAGCCGATGGTGGACGACTTCCTGGCGGCGATCGCGGATGTGTCGTTCTCCGAGCCGCGGATTGCGGTGGTGTCGAATCTGACGGGTGAGCCGGCGGATATGACGTCGCCGAAGTACTGGGCGCAGCAGGTGCGTTCGGGGGTGCGGTTCGCGGACGGTGTGGCGTGGTTGACGGCGCAGGGTGTGGACGTGTTCGTGGATGCGGGTCCTGATGGTGTGGTGGCGGGTCTGGCGCAGGCCAACGCGTCGGATGCGGTGGCGGTGGCGTTGATGCGCAAGGACCGTGGTGATGTGCGGACGGTGTTCCACGCGGTGGGGCAGTTGTTCGTGGAGGGTGTGCCGGTCGCGTGGGAGACGTTGTTCGCCGGTGCGGGGTCCCGTCGGGTGGATCTGCCGACGTATGCGTTCCAGCGCCGCCGTTACTGGCCGCAGGCGTCCCTCGCGGGCGGTGATGTGGCGGCTGCGGGTCTGGTGTCGGCGGAGCATCCGTTGCTGGGTGCGGTGGTGTCGGTGCCGGAGTCGGGGACGGTGGTGTTGACGTCGCGGTTGTCGTTGCGGGCGCAGCCGTGGTTGGGGGATCACGCGGTGCACGGGACGGTGGTCTTCCCGGGGGCGGGGTTCGTGGAGTTGGCGATCCGCGGTGCGGATGCGGTGGGTGCGGGTGGTCTGCGGGAGTTGGTCGTGGAGGCGCCGTTGGTGGTGCCTGCGGTCGGCAGTGTTCAGGTGCAGGTGGTGGTCGGAGATGGTGGGTCCTTGACGGTGTATGCGCGTGCCGCGGACGAGGAGCCGTGGACGCGGCATGCGACCGCGGTGCTCGGGGATGCCCTGCCCGCGGACGCGGACGCGGACGCGGTGGGTGCGGGTGCGGGTGGGTGGCAGTGGCCGCCGGCCGACGCCTCGTCCGTCGACGTCTCGGACTTCTACCCCTCCCTCGCGGACGAGGGGTTCGCCTACGGTCCGGCCTTCCAGTGGCTGCGGCAGGTGTGGGTCGGACCGGAGGAAGTGTTCGCCGAGGTGGCCGTGGCGGACGAAGCGGCCGACCAGGCACGGAAGTTCGGTGTGCACCCCGCTCTGCTGGACGCGGCGCTCCAGGCGAGTACCTTCGCGGGCCTCGACCCCGCGCCGGCCGGCCGGATGCCGTTCAGCTTCGCCGACGTGACCCTGCACGCGGGCGGCGCGACGGCGACCCGGGTGCACATGGTGCGTACCGGCCCCGACAGCGTCAGCGTCGAACTGGCCGACGGCAACGGTGACCCGGTGCTGACGATCGGGACGCTGGTGCTCCAGCCGGTCACGGCGACCGGTCCGGTCGGCGGCGCGCAGGCGGGTGCGGTGCTGGCGGTCGACTGGTCGTCGGTGGTCGCCTTGGACGAGGCGGCCGGGCCCGGGGCGCCCCTTCGGGTGGTGGGCGCCCCGGAGGACCTCGTCGTGGAGGATCTGGTTCCGGGTGAGGTCGTGGTGTTGGAGGCGGTCGGTACGGCGGGTGAGGTGGTGGGTTCGGCTCATGGGTTGGCTGGTTGGGTGTTGGCGCAGGTGCAGGGGTGGCTTGGGGATGAGCGGTGTGCGGAGGGTCGGTTGGTGGTGGTGACGCGGGGTGCGGTGTCGGCGGTGCCGGGGGAGGTGTTGGCGGATGTGGCGGCGTCGGCGGTGTGGGGTCTGGTGCGTTCGGCGCAGGCGGAGAATCCGGGGCGGATCACCTTGCTGGACCTTGGTGCCGGTGAGGGGGTCGGGTCGGTCGACCGTGCTGTGGTGGTCGGGGCGGTGAATTCCGGTGAGCCGCAGCTCGTGGTCCGCGACGGTGTGGTGCGGGCCGCGCGCCTGGTCCGTGTCGCGGCTGCGGCCGACGGGGACGCGGGGTCGGTGGGCTTTGGTGCGGGCACGGTGCTGGTCACGGGTGGTACGGGTGGTCTGGGCCGTGAGGTGGCGCGTCACCTGGTGGCTGTGCACGGGGTGCGGAGTCTGCTGCTGCTGAGTCGTCGGGGTCTGGCGGCCGAGGGTGCACGGGAGTTGGTCGAGGAGTTGGGCGCGCTGGGCGCGGAGGTCGTGGTCGGGGCGTGTGACGTCGCGGATCGTGCGGCGCTGGCGGAGGTGCTCGCGGGTGTGCGGCTGACGGGTGTGGTGCACACGGCTGGTGTGGTGGATGACGGTCTGGTGTCGTCGTTGACCGTCGAGCGGTTGGATCGGGTGTTGGCGCCGAAGGTGGATGCGGCGTGGTATTTGCACGAGTTGACGGCGGGGATGGATCTGTCGGCGTTCGTGGTGTTCTCGTCGTTGGCCGGTGTGGTGGGTAGTCCGGGGCAGGGGAACTACGCGGCGGGCAATGTGTTCTTGGACGCGTTGATGCAGTATCGGCGGCTGGAGGGGTTGCCGGCGGTGTCGATGGCCTGGGGTCCGTGGGCCCAAGGTGCGGGTCTGACGGGTGAGTTGTCGGATGTCGACATGCGGCGGATCGCCGCGTCGGGAACGCCGCCGTTCACGGTGGAGCAGGGCCTGGCGGTGTTCGACGCGGCTCTGGGCAGTCCGGAGGCGGCCGTCGCCCTGACCCGGCTCGACCTCGCGGCACTGCGGACCCGCGACGAACTGCCCCCGCTCTGGGGCCTGCTCGCCGGCAAGCGCGGTCGGCCGGTGGCGAGCGACCGCCGCCAGGAGTCCGGCACCCTCGCCGACCGCCTGTCGGCCCTGGCCCTTCCGGAGCGTACGGACCAGCTCCTCGTTCTGGTCCGCGACCACGTCGCGGCGGTGCTCGGCTTCGCCTCCCGCGAGCAGATCGACACCACCCAGGCGTTCCGGGAGCTGGGCTTCGACTCGCTCAGCGCCCTCGAACTGCGCAACCGGTTGCAGACGGCGACGGGACTCACCGTCTCGTCGACCCTGGTCTTCGACTACCCCAACCCGCAGCGTCTCGCCGCGCACCTCGCCGAGCAGTTCGGTACGGCGGGGGGAGCGGAGACCGGAGCGGCCGCGCTGCTGGCCCAACTGGACGCGCTCAGCAGCACGTTGGCCCGGGCGGACGTCGTCGACGAGGACCGCGAGGCCATCGCGCACCGGCTTCGCTCGATGCTCGACACGTGGCGTTCCCCCGAAGAGGAGAACGCCGACGAGGACTGGGAGACCCCCGACGAGGTCTTCCGCTTCATCGACGACGAACTCGGTATTTCCGAAAGCGAAGTGTGAGCGTGACCGGCGTCGACGATCGCGTCCGTAGCGCCTTATTTGACTCGATCACGGATTCAGAGACAGCGGAGCCAAAATGACTCAGTCCTCGGATAAGATCGTTGAGGCGCTGCGCGCGTCGCTTCTGGAGAACCAGCGTCTTCGCAAGGAGCACCAGGACCTCGCGGACGCGGTGAGCGAGCCACTGGCGATCGTGGGCATGGCCTGCCGGTTCCCCGGTGGTGTCGAGGACCCCGAGGGCCTGTGGCGCCTGGTCGCCGAGGGAGGCGACGCGGTCGGCGGCTTCCCGACCGACCGTGGCTGGGACACCGAGCTGCTGCACGACATCCCCAACGGCGGGGGGTTCCTCGCCGACGCCAGCGGGTTCGACGCCGAGTTCTTCGGCATCTCGCCCCGCGAGGCCCTGGCCACCGACCCGCAGCAGCGGCTGCTGCTGGAGGCGTCCTGGGCGGCGCTGGAGCACGCGGGCCTCGACCCCCGCAAGGCGGCGGGCACTCCGACCGGCGTCTTCATCGGCGCCGCGCCCTACGGCTACAGCGACGTCATGAGCGGGTCGTCCGACGATCTCCAGGGCCATGTGCTGACGGGCAACGCTCCCGCCGTCGTCTCCGGCCGGGTGGCGTACACGCTGGGCCTGGAGGGTCCGGCGGTGACGGTGGACACGGCCTGCTCGTCGTCGCTGGTGGCACTGCACCTGGCCGGCCACTCGCTGCGGGCCGGCGAGTGCTCGATGGCACTCGTCGGCGGTGTGACGGTGATGGCGACGCCGGGCACCTTCGTGGAGTTCAGCCGGCAGGGCGGTCTGTCGTCCGACGGGCGGTGCAGGGCGTTCGCGGACGCCGCGGACGGCACCGGCTGGTCCGAGGGCGTCGGTGTGCTGGTGGTGGAGCGGCTGTCGGACGCACAGCGCAACGGGCACCGGGTCCTCGCCGTGGTGCGCGCCAGCGCGGTGAACCAGGACGGCGCGTCCAACGGCCTGACGGCGCCGAACGGCCCCTCCCAACAGCGCGTGATCCGCACGGCGTTGGCGGCCGCGGAACTGTCGTCCGCCGATGTGGACGTGGTGGAGGCGCACGGAACCGGTACGACGCTGGGCGACCCGATCGAGGCGCAGGCGCTGCTGTCCACGTACGGCCAGGACCGTCCGGAGGACCGGCCGTTGTGGCTGGGGTCGTTGAAGTCGAACATCGGTCATACGCAGGCGGCGGCGGGTGTCGCCGGGGTGATCAAGATGGTGCTGGCGATGCGGCACGGGGTGCTGCCGCAGACGTTGCACGTGGACCAGCCGAGCACGCACGTGGACTGGAGCCGTGGGCAGGTGCGGCTGCTGACGGAGTCGGTGGCCTGGCCGGAGAACGGCCGCCCGCGCCGGGCCGGTGTGTCCGCGTTCGGGATGTCCGGGACGAACGCGCACGTGATCCTGGAGGCTCCCGAGGTAGCGGCCGACGCCGAGGCCGAGGTCGGAGTCGTTCCGGGTGTTCAGGACGAGCCGGCCGCGGGTGCGGGTGGGGCTGCTCCGGTGGCGTGGGTGGTGTCGGGGCGTTCGGCGGCCGCGGTGCGGGGTCAGGCGGGTCGTCTGCTGGCGGCTGTGGAGTCGTCGGAGTCGCCGGAGTGGTCGGGTTCGGTGGAGCCGGTGGATGTGGGTGCGGCGTTGTTGTCGCGTTCGCTGTTCGACCACCGGGCGGTGGTGGTGGGTTCGGGGCGTGAGGAGTTGGTGGCCGGGTTGTCGTCCCTGGCGGCGGGTGAGCCGGCGGGGAACGTGGTCGCGGATGGGGTGCGGTCCGGTGCGGGTCGTCGGGTGGTGTTCGTCTTTCCGGGTCAGGGTGCGCAGTGGGTGGGTATGGCGGCGGGGTTGTTGGAGTCGTCGTCGGTGTTTCGGGAGTCGATGGAGTTGTGTGGGGAGGCGTTGAGGCCTTTTGTGGAGTGGGATTTGTTGGGGGTGTTGGGTGAGGGGGATGAGGTGGTGTTGGGGCGGGTTGATGTGGTGCAGCCGGTGTTGTGGGCGGTGATGGTGTCGTTGGCTGCGGTGTGGCGTTCTTGGGGTGTGGTGCCGACTGCGGTGGTGGGGCATTCGCAGGGGGAGATTGCGGCGGCGTGTGTGGCGGGGGGTTTGTCGTTGGGTGATGGTGCGCGGGTGGTGGCGTTGCGGAGTCGGGCGATTGCGGGGGCGTTGGCGGGTAGGGGTGGGATGGTGGCGGTGTCGTTGCCGGTGGAGGGTGTGCGGGGGTTGTTGTCGGGGGGGTTGTCGGTGGCGGTGGTGAACAGTCCTGGTGGTGTGGTGGTGGCGGGTCCGGTGGAGGAGTTGGATGCGTTGTTGGTGGTGTGTGAGGAGCGGGGGGTGCGGGCGCGTCGGGTGCCGGTGGATTATGCGTCGCATTCGGTGTTTGTGGAGTTGATCGAGGATCGGGTGTTGGCGGATTTGGCGGGGTTGG
This sequence comes from Streptomyces sp. SN-593, assembly GCF_016756395.1. NCBI lineage: Bacteria > Bacillati > Actinomycetota > Actinomycetes > Kitasatosporales > Streptomycetaceae > Actinacidiphila > Actinacidiphila reveromycinica. The sequence goes on from NZ_AP018365.1 coordinate 7,226,252, forward strand.
CGCCGGTGTCGTCTGGGGTGCCGATGTATTCGTCGGTGTCGGGTGAGCGGGTGGATACGGCGGGTTTGGATGGGGGGTATTGGTATCGGAATTTGCGGCAGACGGTGGAGTTCGAGCGGGCGACGCGGGCGTTGGCGGCGGATGGTTTCTCGGTGTTTGTTGAGGTGAGTCCGCATCCGGTGTTGACGGTGGCGGTGCAGGACACGTTGGGTGAGGGTGTGGTGGCGGCGGGGACGTTGCGTCGTCATGAGGGTGGGTTGGACCGGTTCCTGTTGTCGGCCGCGGAGCTGTTCGTCCGTGGGGTGCCGGTCGCCTGGGACGGGTTGTTCGCCGGGCGGCGGACGCGTCGGGTGGATCTTCCGACGTACGCCTTCCAGCGCCGCCGCTACTGGCCGCAGCCTTCGTTGGTGGCGGGGGACGTGGCGGCCGCGGGTCTGGTGTCGGCGGAGCATCCGTTGCTGGGTGCGGTGGTGTCGGTGCCGGAGTCGGGGACGGTGGTGTTGACGTCGCGGTTGTCGTTGCGGGCGCAGCCGTGGTTGGGGGACCACGCGGTGCACGGGACGGTGATCTTCCCGGGGACGGGGTTCGTGGAGCTGGCGATCCGCGGTGCGGACGCCGCCGGCGCGGGCCGGGTGCGCGAGCTGATCGTGGAGTCGCCACTGGTGGTGCCGGAGCGGGACAGCGTCCAGGTGCAGGTGGTGGTCGATGCCGAGGACCATACCGTCGCCGTCTACGCCCGTGCGGGTGAGGACGAGCCGTGGACCCGGCACGCCAGCGGCTCGACCGGCACCGAGGCCCTCGCCGTCGAGGCGGGGGAGTTCGCCGGGGAGTGGCCGCCGGCGGGCAGCACGCCGGTCGACCTGGAGGACTTCTACCAGCGCAGCGCCGACAGCGGGTTCGGCTACGGCCCGGTCTTCCAGGGCCTGACCCGGGCATGGCGGCACAACGGCGACATCCTGGCCGACATTGCCCTCCCGCAGGACGAGCGGACCGGCGCGGGCGCGTTCGGCATCCACCCCGCGCTGCTGGACGCCGCCCTGCACCCCTCCACGTTCGCCGACCTCGAACCCACCGAGCTCGGCCGGCTGCCCTTCGCCTTCAACGACGTCACCCTGCACGCCACCGGGGCCACCCGGGTCCGGGCGCGGATCACGCCCGCGGGACCCGACGCCGTCGCCCTGGAACTCGCCGACGAGGCCGGACAACCGGTGCTGTCGATCGGGTCCCTCGTCCTCCGGCCGCTCACGGCGCAGACGCTGGCCGGCGAGGCACGGCCCGGCGCGATGCTGGCCCTCGACTGGGTGGAGGTACCGGCGCCCGAGGCCGGCGTCCAGGATGGCGGGTTCACCGTCGTCCGAGGCCCCGCGGGCGCCACGCCTGCCGCGGTGGCCACGGACGACGCCGATTCCGACGCCGATTCCGACGCCGGCACTGACGCCGAACCGTCCGACCTCGTGGTCCTGGAGGTCGCCCCGGAGGGCGACCAGGTGGTGGAGGCCGTCCACGCGACGGCGAACTGGGTGCTCGGCCGGCTCCAGGCGTTCACCGGCACGCGCATGGCCGTCGTGACCCGGGGCGCGGTCGCCGCCGGCCCGGGCGAGACCGTCACCGACCTGGCCGCGGCCTCGGTGTGGGGCCTGGTCCGCTCCGCGCAGACCGAGGACCCGGGCCGCTTCGTGCTGCTCGACATCGCGCCGGACGCCGCGCCGGACGCCGTTCTCGACGCCGCTCTGGTGGCCCGCGCGTTCGCGGCGGACGAGCCGCAACTCGCCCTGCGCGGCGAGGTGTTCCGCAGTCCGCGCTTCACCCGGGTGCCCGGCTCCGAGGAGGAGCCCGCCCCGGTCGCCCTCGACGGCACCGTCCTGGTCACCGGCGGCACCGGTGGCCTGGGCCGCGAGGTGGCCCGGCACCTGGTGGCCCGCCACGGTGCGCGCGACCTGCTGCTGCTCAGCCGTCGGGGAGGCGACGCCGAGGGCGCCGCCGAACTCGTCGAGGAGTTGGCCGCCCAGGGCGCCCGGGCCACCGTCGCCGCGTGCGACGTCGCCGACCGCGAGGCCCTGGCGGCGGCGCTCGCCGGCACGAAGCTGGCCGGTGTGGTGCACACCGCGGGCATCCTGGACGACGGGACCGTCGCGTCGCTGACCGCGGACCAGATGGACCGGGTCATGCGGCCGAAGGTCGACGCCGCCTGGCACCTGCACGAGCTGACCCGGGACGCCGACCTGCGCGTCTTCGCGGTGTTCTCGTCGTTCTCCGGGCAGATCGGCAGCCCGGGGCAGGGCAACTACGCCGCGTCCAACATGTTCCTGGACGCGCTGATGGAACAGCGCCGCCAGGACGGCCTGCCCGGCGTCTCGATGGCGTGGGCCGCCTGGACGCAGGAGGTGGGCCTGACCGGAACCCTGTCCGAGGTGGACATGCGCCGCATCGCGCGCTCCGGGGTGCCGCCGCTCACCGTGGAACAGGGCCTGTCGCTCTTCGACCAGGCGCTGGCGGCCGACCGCCCCGTCCTCGCGCTGGCCCGGCTCGACCTGCCACGCCTGCGTGCGCAGGGCGAACTCCCGGCGGTCCTGCGCGGCCTGGTCCCCGGGCCCGTACGCCGTGCGGTGGCCGCGCAGGAGGTGCGCGGCGACGGCTTCGCGCAGCGCATGGCCGCGCTGCCGGCCCAGGAGCGCGCCGCCCACCTGCTGACCCTGGTGCGCGACCACGTCGCCTCGGTGCTCGGCTACCCGTCCGGCGCCGACATCGACGAGGCCAAGCCCTTCCGGGAGATCGGCTTCGACTCGCTCACGGCCGTCGAACTGCGCAACCGGTTGCAGGCCGTCACCGGCCTGGGCCTGCCCTCGACGCTCGTCTTCGACTACCCGACCGCCGTACGCCTCGCGGAGTACGTGGGCGAGCGCCTCGGCGGGGTCTCCGCCGTCCCGGTCGACGCGCTGCCGGTGCTGCGGTCGGTCGACGACGATCCACTGGTCATCGTGGGCATGTCCTGCCGCTTCCCGGGCGGGGTCTGGAACCCGGACGGCATGTGGGACCTCCTGGCGCAGGGGCGGGACGCCATGACGCGCTTCCCCGGCGACCGCGGCTGGGACACCGGCCTCCTGACGGAGCTGGCCCACGCGGGCGGCTTCGTCGACGGCGCCATGGACTTCGACGCGGGCTTCTTCGCGATGTCGCCGCGCGAGGCGCTGGCGACGGACCCGCAGCACCGCCTGCTGCTCGAAGGCTCGTGGGAGGCGCTGGAGCACGCCGGCATCGACCCCGTCTCGCTCGCGGGCTCGGCGACCGGTGTGTTCGTCGGCAGCTACCAGTCGGGCTACTCCGAGGTCGCCGGCGAGGCGATGACGGACTCCGACGCGAACGCGCAACTGCTCACCGGCGGTGCGCAGAGCGTGCTGTCCGGCCGGGTGGCGTACGCGCTGGGCCTGGTCGGACCGGCGCTGACGGTCGACACCGCCTGCTCCTCCTCCCTGGTGGCGCTGCACCTGGCCGGTCAGGCGCTGCGGGGCGGCGAGTGCTCGCTCGCCCTGGTGGCGGGCGTGACGGTCAACGCGCTTCCGCACACCTTCGTCGGGTTCTCGCAGCAGGGCGGTCTGTCGGCCGACGGCCGGTGCAAGGCGTTCGCCGAGGCCGCCGACGGGACGGGCTTCAGCGAGGGCATGGGGGTCGTGGTCGTCGAGCGGCTGTCCGACGCGGAGCGCAACGGGCACCGGGTGCTGGCGGTCGTACGCTCCAGCGCGGTGAACCAGGACGGTGCGTCGAACGGCCTGACGGCGCCGAACGGTCCGTCGCAGCAGCGGGTGATCCGCCAGGCGCTGGCGGCCGCGGGTCTCGACGCGGCGGACGTGGACGCGGTGGAGGCGCACGGCACGGGCACCACGCTGGGCGACCCGATCGAGGCGCAGGCGGTGCTGGCGACGTACGGCCAGGACCGTCCGGAGGACCGGCCGTTGTGGCTGGGCGCGGTGAAGTCGAACATCGGCCACACGCAGGCGGCCGCGGGCGTGGCCGGCGTGATCAAGATGGTGCTGGCGATGCGGCACGGGCTGCTGCCGCAGACGCTGCACGTCGACGAGCCGAGCACGCACGTGGACTGGGAGCAGGGCCGGGTGCGGCTGCTGACCGAGGCCACGCCGTGGCCGGACAGCGGTCGTCCGCGCCGCGCGGGTGTGTCGTCGTTCGGGATCTCGGGGACGAACGCGCACGTGATCCTGGAAGCCGCCCCCGGCACGGAGGCCGCCACCGGCGCGCAGACGGGCATGGCAACCGGTACCGGGACGACCGGTACCGGGACGACCGGCACCGGGGCGACCGGCGTGGAGGCGGCGGCGTCCGCATCCGGAGCCGACACGGTCCCCGAGCACGCCTCCGAGACGGTGTGGGTGGTGTCGGCCCGTACGGAGGCGGCGTTGCGGGCGCAGGCGGAGCGGCTGTTGTCGGCGACCGAGGGGCTGGACCCGGCGGACGTGGGTGCGGCGTTGTTGTCGCGGTCGGCGTTCGACCATCGTGCGGTGGTGGTGGGTGCGGATCGCTCGGAACTCGTCTCCGGGTTGCGGGCGTTGGCGGCCGGTGAGGCGGCGGGGAACGCGGTGGAGGGTGTGGCGCGGAGCGGCCGTCGGGTGGCGGTGTTGTTCACCGGTCAGGGTGCGCAGCGGCTGGGGATGGGCCGCCGGCTGCACGGGGAGTCGCCGGTGTTCGCGGCGGCTTTCGACGAGGTGGTGGCGGAGTTGGACCGGCACCTCGACGTTCCGTTGCGGGAGGTGGTGTGGGGTGAGGACGCCGAGGCGTTGAACTCCACTGGTTGGGCTCAGCCGGCGTTGTTCGCGGTCGAGGTGGCGTTGTTCCGGCTGTTGGAGTCCTTCAGCATCACACCGGACTACCTGTTGGGGCACTCCATCGGTGAGGTGGCTGCGGCTTACGTCGCCGGGGTCTTCGAACTGGCGGATGCGTGCCGGTTGGTGGCGGCGCGGGCGCGTTTGATGCAGGCGCTTCCGGCGGGTGGGGCGATGGTGGCCGTCGCCGCTTCCGAGGACGACGTGCTGCCGCTTTTGTCGGACGGCGTCTCTGTCGCGGCGGTGAACGCGCCGGGTTCGGTGGTGGTCTCCGGTGAGGAGTCCGCGGTGCTCGCGGTCGGTGAGCACTTCAAGGCGCTGGGGGTGAAGACGACCCGGCTGCGCGTCTCGCACGCCTTCCACTCGGTCCTGATGGAGCCGATGCTGGACGACTTCCTGGCCGCGATCGCGGATGTGTCGTTCTCCGAGCCGCAGATCCCGGTGGTGTCGAACCTGACGGGCGAGCCGGCGGACATGACGTCGCCGAAGTACTGGGCGCAGCAGGTGCGTTCGGCGGTCCGCTTCGCGGACGGACTGGCATGGCTGACCGCGCACGGTGTGGACGCCTTCGTCGAGGCGGGACCGGACGCGGTGCTGGCCGGACTGGTGGACCTCAACGGGGCCGCCGGCGCGACCGCCGTGGCACTGCAACGCGGCGACCGCACCGGCGGCCAGGTCGCCCACCACGCGGTGGGGCGGCTGTACGTCCACGGGGTGCCGGTGCGGTGGGACGTCCTCTTCACGGGCCGCGAGCCCCGCTGGGTGGACCTGCCGACGTACGCGTTCCAGCGCCGCCGCTACTGGCCGCAGGCGTCCCTCGCGGGCGGCGACGTGACCGCCGCGGGTCTGGCGTCGGCCGAACACCCGCTGCTGGGCGCGGTGGTGTCGGTTCCTGAGTCGGACACGGTCGTGCTGACCTCGCTGCTGTCGCTGCGCACGCAGCCGTGGCTGGCCGACCACGCCGTCCAGGGCACGGTCATCCTCCCCGGCACCGGCTTCGTGGAGCTGGCGATCCGCGGTGCGGACGCCGTGGGCGCGGGCGGGCTGCGGGAGTTGATCGTGGAGGCGCCGCTGGTCGTCCCCGCCTCCGACAGCGTCCAGGTCCAGGTCGTCGTGGACGGCGGGACCGCCGTCGTCTACGCGCGGCCCGCCGGTGACGAGCCGTGGACGCGGCATGCGACCGCGGTGCTCGGCGAGGCCCTGCCCGCGGGCGCGGGTGCGGGTGCGGGTGGGTGGCAGTGGCCGCCGGCCGACGTCTCGTCCGTCGACGTGTCCGACTTCTACGACCGGATGGCCGAGGGCGGTTTCGTCTACGGTCCGGCGTTCCGGGGTCTGCGGCGGGTGTGGCAGGCGGAGGGTGAGGTCTTCGCGGAGGTGGCGGTCGGGGAGGAGGAGACCGATCGGGCGCGGAGGTTCGGTGTGCATCCGGCGTTGCTGGACGCGGCGCTCCAGGCGAGTGCGTTTGTGGGGCTGGATCCGGCGCCGGCGGGTCGGTTGCCGTTCAGCTTCGGTGAGGTGACGCTGCACGCGGGTGGTGCGGTGGCGTCGCGGGTGCGGGTGGCGCGTACGGGGGCGGACAGCGTCCGTGTGGAGTTGGCGGACGGCAACGGTGACCCGGTGCTGACGATCGGTTCGCTGGTGATGCGGCCGGTGGCGGCCGGGGGCGTGGCCGGTGGGGTGCGGTCCGGTGCGGTGCTGGCGGTCGACTGGTCGTCGGTGGTCGCCTTGGACGAGGCGGCCGGGCCCGGGGCGCCCCTTCGGGTGGTGGGCGCCCCGGAGGACCTCGTCGTGGAGGATCTGGTTCCGGGTGAGGTCGTGGTGTTGGAGGCGGTCGGTACGGCGGGTGAGGTGGTGGGTTCGGCTCATGGGTTGGCTGGTTGGGTGTTGGCGCAGGTGCAGGGGTGGCTTGGGGATGAGCGGTGTGCGGAGGGTCGGTTGGTGGTGGTGACGCGGGGTGCGGTGTCGGCGGTGCCGGGGGAGGTGTTGGCGGATGTGGCGGCGTCGGTGGTGTGGGGTCTGGTGCGTTCGGCGCAGGCGGAGAATCCGGGGCGGATCGTCCTGCTCGACCTCGACCAGCGGGCCTCCGCCGTGGACGCGGGCCTGGTCGCGGGGGTGGTGGCCGCTGGTGAGCCGCAAGCGGTCGTGCGCGACGGTGTGGTGCGGGCCGCGCGCTTGGTCCGTGTCGCGGCTGCGGCTGACGGGGACGCGGGGGGAGAGGTGGGCTTTGGTGCGGGCACGGTGCTGGTGACGGGTGGTACGGGTGGGCTGGGCCGTGAGGTGGCGCGTCACCTGGTGGCGGTGCACGGTGTGCGGGATCTGCTGCTGCTGAACCGTAGTGGTGGCGGCGCCGAACTCGTGGCGGAGCTGGCGGAGTTGGGTGCGCGGGCGCGTGTGGTCGCGTGTGACGTCGCGGATCGTGTGGCGCTGGCGGAGGTGCTTGCGGGTGTGCGTCTGACGGGTGTGGTGCACACGGCTGGTGTGGTGGATGACGGTCTGGTGTCGTCGTTGACCGTCGAGCGGTTGGATCGGGTGTTGGCGCCGAAGGTGGATGCGGCGTGGTATTTGCACGAGTTGACGGCGGGGATGGATCTGTCGGCGTTCGTGGTGTTCTCGTCGTTGGCCGGTGTGGTGGGTAGTCCGGGGCAGGGGAACTACGCGGCGGGCAATGTGTTCTTGGACGCGTTGATGCAGTATCGGCGGCTGGAGGGGTTGCCGGCGGTGTCGATGGCCTGGGGTCCGTGGGCCCAAGGTGCGGGTCTGACGGGTGAGTTGTCGGATGTCGACATGCGGCGGATCGCCGCGTCGGGAACGCCGCCGTTCACGGTGGAGCAGGGTCTGGCGGTGTTCGACGCGGCTCTGGGCAGTCCGGAGGCGGCCGTCGCCCTGACCCGGCTCGACCTCGCGGCACTGCGGACCCGCGACGAACTGCCCCCGCTGTGGCGCACCCTGGTCGGGCAACCGGCCCGGCGCGCCGCCGGCGACCACCGCGCCGCCCCCGACGACCTCGCGCACCGCCTCGCGGGCCGTTCCCTCGCCGACCGCGAGGAGGACCTGCTGGCCCTGGTCGCCGACCACGTGGCGGCGGTGCTCGGGTACGCCTCCCGCGAGCAGATCGACACCGCCCAGGCGTTCCGGGACATGGGCTTCGACTCGCTCAGCGCCATCGAGCTGCGGAACCGGCTCCAGGCCGCGACGGGACTCACCGTCCCGGCCACGCTGGTCTTCGACTACCCGAACGCGCGGCGCCTCGCGGCCTACCTCGCCGAGCAGTTCGGCGACGCCCCGCGCGGGTCGGCGGTGGCCCTGCCACCGCTCGTCTCCGTGGACGACGACGCGCTCGTCATCGTCGGCATGGCCTGCCGCTTCCCGGGCGGGGTCCGGGACATCGACGGCTTCTGGCAGCTCGTCGCCAACGGCGGCGACGGCATGTCCCCCTTCCCCGCCGACCGCGGCTGGGACCTGGAGGCGCTGTACGACCCGGCGGGCGACCGCTCGGGCACCTCCGCCACCCGCGAGGGCGGCTTCCTGGACGACGCGCTCGACTTCGACGCCGGCTTCTTCGGCATCTCGCCCCGCGAGGCGCTCGTCACCGACCCGCAGCAGCGGCTGCTGCTGGAGACGTCGTGGGAGGCGCTGGAGCACGCCGGGATCGCCCCCGAGCGGCTGGCCGGCAGCAGCACCGGCGTCTTCGTCGGCAGCTACCAGTCCGGCTACAGCGAGGTCATCGGCGACGCCCTCGACGAGGCCGAGCCGCAGATGCTCACCGGCAACGCCCAGAGCGTGCTGTCCGGCCGGGTGGCGTACACGCTGGGTCTCGAAGGTCCCGCGGTGACGGTGGACACGGCCTGCTCGTCGTCCCTGGTGGCGCTGCACTGGGCGGGCCAGGCGCTGCGCGCGGGGGAGTGCTCCCTCGCCCTGGTCGGCGGCGTGACCATGATGGCCACCCCGAGCACCTTCGTCAGCTTCTCCCAGCAGGGCGGCGTCGCGTCGGACGGACGCTGCAAGGCGTTCGCGGACGGTGCGGACGGCACCGGCTGGTCCGAGGGCGTCGGTGTGCTGGTGGTGGAGCGGTTGTCGGACGCGGAGCGCAACGGGCACCGGGTGCTGGCGGTCGTACGCGCCAGCGCGGTGAACCAGGACGGCGCGTCGAACGGCCTGACGGCGCCGAACGGCCCCTCCCAACAGCGGCTGATCCGGCAGGCGTTGGCGGCGGCCGGGCTCAACTCCGGTGACGTGGACGCCGTGGAGGCGCACGGCACGGGCACGTCCCTGGGCGACCCGATCGAGGCGCAGGCGGTGCTGGCGACCTACGGCCAGGACCGGCCGGAGGACCGGCCGCTGTGGCTGGGCGCGGTGAAGTCGAACATCGGTCATACGCAGGCGGCGGCGGGTGTCGCGGGCGTGATCAAGATGGTGCTGGCGATGCGGCACGGGGTGCTGCCGCAGACGTTGCACGTGGACGAGCCGAGCACGCACGTGGACTGGAGCCAGGGTCAGGTGCGGCTGCTGACCGAGGCCACGCCGTGGCCGGAGAACGGCCGCCCGCGCCGGGCCGGTGTGTCGTCCTTCGGTATCTCCGGGACGAACGCGCACGTGATCCTGGAGGCTCCCGAGGTTGAGGCCGAGGCCGAGGCCGAGGTCGGAGTCGTTCCGGGCGTTCAGGACGAGCCGGCCGCGGGTGCGGGTGGGGCTGCTCCGGTGGCGTGGGTGGTGTCGGGGCGTTCGGCGGCCGCGGTGCGGGGTCAGGCGGGTCGTCTGCTGGCGGCTGTGGAGTCGTCCGGGTCGGCGGGTTCGGTGGAGCCGGTGGATGTGGGTGCGGCGTTGTTGTCGCGTTCGCTGTTCGACCACCGGGCGGTGGTGGTGGGTTCGGATCGTGAGCAACTGGTGTCGGGTGTGCGGGCGTTGGCGGCGGGTGAGCCGGCCGGGAACCTGGTGGGCGGCGCTGCCGGCGGTGGTCAGGAGCGTCGGGTGGTGTTCGTCTTCCCGGGTCAGGGTGCGCAGTGGGTGGGTATGGCGGCGGGTCTGCTGAATTCCTCGTCGGTGTTTCGGGAGTCGATGGAGTTGTGTGGGGAGGCGTTGAGGCCTTTTGTGGAGTGGGATTTGTTGGGGGTGTTGGGTGAGGGGGATGAGGTGGTGTTGGGGCGGGTTGATGTGGTGCAGCCGGTGTTGTGGGCGGTGATGGTGTCGTTGGCTGCGGTGTGGCGTTCGTGGGGTGTGGTGCCGGCTGCGGTGGTGGGGCATTCGCAGGGGGAGATTGCGGCGGCGTGTGTGGCGGGGGGTTTGTCGTTGGGTGATGGTGCGCGGGTGGTGGCGTTGCGGAGTCGGGCGATTGCGGGGGCGTTGGCGGGTAGGGGTGGGATGGTGGCGGTGTCGTTGCCGGTGGAGGGTGTGCGGGGGTTGTTGTCGGGGGGTGTGTCGGTGGCGGTGGTGAACAGTCCTGGTGGTGTGGTGGTGGCGGGTCCGGTGGAGGAGTTGGATGCGTTGTTGGTGGTGTGTGAGGAGCGGGGGGTGCGGGCGCGTCGGGTGCCGGTGGATTATGCGTCGCATTCGGTGTTTGTGGAGTTGATCGAGGATCGGGTTCTTGATGATCTGGCGGGGTTGGCGCCGGTGTCGTCTGGGGTGCCGATGTATTCGTCGGTGTCGGGTGAGCGGGTGGATACGGCGGGTTTGGATGGGGGGTATTGGTATCGGAATTTGCGGCAGACGGTGGAGTTCGAGCGGGCGACGCGGGCGTTGGCGGCGGATGGTTTCTCGGTGTTTGTTGAGGTGAGTCCGCATCCGGTGTTGACGGTGGCGGTGCAGGACACGTTGGGTGAGGGTGTGGTGGCGGCGGGGACGTTGCGTCGTCATGAGGGTGGGTTGGACCGGTTCCTGTTGTCGGCCGCGGAGCTGTTCGTGCACGGCGTTCCCGTGACGTGGAACGGTCTGTTCGCGGACCGGAAGCCGCGTCGGGTGGATCTTCCGACGTACGCCTTCCAGCGCCGCCGCTACTGGCCGCAGCAGTCCTCGGCGGTCGGCGACGCCGCCCTGCGCGACCCGGTGGACGCGGAGTTCTGGGCGTCGATGCAGAGCACCGACGTCTCCGACCTCGCGCGCTCCCTCGGCGTGGACAGCACCACGCTGTCGGACGTGGTGCCCGCCATGCTGCGGTGGCGCGACCAGCGGCAGTCCGAGTCGCAGGCGGACGGCTGGCGCTACCGCGAGACGTGGGCACCCGTGTCCGCCACCGGCCGCCCCCTCGACCCGTCCGCCGCGCGCTGGGCGGTGATCGTGCCCGAGGGACACGCCGACGACCCGTGGTCGGCGGCCGTGGCCGAGGCCGTCGGCGGCGAGCTGATCGAGGACGACGGCTCCGCCCCGGAGCTGAGCCCCGCCTGCCCCGGCGTGCTGTCGCTGCTGTCGGCCCGGGACGACGTCGAGGGACTGCTGTCCACCGTCCGGCTGGTCCAGCACCTGCGGGCCCCGGTGTGGGCGGTCACGCGCGGCGCCGTCGCCGTACGCCCCGAGGAGCGTGTCAGCGGGGTCTGGCAGGGCGCCACGTGGGGCATCGGGCGGGTGGCCGCCCTGGAGCTGTCCGAGCGGTGGGCCGGTCTGCTGGACCTGCCCGACGTGATCGACGACGCGGTGCGGGAGCGGCTGCGCACCGTGGTCGCGGGCGGGCACGGAGAGGACCAGGTGGCCGTCCGGTCGTCCGGGCTGTTCGCCCGGCGCCTGGTCCACGCCGCGGCGCCCACGCTGCCCGCTTCCTGGCGGACCAGCGGCACGGCGATCGTGACCGGCGGTACCGGCGGGGTCGGCGCGCACGTGGCGCGCTGGCTGGTCCGGGTCGGCGCCGAGCACGTGGTGCTCGTCAGCCGGCGCGGCCCGGCCGCGGACGGCGCCCGGGAGCTGAGCGCCGAACTCGAAGCGGCGGGCGCCCGGGTGAGCGTGGTCGCGGGTGACGTGGGCGACCGCGACACCCTCGCGGAGCTGATCGCCTCCGTCCCGGCGGAACTGCCGCTGCGCAGCGTCCTGCACGCGGCCGGCGTGGTGGACGAGGCCGGGGCCGTGGAGACCCTCACCGCGGAGGCGCTCCAGGCGCAGCTACGGGTCAAGGTCGCCGGCGGGCTGCTGCTCGACGAACTCACCCAGGACCTGGAGCTGGACGCGTTCGTCCTCTTCTCCTCGGGGGCGGCTGCCTGGGGCAGCGCGGGCCAGGGCAGCTACGCCGCGGCGAACGCCTGCCTCGACGCCCTGGCCGGACACCGCCGGGCCCGGGGCCTGACGGCGCTGTCCGTGGCGTGGGGCGCCTGGGACGCGCCGGGCATGATGGCGGCGGACGCCGACTACGCCCAGTACCTGGAGCGGCTCGGCGTCCACCCGATGCAGCCGGAGGCGGCGGTCGCCGCCCTGCACCGGGCGCTCAGCGACGGCGACACCAACGTCACGGTCACGAACATGGACTGGTCGCGCTTCGTTCCGGCGTTCGGCATGGCCCGTCCCAGCCGCCTGTTCTCGCTGCTGCCGGAGGCGGCTGCCACCGCCGACCCGGAGGAGCAGGAGGAGGGCGTCGACCACCTGCGGTCCATGACCGCGCGGGAGCGCCGCGACCACCTGCTCGCGGCGGCCCGCGACCACGCGGCCGCCGTGCTCGGCTACGACTCGGGCGACCAGGTCGACGCCGCCCAGGCGTTCAAGGAACTGGGCTTCGACTCGGTCACCGCGGTGGAGTTCCGCAACCGCCTCCAGACCGTCACCGGGCTGAGCCTGCCGACCACCCTCGTCTTCGACTACCCCAACGCCGGGCGGATCGCGGACTACCTGGCCGAGCGTTTCGGCGACACGTCGGCGCAGGCCGAGGACGCGCTGCCGGCGCTGGTGGCCGGGAGCACCGACGACCCGATGGTGATCGTGGGCATGGCCTGCCGCTTCCCCGGCGGGGTGAACAACCCGGCCGACCTGTGGCGGGTCGTCACGGACGGCGTCGACGTGATGTCCGGCTTCCCGGACGACCGCGGCTGGGACCTCGACGCGCTGTACGACCCGAACGGCGAGCGCGCCGGCTCCTCGGTCACCCGGGAGGGCGGCTTCCTGGAGGACGCGGGCGGCTTCGACGCGGGCTTCTTCGGCATCTCCCCGCGTGAGGCGATGGCGACGGACCCGCAGCAGCGGCTGGTGCTGGAGGCGTCCTGGGAGGCGTTGGAGCACGCGGGCATCGACCCGGCCGCGCTGGCCGGGACCGCCACTGGAGTCTTCATCGGCGCCGCGCCGTCCGGTTACAGCGAGGTCGCCGGCGCGACCCCGGAGGCCCAGGGGCACCTGCTGACCGGCGGTCTGCTGAGCGTGCTGTCGGGCCGGGTGGCCTACACCCTCGGCCTCCAGGGCCCCGCGGTCAGCGTGGACACGGCCTGCTCGTCGTCCCTGGTGGCGCTGCACTGGGCCGGGCAGGCGCTGAACTCGGGGGAGTGCTCCCTCGCGCTGGTCGGCGGGGTGGCGGTCATGGCCACGCCCGGCGGGTTCGTGGAGTTCAGCCGCCAGGGCGGCCTCGCCGCCAACGGCCGCGTGAAGGCGTTCGCGGAGGCGGCGGACGGGACCGCGTGGTCCGAGGGCGTCGGCGTCGTGGTCGTCGAGCGGCTGTCGGAAGCCCGGCGCAACGGGCACCGGGTGCTCGCGGTGGTGCGCTCCAGCGCGGTGAACCAGGACGGTGCGTCGAACGGCCTGACGGCGCCGAACGGCCCGTCGCAGCAGCGGGTGATCCGCCAGGCGCTGGCGGCGGCCTCCCTGGCACCGTCCGATGTGGACGTGGTGGAGGCGCACGGCACGGGCACGACGCTGGGCGACCCGATCGAGGCGCAGGCGCTGCTGGCGACCTACGGCCAGGGGCGGCCGGAGGAACGGCCCCTGCTGCTGGGGTCGTTGAAGTCGAACATCGGTCACACGCAGGCGGCCGCGGGTGTGGCCGGCGTGATCAAGATGGTGCTCGCGATGCAGAACGGGGTGGTGCCCCGCACGCTGCACGTGGACGCGCCGTCCTCGCAGGTCGACTGGTCCGCGGGCAGCGTCGAACTGGTCACCGGTGAGATGGCCTGGCCGGAGAGCGGTCGTCCGCGCCGGGCGGGTGTGTCGTCCTTCGGTGTCTCGGGGACGAACGCGCACGTGATCCTGGAGGCGGCGCCTGGGGTGGAGGTCGAGGCCGAGGTCGAGGCGCGGGTCGAGGTCGCGGGAGAGGCTGGGGCCGAGTCCGAGTCCGAGTCCGAGTCCGGGTCGGGGTCGGTGTGGGTGGTGTCGGGTCGTTCGGAGGGGGCGTTGCGGGCGCAGGCGGAGCGGTTGTTGTCGGTGGCCGAGGGGCTGGATCCGGTGGATGTGGGTGGGGCGTTGTTGTCGCGGTCGGTGTTCGAGCACCGTGCGGTGGTGGTGGGCAGTGGGCGTGAGGAACTGACGGCGGGGTTGCGGGCGTTGGCGGCCGGTGAGGCGGCGGGCAACGCGGTGGAGGGTGTGGCGCGGAGTGGTCGTCGGGTGGCGGTGTTGTTCGCGGGTCAGGGTGCGCAGCGGCTGGGGATGGGGCGCCGGCTGCACGGGGAGTCGCCGGTGTTCGCGGCGGCTTTCGACGAGGTGGTGGCGGAGTTGGACCGGCACCTCGACGTTCCGCTGCGGGGGGTGGTGTGGGGTGGGGACGCGGATGCGTTGAATTCGACGGGTTGGGCGCAGCCGGCGTTGTTCGCGGTCGAGGTGGCGTTGTTCCGGCTGTTGGAGTCGTTCGGTATCACACCGGATTACCTGCTGGGGCACTCCATTGGTGAGGTGGCGGCCGCGCATGTGGCCGGGGTGTTCGATCTGGCGGATGCGTGCCGGTTGGTGGGGGCGCGGGCGCGTTTGATGCAGGCGCTTCCGGTGGGTGGGGCGATGGTGGCGGTTGCCGCGCCGGAGGAGGAGGTGCTGCCGCATCTGTCCGACGGGGTCTCTGTCGCGGCGGTGAACGCGCCGGGTTCGGTGGTGGTCTCCGGTGAGGAGTCCGCTGTGCTCGCGGTCGGTGAGCATTTCAAGGCGTTGGGGGTGAAGACGACCCGGCTGCGGGTGTCGCACGCCTTCCATTCGGCGTTGATGGAGCCGATGGTGGACGACTTCCTGGCGGCGATCGCGGATGTGTCGTTCTCGGAGCCGCGGATTGCGGTGGTGTCGAATCTGACGGGTGAGCCGGCGGATATGACGTCGCCGAAGTACTGGGCGCAGCAGGTGCGTTCGGGGGTGCGGTTCGCGGACGGTGTGGCGTGGTTGGCCGCGCAGGGTGTGGACGTGTTCGTGGATGCGGGTCCTGATGGTGTGGTGGCGGGTCTGGCGCAGGCGAACGCGTCGGATGCGGTGGCGGTGGCGTTGATGCGCAAGGACCGTGAGGGTCTGGCCATGGCGTTGCTGGCCGCGGGTGACCTGTTCGTGCACGGGGTGCCGGTGGAGTGGGTCGGACTGACCGGCGGGCGGGGGTCGGAGTGGGTCGAGCTGCCGACGTACGCCTTCCAGCGCCGCCGCTACTGGGCGCAACCGAAGCCCGTCGGTGATGTGGCGGCTGCGGGTCTGGTGTCGGCGGAGCATCCGTTGCTGGGTGCGGTGGTGTCGGTGCCGGAGTCGGGGACGGTGGTGTTGACGTCGCGGTTGTCGTTGCGGGCGCAGCCGTGGTTGGGGGATCACGCGGTGCACGGGACGGTGGTCTTCCCGGGGGCGGGGTTCGTGGAGTTGGCGATCCGCGGTGCGGACGCGGTGGGTGCGGGTGGTCTGCGGGAGTTGGTCGTGGAGGCGCCGTTGGTGGTTCCCGCGGTCGGCAGTGTTCAGGTGCAGGTGGTGGTCGGAGACGGTGGGTCCTTGACGGTGTACGCGCGTGCCGCGGACGAGGAGCCGTGGACACGGCATGCGACCGCGGTGCTCGGCGATGCCCTGCCCGCGGACGTGGTTGCGGGTGGGTGGCAGTGGCCGCCGGCCGACGCCTCGTCCGTCGACGTCTCGGACTTCTACGAGCTGACGGCCGACCACGGTTTCGTCTACGGTCCGGCGTTCCGGGGTCTGCGCCAGGTGTGGCAGGCGGAGGGTGAGGTCTTTGCCGAGGTGGCGGTCGGGGAGGAGGAGACCGATCGGGCGCGGAGGTTCGGTGTGCATCCGGCGTTGCTGGACGCGGCGCTCCAGGCGAGTGCGTTCGTGGGGCTGGATCCGGCGCCGGCGGGTCGGTTGCCGTTCAGCTTCGGTGAGGTGACGCTGCACGCGGGTGGTGCGGTGGCGTCGCGGGTGCGGGTGGCGCGTACGGGGCCGGACAGCCTGCGCGTCGAACTGGCCGACGGCAACGGTGATCCGGTGTTGACGATCGGTTCGCTGGTGATGCGGCCGGTGGCGGCCGGGGGCGTGGTCGGCGGCGCGCAGGCGGGTGCGGTGCTGGCGGTCGACTGGTCATCGGTGGTCACGCTGCCGGAGGTGGACGCGGGCGCGGACACGGGCACGGGCACGGACGCGGGCATGTCTGTGGGCGTGGATGGGGGTGTGGCGGTGTTCCGGGCTCCGGAGGATGTGGTTCCGGGTGAGGTCGTGGTGTTGGAGGCGGTCGGTACGGCGGGTGAGGTGGTGGGTTCGGCTCATGGGTTGGCTGGTTGGGTGTTGGCGCAGGTGCAGGGGTGGCTTGGGGATGAGCGGTGTGCGGAGGGTCGGTTGGTGGTGGTGACGCGGGGTGCGGTGTCGGCGGTGCCGGGGGAGGTGTTGGCGGATGTGGCGGCGTCGGTGGTGTGGGGTCTGGTGCGTTCGGCTCAGGCGGAGAATCCGGGGCGGATCACCTTGCTGGACCTTGGTGCCGGTGAGGGGGTCGGGTCCGTGGACCGTGCTGTGGTGGTCGGGGCGGTGGCTTCCGGTGAGCCGCAGCTCGTGGTCCGCGATGGTGTGGTGCGGGCCGCGCGCTTGGTCCGTGTCGCGGCTGCGGCTGACGGGGACGCGGCGGGGTCGGTGGGCTTTGGTGCGGGCACGGTGCTGGTGACGGGTGGTACGGGTGGTCTGGGCCGTGAGGTGGCGCGTCACCTGGTGGCGGTGCACGGGGTGCGGGATCTGCTGCTGCTGAACCGTAGTGGTGGCGGCGCCGAACTCGTGGCGGAGCTGGCGGAGTTGGGGGCGCGGGCGCGTGTGGTCGCGTGTGACGTCGCGGATCGTGCGGCGCTGGCCGAGGTGTTGGCCGGTGTCGCCCTGACCGGGGTGGTGCACACGGCCGGTGTCGTCGAGGACGCGGTGATCACCTCCCTGGACACCGAGCGGTTGGATCGGGTGTTGGCGCCGAAGGTGGATGCGGCGTGGTATCTGCACGAGTTGACGGCGGGGATGGATCTGTCGGCGTTCGTGGTGTTCTCGTCGTTGGCCGGTGTGGTGGGTAGTCCGGGGCAGGGCAACTACGCGGCGGGCAACGTGTTCCTGGACGCGTTGATGCAGTATCGGCGGCTGGAGGGGTTGCCGGCGGTGTCGATGGCCTGGGGTCCGTGGGCCCAAGGTGCGGGTCTGACGGGTGAGTTGTCGGACGCGGACATGCGGCGGATCACGGCGTCGGGAACGCCGCCGTTCACGGTGGAGCAGGGCCTGGCGGTGTTCGACGCGGCCCTGGGCAGCCCGGAGGCGGCCGTCGCCCTGACCCGGCTCGACCTCGCGGCACTGCGGACCCGCGACGAACTGCCCCCGCTGTGGCGCACCCTGGTCGGGCAGCCGGCCCGGCGTGCCGCCGGCGGACACCGCAACGACCCCGACGACCTGGCCCGCCGGCTGGCCGCGCTGCCCGACGCCGATGCGCGGGACGCGTACCTGCTGCGGCTCGTCGCCGACCACGTGGCCCTCGTCCTCGGTCACGCGCCGGGTGACGGGGTGGACACCACGAAGGAGTTCCGTGAGCTCGGCTTCGACTCGCTGACCTCCGTCGACCTGCGGAACCGCCTCCAGGCGACCACCGGCATGTCCCTGCCGGCGACGCTCGTCTTCGACCACCCGGACGCCGCCACCCTGGCCGCCTTCCTCAGTGCGAGGTTCGGCGACGCCGGCCCGGCCGCCGCCGAGCCGGAGGCGGTCGCCCCCAGGGACCCGATGCAGGACCTCTATCTCAACGCGCTGGAGAGCGGCCGCGCCGACCTCGGTGACGCGTTCGCGCTCAGTGCCGCGCGGTTGCGCCCGCGGTACGCCGATGCCACCGCGCTGGAGCGGCGGCCGGTGCCGGTGCGGCTGTCGGCCGGGGACACCGGTCCGCACCTGGTCTGCGTCTGCCCGCCGCTGGCACTGAACGGACCGCAGACCTACAACCGGTTCGCGGCCGAACTGGCCGCCGACTGGAAGGTCTCGGCCCTGGTGGCCCCGGGCTTCGCGGCGGACGCCCCGCTGCCGGAGAACAGCCGGGTGCTGATCGCGACGCTGGCCGACGCGGTGCAGGAGTACGTCGGCGACTCCGCGTTCGCGCTGGCCGGCCTGTCCTCCGGCGGCGTGCTCGCCCACGAGATCGCGCGGGAACTGGAGCGCCGGGGCAGCGACCCGCTGGCGGTGGTGCTCCTCGACTCGTATCCCATGGACAGCCCGGTGCTGAAGCGGTGGAAGAACGAGATGGCCCGGGTCGGCCTGGAGCGCGCCCGCGCCCTGGACCGGCGCCAGGCCGACGAGGGGTTCCGGCTGGAGGAGATCACCGCCTCGGCCTGGATCTGCGGGGAACTGCTGCTCGACTGGCGGCCGGAGGGACTGACGGCGCCCTCCTGCCTGGTCCGCGCCAGCGAGCCGGTGGTGGCCGAGGACGGCGCCGGCTGGCAGACGCCGGTCGCCGCGTCGGAGGTCATCGACGTGCCGGGCGACCACTTCAGCATCATGGACCGGCAGTTCGCGGCCTCCACCGCGGCCGCCGTGCGCGCGTGGCTGGCGGGGGTGACCGCCCGGGTCGGTTAGCGATCGCTCCGTCGCGGACGGCACCCAGCCCTCCCGCGGGAGCCGCCCGGCTCCCGCGGAAGGCGCCCGCGCCCCCCTCCGCAGCCGGCCGCCCACGCGGCCGCGGGCGGCACACCGCCCGGCCCCGTACACCTGCGGCAGCCCTCGTGCGCCGTGTGCGACGCCGCACCTCAGGGGGAGAACCGCCCGCCGTGGCATATGCCGGGTGAACCGCCTTCTTCCCCGTCTTGCGCGGATCTTGACCCGTCTTTGAGCTGGGCTGGGCAGGCTCTCCATCAGCACCAGGAATGCACACGCACCTCACACGCACCGAATGGCGACCGGACGCCGGCCGGAGCAGAACCCTTGCGAGACGCCGCAACGACCAACAGAGGGGTTCCCAGGAACATGCTGGAGCGCGACCAATGCCTCGACCAGCTCACAGAACTGCTCGACACATGCGCCGAGGGGAACGGCGCGACGGGTGTCATCAGCGGTGCGGTCGGGTTCGGCAAGACCACGCTGCTGGAGGCCGTGGTGTCCAGAGCCGCGGCACGCGGGTACATGGTGCTCGGTGCGGTCGGCTCCAAGGTGGAGAGCGCGATCCCGTACGCGGTGGTGGAGCAGCTCTTCCAGAGCGCTGAACTCGCCGGCGCCGAGACCGACCTGCACGTCCCGTTACAACGGGCCAAGGAGGAGTGGTCCCACCTCGGCATGGAGGCGGGAGCGGCCCAGGCCATGCAGGCGTACCACGCGCTGCTGGTCGAACTCAGCGCGCACCAGCCGGTCGTGCTGTGCGTCGACGACATCCAGCACGTCGACTCCGAGTCGCTGGCCTGCCTGCTCTACCTGATCCGGCGCTGCCGCCGGAACCCGGTCACCATCCTCCTCACGCTCGGCCCGTCCGGGGCCGCGCCCTGCGAGGGGGTGCTCGCCGAACTGGCGTGCCGGCCCGGTGTCGCGCACGTGCGGCTGGGCGCCTTCGACGAGGTGGGCATGGCCCGGCTGATAGCGGACCGGTTCGGACCGGCGGCCGCGGAGCAGTACGCACCCGGGTTCTACGCGATGAGCGGCGGCAACCCGCTGCTGGCGCAGGCCCTGGTCAGCGACCACACCGCCCGGCCCGCGCACCCCGAGACCGGCTACCACCCGGTCGCCGCCGACCTGTTCCGCGAGGCGTCGGTGGCCTGCACCCGCCGCAGCGGCCTGAACGGGCTGCGGGTGGCCCGGGGGCTGGCGATCACCAACGGCGCCGGCTCGTCCACGCTGCTCGCCCGGCTGGTCGGGCTGGAGAAGCGCGACGTGGACGCGGCGATGAAGATCCTCACCGAGTCCCGGCTGATCGAGGGGCTCCGCTTCCGCCACCCGGCGATCCGCTCGGCCGTGCTGGACAACATGTCGGCCGTGGACCGCACCCGGCTGCACCACCGGGTCGCCGGGCTGCTGCGCAACGACGGCGCGCCCGTCATCGTGGTCGCGCAGCACCTGATCGCCGCGGGCGCCGTGGAGGACGACTGGGCGCCGCAGTTCCTGATGGACGCGGCCAAGCAGGCGTTGCGCGAGGACCGGGTCTCCCTCGCGGAGCAGTGCCTGCAACTGGCCGACAACTGCTGCCAGGACCAGGGCCGCAGCCATGCCATCAAGGCGAACCTGGCGCGCATCAAGTGGCGGGACCAGCCCGAGGCGGCCGCGCGCATCATGCTGTCCCTGGTCGCCCCGGCCAGGGCCGGGGACCTGCCGGGGTCCCTGCGCCTGAAGGTCGCCCACCGGCTGCTGGTGCAGGGCCGGGTCACCGACGCGGTCGAACTGATGGGGCCGCTGTTCGCCGGAGGCGCCGACGGGACACCGGCGGAGCGGCTCACGCTGGAGCTGGACGTGACCCGGCTGTGGCTGGCCTTCACCTACCCCGGGGTCCACCAGCAACTCGTGGGCGACCTCCCGCCGGAGCAGCAGCGGCAGGTGCCCTCGCACCAGATCGGGCGGCCCCGGCTGTCGGCCATCCACACGCTCTGGGCGGTCCTCAAGCGCGGCCCCGACGACGTGCTGGTGGCCGAGGCGGAGCGGGTGCTCCAGCACCTGCTGGCCGAGGACGACACCATCAGCTCGTTGAACTCCGCGATCGCGGCGCTGGTCTACGCCGACCGGCTGGAGTCGGCGGCCGCCTGGTGCGGCCGGCTCCAGACGGCCGCCACCGAGCGCCACGCCCCCACCTGGCACGCCCTGTTCACCTCGACACGGGCGATGATCGCGCTGCGCCGGGGCTCGCTGCGCAGTGCCGCGGAGTCCGCGGAGGCCGCGCTGCGCAGTATGTCGGTGGAGGCATGGGGCGTCGAGATCGGCATGCCGCTGGCCACCGCGATCGAGGCCCGGACGGCGATGGGGGACCACGCGGCCAGCGCCGAACTGGTCAACAGCCCGGTCCCGCCGGGCCTGTTCCAGACCCGGTTCGGGCTGCACTACCTCTACGCCCGTGGCCGCCACTACCTGGCCACCGGCTACTACGACGCGGCCCTCGCGGACTTCATCCAGTGCGGCGAGAAGGCGCAGGAGTGGGACCTCGACTCTCCGGCGCTGGCGCCCTGGCGGACCGGGGCGGTGGAGGTGTGGCTCCAGCGCGGGCAGCGCGAGCGCGCCGGCCGGCTGGCCGACGAGCACCTCGCGCTGGTCAAGCGGGGGCAGCGCCGCACCCTGGGGGTCGCGCTGCGGGTGCAGGCCATGACGCGGCCCTCGTCGCAGCAGGCCCACCTGCTGGGCACGGCGGTGGACATGCTCCAGACCGCCGGGGACCGCTACGAGCTGGCGCTGACGCTGGTCGAGCTGTGCCGGACGCACCAGCGGCAGGGCGCGGCCGCGCAGGCACGGCTGCTGGTCCGCCAGGCGTGGCGGATGGCCAGCGAGTGCGGCGCCGAGGGGCTGTGCTCGTCGCTGATGCCCAAGCCGGTCGCCGGTGTCCCGGTGGAGCAGCCGCGCAGCCTGCCGCCGTCCGACGACGTGGTGGCGGGGGTGCTCTCCGAGGCCGAGCTGCGGGTGTGTTCGCTCGCGGCCCGCGGCCACACCAACCGGGAGATCTCCGACAAGCTCTTCGTGACGGTCAGCACCGTCGAGCAGCACCTGACCCGGGCCTACCGGAAGCTCAACATACGGCACCGCCGCGAGCTGCCGGCCAGCCTCGCGTCCTGACGCCCGCCGTTCCGGCCGCCGCCCCGCCCCGCCCCTGCCCGGGCGGGGCGGCGGCCCTTCCGTGTCCGGTGCCGGGGCCGTGTCCGGTGCCGGCACCGTGTCCGGTGTCCGCGCCAGCGCCGGCAGCCGATCCCGTGCCGGCTCGGGCGTCAGGCCGTCGGGTAGTCGCCGGGCGCGAAGATCTCCTCGACCGACACCGGGGTGTCGAGCAGGTGCTGCTCGCGGGCGTAGCGGATGAGGGCCTCCAGGGACCGGGCGTTCGGCTCGACGCCGTAGGGGATCGGGTCCTCGTCGTCCGGGACGGCCGCGCCGGCGGCGAGCGCGGCGACGAGTTCGGCGCGGCCGGCCCCGGCGGCGCGCTTCGCGGCGGCGAAGGCCGCGTACAGGTCGGTGGCGAGCCGGGGGTTGTCGCGCACCAGTTCTTCGCGCACCACGATCACGCCGTGGATCGGGTAGACGCCGGTGCGGCGGTACCAGTCCCGCTCCAGCGGCTCGGGGGTGCCGAACAGCGAGTAGGGCGGTTCGGCGGCGGGCCGCGGGCCGCTGTCGCCGGTCGTCCAGCCGTCCTTGGGCGCGCCCTTGCGGCCGACCCCGGCGTTGCCGGTCAGCGCGGCGTCGATCCGGCCCTGGTCGAGCAGGTCCACCAGGCTCTCGCCGGGCGCGACCGCCGAGACGTTCGGCGGCGCGACGTAGCTCGCGACGTGCTCCTCGTCGTCGGTGACCCAGCGGACCTCGGCCGGGTCGACGCCGAAATCGTCTGACAGCAGGCCGCGTACCCACACTCCGGTGGTCACCGAGTAGGCGCGCACACCGACCGTGCGGCCGACGAGGTCGCCGGGCACCCGGATGCCGGACGCGGCATGGCAGCGGATGTGCCCGTGGTGGAAGAGCCGCTTGGTGAAGACCGGGACGGCGATCACCGGCACGCCGGCGGCGCGTGCCATCAGATACGTGGTCGGCGCCAACTCGCACACGTCGTACGCGAGTTCGCGGACCATCTCGCGGTAGGCCCGGATGATCGGCTTCGTCGGGACGAACTCCAGCGGGCCGCCGGGCAGCTCGACGGCGCCCTCGGCCAGCGCCCGGGTGTGCGGATAGACGGTGAACGTCGACTTCAGCGAGGACACGGCTCTCAACTCCCTGTCACGAACCTGGCACAGCAGTCCGCCGGTGATTGTCAGACAATGAATCTCGCATCGTCAAGCGATTTGACACGATGGACGCATGGGAGCGTTGGTGTTCACGGGATGTTCTGCCAGCTAATAGGGGTATTTGACCTACCGTAAGGGCGTCCGAAGTGAAGTTAACCCCGTCGTAACGCTTGACAATCATCTGCAAAGCGTCTGACGATCTCGTCCATGGCCTCTGTGATGGAACCCACATCCCGCACTCCTGAGGCGGCACCGCCACGCAGCCGACGCGCTCTCGTGCGGTTCACCCCGGAGCGCATCGCGCTCACGCTGTTCACCCTGGCCGTGGTCGCCCTGATCGCGGCACCGCTGGTGGAAGTCGTCATCCGCTCGCTCGAGAAGCAGACCGGTCTGACCGGCCACGTGTGGTCCGGTGCGAACTACCAGCAGCTCAAGGCGTCGGAGATCCTCAGCTCCGCCCGCAACAGCGTGGTCATCGCCCTCGGGTCGATGGCGGTGGCCACCGTCATCGGCGTCGGGCTGTCGTGGCTGGTCACCCGCACCGACCTGCCCCTGCGACGGGCGTTCGAGATCCTCAACCTGATCCCGTTCTTCCTGTCCCCGCTGATCGGCTCGATCGCCTGGACCTACCTGGCCGACCCGCGGACCGGGTTCATCAACCGGCTGGCCCGCAGCGCCGGGATCAGCCACGGGGCGGTCTTCAACGTCTACTCCACGCTCGGCATCATCGTCGTGCTCGGCCTGTTCCTGGTGCCGTTCGTCATCCTGCTCACCGGCGCGGCCTTCCGGCAGATGGACTCCTCGCTGGAGCACGCGGCGGCCGCCTGCGGCGCGTCAGGCTGGC
The DNA here is from genome assembly GCF_016756395.1 of Streptomyces sp. SN-593. Taxonomy (NCBI): domain Bacteria; kingdom Bacillati; phylum Actinomycetota; class Actinomycetes; order Kitasatosporales; family Streptomycetaceae; genus Actinacidiphila; species Actinacidiphila reveromycinica. Next base: position 7,250,143 of record NZ_AP018365.1, read on the forward strand.
GGACGGCGGTCCGCGTGACGCTCCCGCTGGCCAGCCCGGCGATCATGGCGGCCGCGATCCTGACGTTCGTCATGGCGATCGAGGACCTGTCGGTGCCGCTGGTGCTCGGCTACGGCAACGGGATCCAGACGCTGTCCACCCGCATCTACGACGCGGTCCAGACGTTCCCGCCGAACTACAACTTCGGCGCCGCGCTCGGCTGCGTGATGATGCTCATCACCGCGCTGTGCCTGTACCTCCAGCGCCGCGCCATGCGCGACCGCGGCTACGTCACGGTCACCGGCAAGGGCTCGCGGGCCGAACCGCTGCGGCTGGGGCGGATCCGCTGGTGGGCCTTCGCGGCCGAACTGGTCTACCTGCTGTTCGCCGCGCTCCTGCCGATCGGCATCCTCACGCTGATCGCGTTCTCCAAACGCTGGACCGGGACGGTCGACTTCGGCGACCTGACCCTGGACAACTTCCGCGCGCTGTTCGGGAAGGGCTCGATCGTCAGGACCGCGTTCCTCAACAGCCTGGAGCTGTCCGCGCTGTGCGCCTGCGTGGTCGTCGCGCTCAGCGTCGTGCTCGTCCACGCGATCGAGCGGGCCAGGATCACCGGCCGCCGGCTGTTCGAGGTCTGCCTGACGATCCCCGTCGCGGTGCCGGGCCTGGTGCTGGGCGTCGGGCTGCTCACCCTGCTGCTCAAGACCTCGCTGTTCGGCACGCTGTGGATCATCGGCGTCGCCTACGTCGTACGGTTCCTGCCGTTCGCCCATCGCTCGGTGTCGGCGGCGTTCCTGTCGGTGCACACCGAACTGGAGGAGGCCGCCCGCACCAGCGGGGCGTCCCTGGGGCGCTACGTCTTCCGGGTGCTGCTGCCGCTGGTCCGCCCGGGACTGGTGTCCGGATGGCTGCTGGTCTTCCTCACCTTCATGCGCGAACTGCCGATGTCGGCCCTGCTGCAGACGACCGGGACACAGACGCTCTCGGTGGCCCTGCTCAACAGCCGGTCCTTCGACTCCCCGGGCGTGACGGCCGCGTTCACCCTGCTGCAGGCGGCCGTCCTGCTGGTGGCCGCGGCGGTCTTCTGGACGATCACCACGCGCCGCGACGGCGCCTCCTCCGACATGGCGGCCGGACTCTGATGGGCAGGAAGACGATGAAGACATCCACCGGCGGGCGGACCGCGCCCGCGCCGTCCCCCGCGCCGGCCGAGACCGCGCCGCCGCGTCGCACCGGACACCTGGAGGTCGCCGGACTCACCCGGGACTTCGGTTCCGGCGGAGTGCGCGACGCCTCGTTCTCGGTCGAGCGCGGCCAACTGGTCACGCTGCTGGGCCCCTCGGGCTGCGGCAAGACGACCACCCTGCGCTGCCTGGCCGGCATCGAGGTCCCCGACGCGGGCCGGGTCCGGCTCGGCGACACGACGATGACCGCCACGGCCGAGGGGGTGCACCTGCGGCCGGCCAAGCGCGACATCGGCATGGTCTTCCAGTCCTACGCGCTGTGGCCGCACATGAGCGTCTTCGAGAACGTCGCCTTCCCGCTGCGCACCCGCGGTGAGCGCACCGCCGCCATCCGGCCCCGCGTCGAGGAGATGCTCGAACTGGTCGGGCTGGAGGGCATGGGCCGGCGCCAGCCCAGCCAGCTCAGCGGCGGCCAGCAGCAGCGCGTCGCCCTCGCCCGCGCCCTGGTCTACCGCCCCGGGCTGCTGCTGCTCGACGAGCCGCTCAGCAACCTCGACGCGGCCCGGCGCGACGCCGTACGCCGGGACATCGGCCGGCTGCAACGGGAGCTGGCCATCACCGCCGTCTACGTCACCCACGACCAGGACGAGGCGATGACGCTCTCCGACCGCATCCTGGTGATGCGGGACGGCGCCATCGTCCAGAACGGGACGCCGGCCGAACTCCTCGCCGCGCCCCGGTCCCTGTTCGTCGCCGGCCTGCTCGGCCAGATCAACGTCCTCACCGGCGTGCTGGCCACCGAGCGGACCCGGACCGGACCGAACGGCACCGAACGCGTCGGCGGGGTGGACATCGCCCTGGCCGACGGCACGACCCGCCTGTCGGCCCGCCTCGTCGGGCCGGCCGCGGTCGGCGAGAACGTGTCGGTCGTGTGGCGCCCCGGCGACATCACGATCGACACCGCCGCGGACGACCCGTCGGCGCCGGACCGCGTGAACGCGCTGCCCGGCACCGTCACCGCCGTCCGCGTCGGCAGCTCGGTCACCGAGTACGACATCGACGCCGGGATCACCACCCTGCGGGCCCTCGGCTTGGGACGCGCGACCGCGTCCGTCGGCTCCCGCGTCCACGTGTCCTGTCCGGTGGACAGGTCCATATCCCTCACCCACTGAAGTCTGGAGACCCCTTCATGCCCTTCGACACGATCGTGCGATCCGCGAGCACCTTCGGCCCGATGCAGACCGACTGGGAGACGCGCATCGACATGGACCGGCTGCGCACCGAGCGGCTGGCGAAGACCCGCGCGGCGATGGCGGCCGCCGACGTCGACTTCCTGATCGAACTGCGCGCCGAGAACGCCCGCTACAGCACCGGCATCAAGCGGCTGTACTGGCCGACCATCCAGTTGGGCGGCGGCCCGCTGGCCGTCCTGGCCGCCGAGGGCGACTCGGCGATCTGGATCATCGACCCGGACTACGCGGCCAAGAACATCCCCTGGGTGCCGGACGACCGGTTCCACACCCCGTACCAGATGGACATGACCCAGGACGTCAACTCCTTCGTCGACGACCTGTACCACTACTTCGGCTCGAAGATCGAGACCGCCCGCATCGCGGTGGACATCTGGTCGCCGTCCATGTTCGACGTGCTGACCAGGCGGCTGCCCAACGCCACCTTCGTCAACGGCCAGGAGCTGATGATCGGCGCCCGCCAGATCAAGACCGCCGACGAGATCAAGGCCCTGAAGATCGCCTACGCCATCTCCGAGGCCGGCATGCAGGCCGCGGTCAACATCCTCAAGCCCGGCGTGCGCGAGTGCGAACTGGTCGGCGAGTGCTTCCGCGCCATGTGGGACCTGGGCACCGAGACCACCCAGTGCTCGGAGGTCGTCAACTCCGGGCCGGGCGCGCACCCCTACCGCCGCTTCCACAGCGACCGGATCGTGCAGCACGGCGACCTGGTCAACATGGACTTCGGCGGCTGCTTCTCCGGCTACTTCGGCGACTTCTGCCGCGCCTTCGTCTGCGGCGACAAGCCCACCCCCGCCCAGGTGGACCTGCTCAAGCGGGCCCACGAGTTGCAGTACGAGCAGCTCAACGCGCTCGGCCCCGGCGTCAGCCCGGCCGACATCTGCGCCAAGCTCGGCCGCAGGACCCTCGGTCACGGCATCGGCATCTCCGCCTTCGAGGGCCCGCACCTGCGCGCCCAGGACGACTACGAGCTCAAGCCCGGCATGACCTTCTCCGTCACCAGCCCGCCCATCGGCGAGGAGGGTGTCGGCGGCGTCCACCTGGAGGACGAGATCGTCATCACCGAGACCGGCATCGACCTGTACTCGACCTACCCCTACACGCTGGGCTGACCTTGTCCGGCAACCGTACGCCGGCCGCCGGCTGGCTCGTCGTGGGCGTCGGCCGCCACGTGGACCGCTACGGTCTGCCGGCGCTCGCCCGCGCCCGCGGCGCCGCGGCCGTGGCCCTGTGCGGGACCGACCCTGTCCGCACCGCCGACCTGGCGGAGCGGCACGGGGTCGGCCGGTGGGGCGCCTCGGTCGAGGAACTGCTCGGCGACCCCGGCGTCACCCACGTCTACGTCTGCTCCCGCAACGAGCGGCACGAGCGGCACGTCACGCTCGCCGCCGCGGCCGGCAAGCACGTCCTGTGCGAGAAGCCGCTCGCGCAGGACCCGGCCGCGGCCCGCCGCACCGTCGCGGCCTGCGCGCGGTACGGCGTCGTCCTCGGCACCGGCTTCCACCTGCGGCACAACGCCGCGCACCGGGAGGCGCGGCGGCTGGTGGCCGACGGCGCGATCGGCCGCCCGCTGTGGGTGGACGTGTCCTACCTGCACCAGGTGGGACACGGCGACTCCGCCGCGCGGCTGGCCGCCTCGCGCACGGTCACCACCCCCAGCAAGGGGGCGATGGCGGGAACCGGGGCCCACGCCGTGGACCTCGCGCAGTGGCTGGCCGGCGACCGCGTCGTCCGGCTGTCGGCGACGCTCGCCGAACTCGACCCGACACCGGCCGGGCCGCAGCGCGTGGTCCAGGTCAGCGCGACCACCCGCGGCGGGGTGCTGGTCACCCTCACCGCGGGACGCACGACCCACCCGGCCAACGGGCTGACCGTGATCGGCGAGGCGGGGCGGCTGACGGTGTCGGAGTCGATCGGGAACACCGGCGGCGGCACGCTGTCGCTCCGGTCGGCGCAGGGCAGCACCGACACCGTCTTCCCCCCGCACGACGTCTACGCGGCGCAGTTCGAGGCGTTCGCCGCCGCCACCGGCGGCGCGGCCGCCGCCCCGTTCGGCGCGTCCGGCGACGACGGGCTGTCGGCGCTGAGCGTCGCGGAGACCGTGGACCGGGCCCTGGCCGGACCAGCAGCTACGCAGGCCGTCGATCCGCCGGCCCGCCCGACCCGAGGAACACCGTGACCGTTGTGAACACCGTCATCACCAAGAAACTGGGCTACCTCGCCACCACCGAGCGGATGCTCGCGGCGCTCGGCCCGGTCGCCTACTGCCCGGACCAGCGCCCGGAGACGGTGCGCGAGCACCTCGCCGACGCCCGGATCGTCGTGGCCACCAAGGGCGTCACCATCGACGACGCCGTCCTCGACGCGGCACCGCACGTCCGCCTCATCGCCGCGCCCACCGCCGGCTTCGACTGGATCGACGTCGAGGCGGCCACCCGCCGCGGCATCCCGGTCGTCGCCAACACCGGCGCGGCGGCGGACGCGGTCGCCGAGTTCACGCTCGGCGCCGTGCTGGCCCTCACCCGCCGTATCGTGGCCGCCGACCGCGACCTGCACGGCAGCGCCGACTGGGGCCCGGTGCGCGACCGCTACTCCCGGGCCGACCAGCAGATCGGCTCCGACCTGACCAGCAGCACGGTGGCCGTCGTGGGGCTGGGCCACATCGGGCTGAAGACCGCCGAGAAACTCGCGGTGCTGCGCCCGCAGTCGATCATCGGGTACGACCCGTTCGTCCCGGCCGAGCGGGCCCGGCAGGCCGGCGTCGAGGTGGTCGGAGACCTGCACGAACTCGCCGCCCGGGCCGACATCGTGCTGCTGCACGTCCCGCTGACGCCGCAGACCACCCGGCTGGTCGACGCGGCCTTCCTGGCGAGGCTGCGGCCCTCCGCCCTGCTGGTCAACCCCTCGCGCGGCGAGGTGGTCGACGAGCCCGCGCTGGTCGCCGCGCTGCGCGAGGGCCGGCTGCGGGGCGCCGCGCTCGACGTGTTCGAGCAGGAGCCGCTGCCCGCTGACTCGCCGCTGCGCGGCATGGACAACGTCGTGCTCACCCCGCACATCGGCGGCGTCACCGCGCAGTCGGACGAGACCCGGGCCCGGGAGATCGCCGAGCGCGTCCTCGCCTGCGTCGCCGGCACGCGACCGGTCGGCCTGGTCAACCCCGAGGTCTGGGACACCCGGCTCGCCGCCACCACTGACTGACCCGGAAGGAACCAACCCATGATCTTCTGCTTCTACGACAAGGGCACCCTCGGCGTGGTGCGCGAGGGCCGGGTCGCCCCCGTGCCCACCGACGTGGTCCCGGCCGCGGCCACCCCGCAGCAGCGACTCGTCGCCCTGATCGAGGGCTACGAGCAGGCCGGCCCCGCGCTGGAGAACGTCGCCGCGCACGCCGCCTCCCACGGCACGCCGCTCGCCGAGGTCGCCCTGGAGGCGCCGGTGCCCGCGCCCACCCAACTGCTGTGCGCGGTGAAGAACTACAGCGACGACCGGCAGGGCGTCGAGGCCGACTTCTTCCTGAAGTCGATCCTGTCGATCGTGCCGACCGGCAGCACCGTCAGCCTGCCGCCCGCCCAGGCCCGGGTCTTCCACCACGAACCCGAACTCGCCGCCGTCATCGGCGTGGGCGGCACCGACATCCCGGCCGCCGAGGCCATGCCGCACGTCTTCGGCTACACCGGCTTCCTGGACCTGTCGGCGCGCGACCTCGGCACCACCTACTACATGAAGAAGTCGCCGCGCGGCTTCGGCCCGATGGGCCCGGTGCTGGTGACCGCCGACGAGTTCGCCGACCCGCACGACCTCACCGTCGAACTGTCGGTCAACGGCACGCTGCGGCAGCGCTACTCCACCGGGCAGATGGCCAACCGGATCGAGCGGCTGATCGAGGTGGCCTCGTCGGTCAGCGGCCTGGTGCCCGGCGACGTGATCGCCACCGGGACCTACCACATCGGCATGGGACCGATCCAGGACGGCGACCACGTCAGCATGACCATCGAGGGCATCGGCGAGCTGGCCGTCGACGTGGTCGACCCGAGCCGGCGGGAGTGGGACGTCAGCGCGCTCAAGGTCGCCACCGGCCCGGCGCCGGTCCGGACGGCGGCGGCGGAATGACGATCTCCGCCGTCTTCGGCTCGAAGTCCGCCCTCGCCGCCCTGCGGGCGCACCGATGGGCGTCGACCACCGACACCTTCTCCTTCGCCGACATCACCCCGGTGCACCGCGCCTTCCCCGGCGTGGTCGAAGGGGCGTACGACGTGGCCGAACTCGCCCTGGTCACCTTCCTCCAGGCGCTGGACAACGGCCGGCCGGTGACGCTGCTGCCGGTCACCCTGCTCGGGCGCTTCCAGCACCACTGCCTGGTCACCGCCAAGGAGACCGCCGGCCTAAGGGCCGACTCCCTGGCCGGCAAGCGGATCGGCGTGCGGGCCTGGACCCAGACCACCGGGGTGTGGGTGCGCGGTTTCCTGCGCGACGACCACGGCGTGGACGTCGGCGACGTCGAGTGGGTCGTCTACGAGGGCGGCCACGTGGACGGGTTCGCCGACCCGCCCTACGCCACCCGCTCCACCAGCGGCAACACCCTGCCGGTCGACTTCCTCGCCGGGGCGGTCGACGCGGCGATCCTCGGCAACGAACTGCCGGACGACCCGCGGGCCAGGACGCTGCTGCCCGATCCGGCCCGCGCCGCCGCCGGGTGGTACGGCCGGACCGGCGCGATCCCGGTCAACCACGTGGTGGTGGCGAGCGACGACTTCGCCCGGGCCAACGCCCACCTGGTCGCCGAGGTCTGCGAGGTGCTCGGCGCGAGCGTGCCGCACCCGCCGGCGGTCAGCTCGTCGCCCGACCTCCACCCGCGCGGGTTCGACGCGCTCCAGCCGTCGCTGGACCTGGCCGGCCGCTACGCCTACGAGCAGGGCATCATCTCGCGGCCGATCACCGCCGCCGAGGTGCGGGCCAGGACCGAGGACCTGACCGGTATCGACCTCGGACACATCGCCGACCCCGCCGACCGAGTCGACCCCGCCGACCGAGCCGCACCCGCCGACCGAGCCGAACCGGCCGCACCCGCCGGCTGAGCACGCCCCGGCCGCGGCCGCCGCCCCGGCGGCCCCGACCGACATCCGACCACGAGGAGAAGTACCCGGACCGCAGCACGTGCCCGGGACCGGCAAGGACATCGGCGTCCTGCTGTGCGGCGCCGGAGTCCGGGTGGACCTGCGAACCCCCACGAGAGTCGTCCGCCACGTCATCACATGGCCGAAGGAGCCCTTGGTATGAACGCAACAGTGGTAGCAGCACCCAGACGTCGCCTCCGGTTCCGCGCCCTGCTCGCCGCAGGGTGCGCCACCGCACTGGCCGCACTGGCCGCCTGCGGTTCCCAGAGCGGCGGCGGAGCGGGTGGCGGCGACGCCTCGGTGGACATCTCCACCGTCAAGGCCCCGATCCTGTCCGGGCTCAGCGGCGCGGAACGGACGCGGGTGGCCACCCTGATCGCCCAGGCGAAGAGCGAGAAGTCCTTCACCTGGGTCGACTCGGTGGTCGCCCCGACCACTGCGTCCGCGATGATCACCGAGTTCCAGAAGGAGTACGGCCTCACCTTCAAGCCGACGTTCGAGCGGCTGACCTCCGGCGACCTGTCCACCCGTATCCAGCAAGAGGTCACCGCCCAGAACTTCAAGACCGACTTCTTCGGCGTCGCCTCCCCCCGGCTGTTCTCCACCCTCAAGCAGGCCGGGGCGCTGCTGAAGTACAGCTCGCCGGAGTCGTCGCACTACACCTACGCGTCGAAGTACGTCAGCGAGCAGCCCGGGTACTGGATCGCGCCGGTCGCCTACTCCTTCGGCGTGATCGTCAACCCCGCGCTCTACCCGACCCCGATCACCAGTTGGAAGCAGCTGTCCGACCCCGCCCTCAAGGGCAAGTGGGACGTCGCCAACGTCAGCGCGAACGAGGGGTCGCTGTACTGGTACTACGGCCTGAAGCAGGTGCTGCCGAAGTCCACCTTCGAGAGCTGGGCCGCCAACGGCCCCACCACCTCCTCGGGCAGCTCCGCCCAGGAGGCGCAGAAGGTCGCGGAGAAGCAGGTCGACGCCACCGTCACCAGCGGGTTCCGCGCCTCGCAGATCGTCAGCCAGACGAAGGTCCCGCTCAAGGTCTACTACCCGAGCGAGGGCACCGTGCTCAACGGGCAGACCTACGCCATCCCCTCGGGCGCGCCCGACCAGGCGATCGCCAAGCTCTTCGACGACTTCCTGCTGAGCAAGGCGGGCGAGCAGATCTACGTCGACAAGGAGGGGATAGCCTCCTTCTACCAGGGGGTGACCGCCCCGGCGGCCGACCTGGCCTACCAGCCGTCCATCGCGTCGATGACGATCCTGCCGGTGAACACGGACAAGATCAGCACCAGCCAGCTCGACGACGCCAGGAACAGCTGGAAAAGCATCTTCTCCCGGTAGAAGGCGGCCTGATTCCATGACGACCTTATGCCGGTACCACGACCAGAGGAGGGGTTCGCGTTGACCTCGGAAGCCGGAGAGGACCGCTCGGAGTCCGGGAGGCTGCTGCGCGCCCGCCGGGAACTCGCCCTGGCGATCCGCCGGGGCGAGTACCAGCCCAACCAGCGGCTGCTGGAGACCGAGCTCACCGCCACGCTCGGCATCTCCCGGCCCACCCTGCGCTCGGTGTTCGTGGCGCTCGAGCAGGAGAACTACATCTCGCTCGAACGCAACCGGGGAGCCCGGGTACGGCAGTTCTCGCCCGAGGAGGCCATCGAGATCCTCCACACCCGGGAGATCCTGGAGTCCGCCGCCGCCGGGCTGGCGGCCACCAGGATCACCCCCGAGGAGCGCGAGCGGCTCGAAGCGATCATGGAGCGGATGACGCCCGCCGCCCTGGAGCACGACGCGGCGGCGTACTCCTCGGCCAACCGGGAGTTCCACGGGCTGGTGATCAACGCCTCGCGGCAGCCGACCCTGATCCGGTTCATCCGCTCCACGCCCTACCCGCTGGTCATGAGCCAGTACCGCGACCCGAAGACCCCGCACCCGCGGGTCGAGGCGCTGCGGGAGCACCGGGCCGTCCTCGCGGCGCTGTGGACCGGCGACGCCGCGGCCACGGAGGCGGCGATGCGGTTCCACCTCGCCGCCACCCGCCGGGCGCTGATGCTCGGATCGGCGGCGGCCGGCTCCGGGGACACCGCATGACCGGCATCGGCATCGAGGGCAAGGCCGTGGTGGTGACCGGATCGGCCCGCGGGCTCGGCCTCGGCTATGCCCGGCACCTGCTGGCCGCCGGCGCGCGGGTGGTGCTCAACGACCTCGACGCGGAGTTCACCCGCGCGGTCGCCGGGGAACTGGGCGCGGGCGACGCCGTCGCGTGGTGCGCGGGCTCGGTCGCCGACCCGGCCACCGCCGACGCGCTGGTGGCGACCTGCCTGCGGCACTTCGGCCGGATCGACGGGCTGGTCAACAACGCCGGGGTGCGCCCGGAGGGACTGAGCTGGGAGGAGGACCCCGAGGCCACCCGCCGCGCGGTCGAGGTGAACCTGCTCGGCACGCTCTACTGCGGGGCTGCCGCGCTGCGGGTGTTCCAGGCGCAGGACAGCGGATCGGTCGTCAACGTGTCCTCGCGGGCCCAGACCGGCATCGAGAGGAGCGCCACCTACGCGGCGACCAAGGGCGCCGTCGCGTCGCTGACCTACTCCTGGGCGCTGGACGCGCCGCCCGGCGTGCGGGTCAACGCGATCGCGCCGCAGGCGCGGGGTACGGGGACCCGGCGGGCCGGCTGGGTCCCCCGGCCGGAGGAGCCGGAGCCGGACGCCATGGCCCCGCTGGTGACGTTCCTGCTCAGCGACGCCGCCCGCGGGGTCAGGGGCCAGGTCGTCCGCATGATCGGCACGACCGACGGCCTGGCGCTCGGCCTGGTCCACCACCCCCGCGGCGGACGGCTGCTGGCCGACCCGCGCGGCTGGACGGCCGAGGGCATCGCGGCCGCCTTCGACGCCGAACTGGGCCGCGAGCAGGACCCGGTCGGCGCCCTGTCCCGGCCGGTGGGCTACCTGCGGCTGGGCGACACCCGGGTGACGGTGCGGTAGCGCCCGTCCGGCGTTCCGGCAGGTCCCGGCGGATCCCGGCGGATCCCGGCGGATCCCGGCGGATCCCGGCGGATCCCGGCAGATTCCGGCGGGTCCGGCAGCGCCGCCCGCCCGCCCTGCCCACCGGCGTGCGCACGGCACGTCCGTTTCGAGACACGGACCCCGGCAAGGAGGTCGACGCGATGGTGTGGTCGGTGCGAGGCGTCTTCCGGCGTTCCGGACGGCAGGCGCCGCGCTGGTGGGGGCGGTTCGGCGACGGGCTGTCCGGAGGTGACGCGTGGGCGGCCGTCGACCTGATGCCGTGGCGGGCGGCGGCCCCGGCGTGTCCGCCGGGCGGCGCTCAGCCGCGGTCGGCGCCCGACGCCGCGCCGCGGTGCCGCTCCGCCTTCGAGACGAACTCCGCGGTGTCGTTGAGCCAGGGGAACGGCGCGGAGGGCGGCTCCACCCCGAGGAACGCGCACAGCGGCCCCCACCCCTGGTCCACCTCGTAGACCAGCAGCCGTTCGGCCGGGACCTCGCGGCGCACCGCGGCGTTGTGCCGGTCGAACACCGCGGTGAGGTGCGCCTCGTCGCGGCGGCCGGAGAAGACGTGGTCGGCCATCGCCCGGGCCAGCCGGCGCAGTCCGGCCAGCACGGGATCGGCGGGATCGGCGGGGCCGGCGCGGTCGTCGAGGAGGTCGTTGAAGAGGTCGTCGCGCAGGATGGTCGCGGTCATGCTCGCGTACCAGGCGTGCGCGTCGCGGACGCTGAGGACGAGCTTCGCCTCCGGGAACTCCGCGGCCAGCTCCCGCCAGTAGAAGCACCCGGGGGCGTCCGCGGTCGCCCGGTAGCCGGCGAGGACCCTGCGCGCGTCGATCGGCCCGCCGTCGTAGACGCGCGCCCAGTGGTCGATGTGCCCGGGGTGCAGGATCATCTCCCGGGTGTGGTAGCACGGGCCGAGGCCCAGCAGGTTCAGTGCCTGGCGGAGGGTGGACGTGCCGGTCCTCGGGAAGCCGACGCCGATGATCTCCATCGTCTGGTTCCTCATTCCCTTCCTCGTCCCCGGTCGTGGAGGGCGGACAGGTCGTCGGCGAGCACGTCGTACCCGGGCTCGGCCAGCAGCCGCCGGGACATGCCCGCCGCACGGTACCGGCAGGCGTGGTCGGCCAGGACCCGGGCGCACGCGGCGGCCAGCGCCCCGGGGGTCGCGGCGGTCGGCTCCACGTGCAGGCCGAGCCCCAGCTCCTGGATCCGTTCCGCGTTCGCGGGCTGGTCACCGAACATCGGCACGTTCACCATCGGGGTGCCGGCCGCCATCGCCAGGTGCACGCTGCCGAATCCGCCGTGCGAGAGGAAGAGTTCGGCGCCGCCCAGCAGGTGGGACAGCGGCACGAAGGGCACCAGCCGGACGTTGTCCGGGCGCGGCCCGGGGAAGTCCGCTTCGGCCGCCACGACCGCCGTGCAGGGCAGTTCGCCGAGCGCGGCGACCATCGCGGTGAGCAGTTCCCGGGACTCCGGCACGACCACGGGGGCGACCGTGCCGAGCCCGGCGACGACCAGCGGCCGGTCGTCGGGCAGGTCGGCGAGGACCGGGTCGAGGGCGCCGGCCACCGGGTCCGGCCGGTAGGAGCGGGTCGGGCCGACCGGCAGCGACGGGGGGTACCACGCGCGCGGGATGATGCCGGCGAGCAGGCCGCGGACCGGGTGCCAGACGTCGTCCACCGGGTCCAGTCCGAGGTCCGCGCGCTGGGCGCCGAGCGTGTCGTGGACGTAGGGCAGGTTCAGCGCGGAGAAGGGGGAGATGTCCAGCACCGCCCGCGGCAGCCCCAGCCGTTCGGCCGCCAGGTAGCCGCCGAACTCGTTGCACTCGCGCACGATCAGGTCCGGCCGCCACCGCTCGGCCGCCACGATCACGTCCCGGGCGAACACGCCGGCCAGCGCGCCGGCCCGGGCGAGGGTCAGCCGGCCCGGCCGCGCCCGTGCCCGGGCCCGCTCGCCTCCGTCCCGCGCCGGTGCGGCCGGCATCCCCGGGCTGGACGCGAAGTCGGGGTCGGTGAGCAGTTCCTCCAGGGTCCGCACGTGCGGCAGCGGCAGATGGTCCACACCGGCGCGGGCGAGCGCGCCGGCCATCGCCGGCGCGGTCGCCACCGCGACGGTGTGGCCGGCCCGCCGCAGCGCGGTCGCCACCGGCACGACCACTGGCATCATGTGCGAGTAGTAGGGGAGACAGGTCAGCACCACACGCATAGGCGGTCCTTCTCCTTCCAGCTCACTCCGCGTCCCCGCGGGGAAGGCGCCCGCGCGGACCGGAGCGGCGGCCGCGACCGGACAGGGGGGATCGCGGGCGGCGGCGAGCGGACACGCGGACGGCGGCGACCGGACGCGCTCACGGCGGCGACCGGACACGGAACGGACGGGAACGGACGGGGAATGCGAACGACCGGAGGCGGCCCGGGAGCGACGGCTCGCCGGCCGGGTACGGGTCCGCACCTGACGTCGTCCGAGCCTAGGCACCCCCGCGGGAGCCGACAAGTACGCCTCGGCCGAAGGGCGTTCGCCACCGGCGCGGCCGACCGCCCGAGGCGTTCCGGGGGGATGCCCCGCCACTTCGCGGGGCAGTGATCGGACGGTAAGGCGTCGCCGGCCGGCGGACCGCGCCGGAACGCCCCCGCCCCCCACGGAAGGGAACCCCCTTGCCTGAGACCGGGCCGAAGTCCGCGCCGCAGACCGCCCCCGAGCGCCGGCCGATCCCGACCGAACGCACCCGGACCCGCCCCTTCGACCCGCCGCCGGACCTGGGCGACCTCCGCACGCGGGAGCCCGTCTGCCCGGTCGCCATGGCCGACGGGGCCAACGGCTGGCTGCTCACCCGCCACGCCGACGTCCACGCGGTGCTCGGCGACCACCAGCGGTTCAGTTCGCGCGGCGACCTGCGCAGTTCCGCCCTCGACAGCCAGGTGACCGCCGCGCGGGCGGCCCGCCCGGGTGAGGTCAACGCCGTCGATCCCCCCGAGCACACCCGCCTGCGGCGCAAGCTCGCCGGCAAGTTCACCACCAGCCGGATGGCGCGGCTGTCCGAACGCATCACCGCGATCGTGGACGAGACCCTGGACCGGATGGAGCGGCACGGCCCGCCGGTCGACCTGGTGGAGGCGTTCGCCTCACCCGTGCCCTCGCTGGTCATCTGCGAGTTGCTGGGCGTCGACTACGCGCAGCGCGCGGAGTTCCAGGAGCGGACCAGGCAGATGCTGCGCCTGGGCGCCGGCGCCGAGCAGTTCGTGACGGCCGTGGAGGAGATGGCCGGCTACGTCGGCCGGCTGGTCGAGGCCAAGCGGGCCGCGCCCACGGACGACGTGCTCGGCGCCCTCGCCGCCGACGAGGAGCTGACCACCGAGGAGGTCTCCCGGATGGGCCTGGCGCTGCTGGCCGCCGGCCACGAGACCACCGCCCACATGCTGGCGCTGGGCACCTTCGCGTTGCTGCGCCACCCCGACCAGCTCGCCGCGCTGCGCGCCGACCCGGGTCTCGTCAACGGCGCGGTCGAGGAACTCCTGCGCTACCTGACCATCGCCCAGTACGGCGCCGAGCGGTCGGCCACCGAGGACGTCGAGGTCGGCGGCCGGCTGATCAGGAGGGGCGAGGTGGTGGTGCCCGCGCTGATGGCCGCCAACCGCGACCCGCAGCGCTTCGCCGATCCCGACGCGCTGGACGTGCGCCGCCAGGCCGCCGGCCACGTGGCGTTCGGTTTCGGCATCCACCAGTGCCTCGGGCAGCAACTCGCCCGGATCGAGCTGCGGATCGGCTACCGCGCGCTGCTCGCCCGGTTCCCCACCCTGCGGCTGGCCGTCCCGCCCCAGGACGTGCCGCTGCGCACGGACTCCCTCACCTACGGCGTGGCCGAACTGCCGGTGGAATGGGACCGGACCGGCCACTGATCCCGCCGGGCCCGGGCGGCACCCGGCGCGCCCCGCGCATCCGCGCCAAATGGCGGCATTCACGGCACCCGGGGTGTCCGCGGCACCCCGGGCATCCGCGGGCATTCACGGCGGTGTCCGGCGCTGTGGAGCACCCTGCCGAGCCCCGCGCGCGATACCGGGAATCCGGCTCCGCCAAACACCCTTCGTTCCCGTTGTCGGCAAAGAAGACGGCCGCGCCAATTCCCTCGGCGCCGCACCGCGCATTCCGGTGCACAAGCCGCACTTCAACCCGGTCGCGGAGGGGGAAAGGCGCTATTGACCGACGGAGAACGGGTCGGGGACAGTGGAACGACAACCCGGCCGCGCGAACGACCCTATCGACGGCCGGGGGGCCCTTGGCGCACAACCCAGAACGGAGCGTCGCCATGACACCCATACGTCACCAACTGGCCCTGAACGAAAATTTCTCCTTACACCTTCCCGGGGTGCAGGACGCCCTCAGGCAATCCCTGGAAGACGTCAACCTCACCGGGGACCCCTTCTCCCGCGGACTGGTCGCCGCACTCGCGGAACACCTGGACGTGACGCCCCGGCAGGTGGCCGCCGGCCCCGGATCGGCCGCCCTGCTGCTGCAACTCCTCGGCGCCCTCGCCTCGGACGGAGCCGAGGTCGTGCACGCGTGGCCGTCCTTCGACATGTACCCGCCGCTCGTCCAGGCCGCCGGGGGCACCCCGGTACCGGTGCCGCTGAAGGACTTCGGCCACGACCTGGACGCCATGGCGGCAGCCGTCACCCCACGGACCCGGCTGGTCCTGCTGTGCAACCCCAACAACCCCACCGGCACCGTGCTGGGCGAGGCCGAACTGAAGGAGTTCCTCGGCCGGCTGCCCTCGCGGGTGCTGGTCGTCGTCGACGAGGCGTACCTCGACTTCGCCGACCGCGGCACGGCCGCCGACGCGGTCGACCTGTTCCGCGGCGACCCCCGGGTGATCGCGGTGCGGACGTTCTCCAAGTCCTACGGCCTGCTCGGACTGCGCGTCGGCTACCTGGTCGCGGACGAGTCGGTCGTCGCCGCACTGGCGCCGACCTCGCTGTTCCTGCGGGTCAGCACCCCGGCGCAGGCCGCCGCGCGCGCGGCGCTGAGCGCGCAGGCCGTGATGCGGCGGCAGTGCGCCGAACTCGGCCGCGAGCGGGAACGCGTGCACCGGGCGCTGACCGCCCTGGGCTACCGGGTGCCGGCCAGCGCGGCCAACTTCCACTGGCTGCCGCTGGGCGAGGACAACGCGCGGTTCGTGGCGTTCTGCGCGGACCACGGCGTGGCGGTCCGGGAGATCGCCGGCGCCGGCGTGCGGGTCACCGTGGGCACTCCCGAGGCCAACGACGAACTGATCCGGCTGGCCGGGATGTTCGCCTCCGACACGGCGTCCGGCGCGGTTCGCGCGGGCCGGCGGCAGTAGACCGATGTCCGCGACGAACGCCGGCTCCGCCACCCCCCTGCTCGCCGCGCTCAGCGTCTCGCCCCTGGCCCGCTCGCTCCAGCGCGAGCTGCGCAGCCGCTGGCCGAGCACCTCCGACCGGGTGCGCGAGATGAGCCGCTACGCCCTGCTCGCCCCCGGCAAGGCCCTGCGGCCGCTGCTCCTGGTCGCCTCGGCCGACGCGGTCGGCGGCAGCCGCGACGGGGTGCTGCCCGCGGCGATGGCGGTGGAGTACCTGCACGTGGCCACGTTGGTCCACGACGACGTGATCGACGACGACGAGTTCCGCCGGGGCCAGCGCTCGGTGCACGCCCGCTACGGGACGGCCGACGCCATCGTGACCGGCGACTTCCTCATCCTGACGGTGTTCACGGCGCTGGCCGAGTGCGCCGACCGCGGCGTCCCCCCGGCGGACGTCCTCGAAGCGGTCCGCGTCCTGGCCGGTGCGGGCGCGGACGTCTGCCGCGGCCAGGCGAAGGAGGCGGAGCTGACCAGCGATCCCGCGACCGCCCTCGCCGACTACGAGGCGATGATCGCCCTCAAGACCGGCGCCCTGTTCCGGGGGGTGTGCCGGGCCGGCGCGCTGCTGGGCGGGGCCGCCCCGGAACCGGCGGCCGCCCTCACCCGCTTCGCCGAACACCTGGGCCTGGCCTTCCAGATGTACGACGACCTGCTGCCGTACCTGTGGGACTCGGGGAGCACCGGCAAGCCGGACACCAGCGACACCGAGAACCTCCGGCCCACCTTCCCCGTCCTGCTGGGCTACCAGGCCGCCGGGCGCAGGGACCGCGAGCGGTTCGCGCGGGCGCTCAGCGGCCGGATGCCGGCGCAGGAGGCGTACGCGCTGGTGCGCGAGCTGCTGGAGGCCACCGGCGCCCTGGACCGCGGGCGCGCCCGGGCCGAGGCCGAAGCCGCCCGCGCCAAGGAGCAGTTGGCCGGCCTGCCCGGCTCCGAGGGCGTCGAGCTGCTCACCGTGGTGGCCGACCTGTCGACCGACCGGGACCGGTAGCCGTGGCCGGGAGAAAGATCCGGCACCACGCACCCGCCGCCGCACCCGAGGGCACCGCCCCGCCCGAGGGCACCGGCCGAACCGCCGGCACCGCCGGCACCGACGGCACCGGCCGAACCGGCCGAACCGCCGGCACCGCCGGGCCCGCGTCGCGGCGTACGCGGTGGCGGCGCGGCCTCGGCGGCGCTGTCGTCGCCCACGTGCAGACCTGGCGTCCGTACACCCTCGCCCATCCCGCGCTGGTCGGCGTGGCCGGGGCGAGCAGCGCGGGCGGCGGGCACCGGCCCGGCGTGCTCGGGCTGGCGGCCGGGGCGCCGGCGCTGGGCTGGCTGGCCGGGCACTACCTCGGCGACTGGTTCGACCGGGAGCTCGACGCCATCGCCAAACCCCAGCGCCCGATCCCCTCCGGCCGGCTGTCGCCGGGAGCCGCGCTGGCCGGCGGCACCGCGTGCGCCGCGGGCGCCGCGCTGATCCTCGCGGTGGTGAACTGGCGGACGCTGCTGCTGTTCGTCGTCGCGATGGCCGGGATCGTGGCCTACAGCCGGTTCTGCAAGGGCCGCGGCATCTCCGGCAACGCGGTGCGGGGCGTCCTCACCGCACTGGCCTTCGCGGTGGGCGCCATGCTGGCGCGATCCGACCCGCCGGCCCGGGCGTTCGCGCCCGCGCTGGTCTTCCTGCTGCACGACACGTCCTCGAACCTCGTCGGCACCATCCGCGACGTGGACGGCGACCGGGCGGGCGGCTACCTGTCGGTGCCGGTGCGCCGGGGAGTCGGCCCGGCCGCGCGGCTGGCCGCGGCCCTGTACGCGGGCGCCGTGGCCGTCGCCGTCGCCGTCGTGGTCCTCCTGCCGACGGCGCACCCGGGCGCCTGCGCCGTCCTGCTCGGCGTCGCCGCGGCCGTCGCCCTGGCCGCCTTCGGCCCGCTGCTGCGCGGCACGCGGCCGGCGGGCCCGGCCGGACCCGGGCCGGGGGTGCAGCGCACGGCACTGCGGGCGCACGAGGTGCTGGTCGTCGAACGCCTGGTGCTCACCGCCGCGGTCGTCGCCGCCGGGGCGGGGGCGCCGGTCGCGCTCTGCCTGCTGGCGCCGCTCCTGGCCTTCAGCGTCGTCACGCAGGCCGTCATGCGGGCCCGGCACGAACTCCCGCCGCCCGCCGCCGCGCAGGCGGGAGACGCCCGCGGGCCAGGAACGTCCGGAACGGACAGAAAGGCGTACCAGCCATGACCTCGCTGACGATCGACCCGGGCCGGGTCTCCTCGGCCATCTCCTCCGGCGCGCGGGCCGTGTTCGCCGTCCAGCGCCCCGACGGCGTCTTCGACTACGGCGCGGGCGCCCTCACCTCGACGCTCAGCACCGTGGGCGCCGTCTCCGCGCTGCACTTCGCCGACCCGCGGGGGTCGGCCGACCTGATCGCGCTCGGCGTCGACTGGCTGCGGCGGACCCAACGGCCCGACGGCGGCTGGAGCATGGTGCCCGGCGGCGCGTCCGAAGCGGGCCCCACCGCGGTGGCCGCCGCCACCCTGCACCTGGTCGCCCCCGACGGCGCCGCGGACGCGGTCGGCGCGGGCCGGGCGTGGATGGCCGGCCACGGCGGACTGGAGGCGATCCCGCACCCCGAGGTGACCGCCTGGTGCCGCCAGTTCTACGGCTACGCGGGATGGATCGCGCCCCACGACATGCGCCGCTTCCCGCTCGAACTCGCCCTGTTCCCGGGGCTGTTCCGGCGGCTGTTCGACCTGCGCGGGCCCATGGTCGCCGCCCTGGCCCTGGCCCAGACCCGCTACCGCCGCACCGGCCCCGTCCTGCGGCTGCTCGCCCGGGCGGGGGAGCCCCGCGCGCTGTCGGTCATCCGCCAGGTGTACGAACACGAGGGCAGCACCGGCGGCTGGTGCGACGACGCCTGGGTGACCGGCCTGATCTGCGCGGGCCTGGCCCGGGCCGACCTGGCCCCGGACATGGTCGCGGGGGCGGTGGGGTGGTTCCGCCGCATGGTCAACGCCGACGGCTCGTGGAACAGCGGCACCCTGGACCTGACCTGGTCGATGTACGCCGCCGGCGGGCTGATGGAGGCCGGGTACGCCGAGGACGGACGCCTCGCGCCCACCCGGGGGCTGTTCCTGCGCGACCAGCAGGACAGACCCTTCACCGCCTTCGGCTGCCCACCGGGGTTCTGGGGCTGGTCCGGGCCGCGCGGCTGGCCGGCCTCGCTGGAGACCGCCGAGATCGTCTCCGCACTGGCCGGCCTGCCCGACCCCGACGGCAGGGCCCGCGGCGCCGTCGCGCGCGGGGTGGCCTGGCTGACCGCCCAGCAGGACACCCGCGGCTCGTGGGGGCTGTGCGTGCGCAACACCAAGGTCGCCAACAGCGGCCCGTGCCCGCACATGACCGCGCAGTGCGTGGACGCCCTGCTGGACTCCGGCGCCGCCGCGGACGACCCGCGGGTGCGGCGGGCCGCCGACTGGCTGCACACCGCGCAACTCCCTGACGGCACCTATGAGTCCGTCTGGTACCGCATGCACACCGCCGGCACCTCCGCGGTGCTGCGCACCCTCGTCCGGGCCGGCCGGGGCGGCCACCCGGGCGTCGCCAGGGCCCGGGGGTGGCTGCTGGCCACCCAGCTCCCGGACGGCTCCTGGAGCACCGGCGACGGCACGGCGTCCGGGACCGCGCCCGGGACCGTGGAGGAGACCGCCTGGGCGGTCGGCGCGCTGCTCACCGCCGGGCTGCCCGCCGTCGACCCGGCCGTCGGGCGCGGCGTCCGGTGGCTGCTGGACGCCCGCCTCCCGGACGGCTCCTGGCCGGCGGCCCGCGTCAACGAGTACGTCCGGCACGTCAGCCGCTACCCCAACGGCGGCCTCGCGGGCGGCCTCGCCCTGCGCGCGCTCGCCCGCTACCGCACCGCCGCCGAGGAAGGACGCCTTCACCATGCGCACTGACGTCGTCGTGTGCGGAGCGGGGGTGGGCGGTCTCGCGGCCGCCCACGCCCTCGGTTCGCTCGGCCTGCGCGTCCTGCTGGTGGACAAGCAGGACGGTCCGCCCACCGCCGCCAAGGGCGAGGTCCTCCAGCCCGGCGCGCTGGGCGTGCTCGCCTCCTGGGGCGTCACCGGGCGGTTGCGCGAGCGCGGCGCGCTGCGGCTGTCGCACCTGGTCGCCCGCGATCCCGAGGGCCGCCCGCAGATGTCCCTGGAGTACGACCGGCTGCCGGGGGACACCAACTGGCTGCTGGCGCACGACTACCCGCAGATCCTGGCGGCGCTGGCCGACGGCCTGGCGCCAGGCGTCGACCTGCGGCGGGGCGTGCTCGTGCGCGGCCTGCTGCGCGACAGCGGGGGACGGGTCCGCGGGGTGCGGCTGCGGTCCGGCGCGGGGACCGGGGACGAGGAGGTGCGCGCCCCGCTCGTGGTCGCCGCCGACGGGCTGTCCTCCCGGCTGCGGCGCGAGGCCGGCATCGAGGTCGAGCGGCGGGAGTACCCGCACCGGCTGGTGGCCTTCGAACTCCACGACGCGCCGCCGACCGAACCCGACTTCTCCGCCTACGTCAGCGCCCGCGGCCTGCGGCTGCGCTACCCGCTGCCGGGCAACCGGGTGCGGCTGTACGTCCAGACCGCTCCGGACGAGCTGCGCGGCCTCGACGCGGAGGGCCTGTCGCGCTGGGCGGACCGGGTGGTCGCCGAGGTGCCCGGGCTCGCGCCGCTCGGTGACGCGCTGTCCGCGGCCCTCGGCGGCCGCCAGGCGCTGCCGGTGTCGCGCTTCCTCGCGCCCCGGCTGACCGCCCCCGGCCTGGCGCTGGTGGGGGAGGCCGGGCACGCCGTGCACCCGATGGCCGCGCAGGGCATGAACAGTTCCATCCACGACGCCCACGAACTCGCCCTCGCGGTGGCGGAGTTCGCCGCGGACCTGGCCCCCGCCGGGGTGGAGGCCGCGCTGCGGGCCTACGAGTCGGCGCGGCTGCCGGACCTCGCGCAGACCGGCCGGACCAGCCACAACGCGGCGCGCATGATCACCGACCTGTCCTGGGCCGGCCGCACCCTGGGCCGCCGCGCCATGCGGTGCACGGGCGCGAACACCCGGCTGCGCTACACCGTCATGCACAACATGGCCGGCCTCGGCGCGCACGAACTGACACCGCTGGACCGGCTGCACCAGATCGGGCTGCTCCCCGATCCCCGCGGCGGCCGGCTGCCGGCCTGGGCATGAGCGCCGGCCCGCCGGCCCCCGACCCGGCCGGCCGCCGCCGTACGGGCTCCCGCCTCACCGGGCTCCGGGCCGCCCGGCCCGGGCCCGTGCCCGGGTCACCCGGCCGCGGCGCACTCGACGACCACGAGGCCGCCGGGCCAGCTCCGCGACCGGGTCACCGCGAGGCCCGCCGCTCCCGCCAGCCGCTCGAAGTCCTGCACGGAGCGCTCCTGTCCGCCGAGCAGGACCAGGGACTGAAGGTCGAAGGAGGCGTTGCGCTTGGCGTGGTCGTCGCCGGCGAGCACCTCCACGATCACGACGCGGCCGTCCGCGCCGGCGGCCTCGGCGCAGCGCCGAAGGATGCGCGTGGCGTCCGCGTCGTTCCAGTCGGTCAGCACCCGCGAGACCACGTAGACGTCGCGGCCCGCGGGCAGCGGGTCGAAGAAGCTGCCCGGCACGAACCGGGCCCGGTGGGCCACCCCGGCCCGGTCGAGCGCCTCCTGCGCCTCGGGGGCGACCGGCGGCAGGTCCAGCACCTCGCCCGCCAGGTGGGCGTTGACCCGGACCACCTCGGACAGCAGCGCGCCGATCCCGCCGCCGACGTCGATCACGGTGCGCACGCCGGACCAGTCGAACTCGGTGGCCAGCACCGGCCCGGTCTGCCAGGCGAAGGCCGCCATCACGCCGCCGAAGAACCGGCGCAGCTCGGTGTCCTGCTCGTAGTCCTGCCAGAACGGCGTGCCGTGCACCGTGCCGTAGGCCGACTCGCCGGTGCGGATGGAGTGCAGCATGCCGGTGAAGGCCAGGTCCATCCGGGTGCCGGGGCTCTCCAGGTTCAGCCAGCCCCGGTACCAGGTGCTGTCCTCGCTGAGCAACTGCCGCGACAGCGCGGTCAGTCCGTAGGTCTGCGGCCCCGTCTCGGCGAACAGCCCGATCCCGACGAGGTGGCGCATAAGCCGGCCCAGCGACTCCTCGTGCGCCCCGCAGGCCCGGGCGAGCCCGGGCAGCCCGGTGCTGCCGTCGGCGACCAGCTCCGGCAGGCGCAGGGTGACCGCGGTGCGGACGGCGAACGGGGTGGCCAGGTCGATGAGCCGGGTGAGTTCGGTGGTCGCGGAGACGTCGGGCTCGGCGGGCTGGGATGCCATACGCGTTCACTCCCTGTCGACATCGGCTGTGACGGGCGCTCGCCGCCGGACCGGAGAAAACATTCCCGGCAGCCATGAGCACGATGGAGAGGATATCTCCGCCAAGGCCGGCGAAGCAATTGGATCGTGAATTCGGAAAAGAAATCCGAGCGCAACTCGATAAACGCTCACGCCTGTCAGAAAAGAGAAGGAAGGCATGTCATGACGGCCATCGACAACGGTGTTTCCCTGGACGTCCGGCCGATCTCCGGTGCGTTGGGCGCCGAGGTCCGGGGAATCGATCTCGAAGAACTCACCGACGCCGGTTTCGACCGGCTGCACGCGCTCCTGCTGGAACACCTGGTGCTGTTCTTCCCGGAGGCGGCCGGCCTGAGCCCGCAGGCGCACGAGGCGTTCGGCAGCCGCTTCGGCGAGTTGGAGGTCCACCCCTTCCTGCCCAAGCTCGACGGGCACCCGCGGATCGTGGTCCTCGACTCCGACCAGGGCGCGAAGGCCGACGTCTGGCACACCGACGTCACCTTCAGCCCGAGCCCGCCCGTCGCCTCCATCCTCCAGATCGTGCAGTGCCCGCCGCGCGGCGGCGACACCCTGTGGAGCAACCAGTACCTCGCCTACGAGGCCGTGTCCGAGCCGCTGCGCGAGCTCCTCGACGGGCTGACCGCGCTGCACCTGTTCACCCTCCCCGACGGCTCCTTCCGCAGCGAGACGGAGCACCCGGTGGTGCGCGAGCACCCCGAGACCGGCCGCCGCTCGCTGTACGTGAACCGGATGTTCACCACCCGCATCCCGCAACTGGCGAAGGACGAGAGCGACCTGCTCCTCGACCACCTGTTCGCCCTCTCCGAGCGCCCCGAGCGCACCTGCCGCTTCCGGTGGACGCCGGGCGCGATCGCCCTGTGGGACAACCGGGCCACCCAGCACCTCGCGGTCAACGACTACACCGAGCGGCGGGTGGGCCGGCGCGTCACGATCCTCGGCGACAAGCCCCAGGGCAACAGCCCGCGTTGGGGCCACCACGCGGGGACGGAGAGCGCCGCCCAGACCACCCGCGCCACACGCTGAACCCGGGGGCGGACGGGTGCGGCGATCCCGCCGTACCCGTCCGCCCCGCCCGCACCCGCGGTGAGGCGGTGTCCTTGTCCGCCGCCGTACACGTGCGTAACGTCGGGCCCGCCGGCCCGGCCCCCGCCGCGTCGGGCGGCGGGGGGCACGCGCGGCCGGCTCGCGGAACCCCCGGGTGAAGAGGAGAAGGTCATGCGGACGCTGTCCGGGAAGTGCGCGCTGGTCACCGGAGGCAGCCGCGGCATCGGCGCGGCCGTGGCCCGGCGCCTCGCGGCCGAGGGAGCCGCCGTGATGGTCGGCTACCGGGTCGGCGAGGACGCGGCGCGCGCACTCGTGGCGGAGCTGACGGCAGCGGGCGGCCGGGCCGCCGCCGTCCAGGGCGACGTGGCCGAGCCGGGTGTGCCGGCCCGGCTGGTGGCCGCCACGGTCGAGGCATTCGGACGACTCGACATCGCTGTCAGCAACGCGGGCGTCGAGCACTTCGGCGCGCTGGAGACGCTGACCCCGGCCGACTTCGACCGCGTCTTCTCCGTCAACGTCGCCGGGCAACTGTTCACCGCCCAGGCCGCCGCGGCCGCGATGCGGGAAGGCGGGCGGATCGTGCTCACCGCCTCCGTCAGCGCCGGCATCGCGGTGCGCGACCACGCGCTCTACGGCGCCAGCAAGGCCGCCGTCTGCGCCCTCGCCCGCAACCTCGCGCCCGAGCTGGGCGAACGCGGCATCACCATCAACGCCATCGCCCCCGGCGGCACCCGCACCGACATGGCGGCCGAGAACGCCGCCCACTACACACCCCGTTCGCTGGCGGGGATCGACCCCGAGCGCATCGTGCGCGGCATGACCTCCGCCGGCCGCTGGGCCGATCCGGAGGAGGTCGCGGGAGCGGTCCGCTTCCTCGTCTCCGACGACGCCTCCTACGTCTCCGGCTCCACCCTGGCCGTCGACGGCGGCTGGATGTAGCCGCGCGGCGCGGCCGGCCGCTGCCCACGGCGTAGCCGGCCTCCCCCCGTTGACGTCCGCCGGACGCGACGCCCGCGCGGGGCGGACTGCGCCGTTCGGCGGAGCGGCCATGGGCGCGGCGGATCGCATTCTCACCGCAACCGGGCAGAAACGACCGCTGACTGCGCGTCAGCTCCCACACTGGCGGTGGAAGTCGGGCGTCACGTCTCGGCCGGGGGGACCGGCCCGCACGGTGTGGCGCCGGGGGAGGCACGCGTGTCCGGGGAGAGTGTGCGGTTACGAAGACGGCTGGCGCCGAAGGTGGTCTTCGCCACCATCTGCCTGTTCTTCCTGGCGGCGGTCGTCGGCGTCCACCGGCTGGGGATCTGGGGCGGGGTGATCCGCTGGGTGGCGGCCGCGGCGGACGTGCTGCTGGTCAGCCTCGCGGTCGCCCGGCGCCTGACCGCGACCAGGAACTCCAGCCACCCCACCGCGGTCGCCGCCCTGTCGGGCGACAGCGTCAGCGAGATCCAGCGACTCGCCGCGACCCGCCGGCTCACCGTCGAACAGGCCAGGCTGCTCGCCCTGTCCATCGTCAAGCCCGACGCCGTGCGCGACCGCGTCGTGGAGAGCTACGAGACCGACCACCGCACGCTGCACCGCAAGGTCACCACGGACTTCAGGATCGACTCCCGGCAGTACGCGGGCCGTTCGCGGCGCAAGCGGCAGTACCTCGCGCTGTGCGTCTCGGCCAAGGGGGACATGCACGACGGCTTCCGGGTCCACGCGGCCGACGGCCTGGCGCTGACCACCGAGAGCCACCGGGACTGCCTCGCACTGGTCGCCAGCATGGTGCGCGTCCTGGTGCTGAACGCCTACCGGGGCCACGGTCTGGACGTCGACGACGACCTCCCGCCCGACGCGCAGGACGTCGAGCGGCGCGCCCTGGACCTGATCATCAACCCGGGCGCGCGGGAGGCGCCCGGCGTGCTGACCCGGCAGGAGTGCGAGGTCGTCCAGCAGTTGGGCGACCTGATCCCGGGCAACAACCAGGCCAAGCTGGCGGCCACCCTGGTCGAGGCGCTCATCTCGCAGTACGTCGTCATCACCTCGGTGCCGGTGCCCCGGGACGGCGTGGTCAGCATCACCTACGAGCAGACCGTCATCCTCTCCGAGGACCGCAGCGCCCGCGCCTCGGGCGGCTCCGGCCTGAAGATGATCCTGCGGCGGGCCCTGGGCGCGCGCCCCATCGTGGTCAAGGTACGGGTCGACAACGCCTGGACCTGCCGCAGCTTCCACCTCGACGTGACGGGCCCGGAGGGCTTCTACCTCGGACGGCAGGCCATGGAGCCGGACGCCGCGGTCTGGTTCGCCGAGCACGGCGGGGACACCATCGAGCGGCCGGACCCCTACTACCGCTTCCGCCGCCGGCTGGGCCAGCGCTACGCGCACTTCTACGCGCGCGACTTCCCGGAGCCGAAGCCCGGCGAGAAGCACCCCCAACTGGGCTTCCACTTCTACGAGGCGCCGCCCGGTTCGGACTTCCGGGCCAGCCTCGCGGCGGTCTGCACGGTGCTGCTGGTGTGGCTGACGGGCCTGGCGGTCTCCAACGACGCCCTGTCCGCCGGCGCCTCCCTGGGGTCCGACGTGCCCGCGCTGCTCCTGGCGCTGCCGGCGATCGCGGCGGGCCGGCTGGGCGGCGGCCTGGGCCTGCAGGGCCGGTCGGCCCGCAGCCTGTCCGCGGTGCTGTCGATGATCGCCACCTTCCTGATCTCCGTGGCGGCGACCACGTTCTTCATCCTGCGCAACGCGGGAAATCGACTTCCCCGGCTGAACGGCGCGCTTCCGCAGCACCTCTCGGTGCTCGGTGTGGATCGCGCGGCGTGGGCGGTCCTGATCGTTCTCGCGGCCGGAAACGCACTGGCGATCTGTTACCGGTGGATTGTGCGCACGAGAATCTACGACTTTCTGGCTTCACGTCCTCCCTCCGGGGTAGAACAGGGGTAAGCGATGTATTTTGCTTTTGTCACCGGGCGGGGACGAGGAGCCGCCCGGTTGAACGGGGGAGAAGGGTGACGATGACGCTCATGAGCGACGCATCCCGTGCGGCGACGGAGCACAGCGAGGCCGGCCTGCGGCACGTGTGGTGGGGCCTGGTCCGGCTGACGGAGCGGCTGATGGGAGAGCCGAGGGGCTCGACGGAGGGCGGGTACTCCGTACGTGGTCAGGACTGGACGCCGACGGCGGGCGGCATGACGCTCGCCGAGGTCCAGGACGCCCTCGGCCACATCGACGAGGACGCGATGCGGAAGGCGCAGGAAAGCCTCGGCGGCGCGGGCCGCACACGGTGAGCGTCGCGCCGCGTCCGTGGTGCACCGGATTTCCGCGGCTTTCCCGGAATTCCGCGCGCGCCGGGACGTGCCGCGCTCCGTACTTCCCGCCCGCCGGGTTCCACCGTGGAACGGACCTTCCGTGTGCAGGGGAGCGCGCCGTTTCGCGCATTCCGTCGTGAACCGGCCGAGAATTCGGCACACATGGCCCCATCTGTGCGAATAGTGGACTAATATCACCCCACTGCGGCCGCCCGTGACCATGGCGGCCGGTCCGGATTCGGGAGTGGGGCGCGGCGGTGGACCGACGGATCGAGTTATTCAGAACGGCTTTCGAGGAACTGCTGAGCGCGGCCGGCGATGTCGACGTGGACGCCCTCGCCGACGCGGCGCGCGGCGCGAACTCCGGCCGGCGCGCGACGGTGGTGGACGTGGCGGGGTGGCTGGCCCCCGGCGCCGTACCGGAACAGCGGTTCAGCAGCGACTTCCACAGCCTGGTGGCCTTCCTGGAGGGACGCGCCCGGGGGACGGGGTACCGGCGCAGGTCGGCCCGATCCTGGAACGAGGCGCTGTCCGGCGCCCAGCGCGCGGTGGCCGAGGGCGAGCAGGCGCGTACTCCGGCGGCTGCCGACGCCGACCGGCGCCGCCCCCTGCTGCGGGCCGTGCCGTTCGCGGACGTGCTGCCGCACGAGAGCGCCGTGCTGTGCGCGCAGTGGGGCGCCGTCGGCAATGCCGCGGTGCTGGCGACGGGGACCCGCGACGGCGTCGTCCGGCTGTGGGACGTCTCCGGCGCGCGGCCGGTCTGCCGTGAACTGACCGCCGGCAGGTCGCTCGCCCCGGTGGAGCAGGTGGCCTGGCCCGCGGACGGCCGGCTCCCGCTCGTGGCCGCGCGGGACGCCCGGGGCACCGTCCACGTCTGGGACGCGGGGTCCCCCGGCGACCAGCCCGTGGTCGTCAGCAACGTCAGCCGGTGGATGGCGTGGGGATCCGACGCGGGCGGCCCGGTTCTGGCGACGGGGCAGGCCGACGGCCGGGTCCGCCTGTGGCACCCGGCCGCGCGCGAGTTCGCCGCGGACGCCGTCGACGTCCGCCTCCACGACCAGGACTGGGGGGAGTTCGGCATCTCCGCGGGGCACCCGGCCCTCGCCGTCGGGTCCTGGCGGACCGGGGAGGTGGCCTTCCACGACCTGCACACCGGACGGTCCCGGGGGCCGCTGCGGTGCGACCCCCACCAGACGCTGTGGGGGGCGTGGGGCCGGTCGGGCGACCGGGCGGTGCTCGCCACGGCGGGGCTCGGCGGTGTCGTGCGGGTGTGGGACGCCGCGTCCGGCGCGGAGGTCGGGGTCCTGCACACCGGGCCGGCGTACGAGCGCGCGTGGGGGCGGTGGGGCCGCCGGACGGACGAGCGGGCGGTGCTCGCGGTGGGCGGCGCCGACGGAAGCGTCCGCCTGTGGGACCCCGTCGACAACGCCTACTACGACGCCCAGCCCGCCGGACACAGCGGGCCGGTCGGCTGGGGAGCGTGGTGCACGGTCGGCGACGTCCCCGTCCTGGCCACCGGCGCGGCCGACGGGACGATCCGGCTGTGGGACCCCGACACCGGCACCCAGTTCGGCGAACCGGTGCTGGGACACAGCCCGTTGGGCGACTGGGGAGCGTGGGGCGCCGTCGACGGCCGGCCCGTACTCGCCACCAGCCGTGACGAGAAGACCGTGCGGCTGGTCGGCCTGGTCGAGGACCGCCCGCTGCCGCGGCTGCCGACCTACCGCTCCGACTCCGCCGTGGCCACCGACGAGCTGTCCCGCGAGGGGGACGCCACCGCGATCGCCGAGCTGATCACCGCCCGCACGGTGCAACCGCCCCTGGCCGTTGGCCTGTTCGGGGACTGGGGCGAGGGCAAGAGCCACTTCATGAACCTGTTGCAGCAGCGGGTCGCCGGCAACGAACGGACCGGCAGCCCGCTCGCCCAGCGGGACGTCAGGCAGGTGCGCTTCAACGCCTGGCACTACGCGGAGACCGACCTGTGGGCCAGCCTGGTCGCCGAGTTGTTCGCCCAGTTGTCGACCCCGCCGAGCGGCGACCGGGGCGACGAGCAGCGCCGGCAGTCCCGGCTCACCGCGGAACTGGTGCAGGAACGCGGCCTGGGCGAGCGGCTGATCGGCGCGCGCAAGCGGCGTGACGAGCTGCGCGAGGCGCTGGACGGCGACCTGTGGGAGGCGCTGCCCGCCGAGCGGCGCGAGGAACTGACCCTGCTGCTGGGCGGCCCCCGGGCGCAGCAGCTCTTCGCGCAGGCCACCGACACCCTCGGCAGGCTGCGCAGCGCCCGGGTGTGGGCGCGCCGCCTGCTGGGCGCGCTCCCGCTGCGGGTGGTCCTGCGCTACCTCGCCGGCGTCGTGCTCGCGCTGGCGCTCGTGGTCGCCGCCTACTGGGGCCTGCCGGCGGTCAGGGGCCGCATGGACGGATGGTGGCGCGCGCTGATCGCGGCGCTGCCCGGCACCTCCGCCGTCCTGCTGGTGGTCGCCTACGTCCGCAAGGCGCTGCGCGCCACCCGCGAGCGGCTGAGGGACGGCCTGAGGAAGGCGGCCGAGTACGGCGCGGAGGTGCACTCGCGCGTCGAGATCGCGGCCAACCTGGCCGCCGAGGAAGTCGCCGCCCTGGAACGGCAGTTGCGGAACATGACGGCGGCCGGGCAACTGGCCGGACTGGTGTCGGACCGGGTGGGGGACGGGCAGTACCGCGGCCGCCTGGGGATGATGACCCAGATACGCGAGGACTTCCAGCGCATGGCACGGCTCCTCGCGGAGGTCGCCGCCGAACCCGACCGGTCGGCCGGCGGGCCGCTGTCCGCAGCCGCGCGTGCCGACGTGGTGCAGGACGAGCTGCCGCGCATCGCCCGCATCGTGCTCTACATCGACGACCTGGACCGCTGCCCCTCCCACCGGGTGGTGGAGGTCCTGGAGGCGATCCACCTGCTGCTCGCCGTGGACCTGTTCGTCGTGGTGGTGGCCGTCGATCCGCGCTGGCTGCTGCACGCCATCGCCACGCACTACCGCGGCATGCTCGACGGCCCGGCGGAGCGGCCCGCCGCGGGAGCGGGGGAGACCGATGCCGACGACGGGGAACTGTGGCGGCTCAACCCGGCGCAGTACCTGGAGAAGATCTTCCAGGTGGTCCTGACGCTGTCCCCGATGGACCGCGACGGCTACCGGCGGCTGCTGCGCACCCTGGTCGGCACCCGCCCGGAGGCCGGCGAGGACACGCCGGGCGGCCCGCGGCCGGAGCAGGCGGACACGCCGGCCGGCGCCCGGGCCGCGGAGCCCGCCGCCGGCGCTCCCGGCGACGACCCGGTGGTGGCGCCGCACGCGGTGGCGCCCGGCGCCGCCGCGGGGGCGGGGGGCCTCGCGGCGGCCGCCGAGCAGGGCCACGGCTGGGCGGGCCCGCGGCTGCCGGCGGCGGCGAAGAGGGACCGGGTGGACCCGCTCACCCTCGAACCCGACGAGCTGGCGCTGCTCAACCTGCTCGGACCGCCCCTGCTGGTCAGCACGCCGCGGGCGGTGAAGCGGCTCGCGAACTCCTACGGTCTGCTCAACGCCATCCGCCGGGACCACCGTGCGGGCGACCTCGCCGAGCAGCGCACCGAGCTGCGCGACCCGGACACCGGCGACCGGCGCGAGGTGGCGTACTTCCCCTACCGGGCGGGCATGGTGCTGCTCGCGCTGCTCGTCGCCTACCCGACCGCGGGCCCGGCCTTCTTCCAGCGCCTGCACCACCGGGCGACCACGTCCCCCGGGAGCAGGTGGCGGGAGTTCCAGGAGGAGATCTCCGCGGCGCGGGCCGAGCCGGCCGGGCCGGGTGCCGACGGTGCCCTCGCGCGGACCCCCGCGGTGCGGCCGGACCAGTGGCGGGCGCTGGTCTCCGCGCTGGGCCACGTCACGGACGCGGCCGAGCGCAGGGGGCTGCCGCTGCCGGAGCCGCTGGAGGCGTGGGCGGCGTGGCTGGTCCCGGTCAGCCGGCTGTCCTTCCCCACCGGGTTGATGATCCGGCCTCTGGGATGGCAGGGCACCGGGGAAGGGTGAGCGGGCCGGGATGCAGACGTCCAAGACGATCGTCGCGGTGAACAAGGACGCCGAGGCGCCGATCTTCGACCTCGTCGACTACGGCGTCGTCGGCGACCTGTTCAACGTCGTCCCCCAACTCACCGAGGAGGTCAAGGCACGCAAGGGCTGAACCGGCCGCCTTTCCTAGCACCGCTATGGTTCATCTTTGTTATGCGGCAAAATCGTTCTACAATGATGCCAGGCAGGGCGTCGTCCGGCCGCCGGTGGGTGGGCCGACGCCCTCTCGACCCGGAACGCCCGCAGCAGCCCGCTTCGTGAAAGGCCCGGCCATGACCGTCCCCGTCCTCGGCGCCACCCTGTACTTCGACCCCACGTGCGCCACGGGGTGGCGGGCCTCGCGCTGGCTGGAGCCGCAGGCGCGCAAGCACGACGTGCCGGTGCGGTGGCGGGCCGCGGACCGGTGGTTCGGAACCGCGGCCGAGGAGGTGCCCGGGAAGAAGCGCGGGTACCCGGCCGCCTCGAAGGTGTTCCTGCGGGTGGTCGAGGCCGCGCACCGCGACGGCGCCGACGACCTGGTCGGACGCCTCTACGCGGCGTACGGCTGGGCCACCCACGAGGACACCCGGCCGCACCACCCCGACCTGGTGCGCGAGATGGTCGCGGCGTACGCGCCGGCCTACCTCGACGCCGTCGACGACCCCGCGCTGGACGAACTCGTGGTGGCCGCGCACCACGAGGCCGCGGAGTACGTCGGGGACGGTGAGTCCTCGCCGGTCCTGGTGGTGCGGACCGCGGAGGGCGAGCGCGGGTTCTACGGACCCGTGCTCGGTCCGGGCCCGGAGGGCGAGCGGGCCGACCGCCTGTGGGACCTGCTCGTCCTGGCCGCGTCCCTGCCCGAGTTCTTCGAGCTGTCCGCGCGCCGCACCTGGCGCCGGCCCCGGCGGGACCCGCTGACCGACCACTCCACGTCCGTGCTGCCCCTTCTGCCCGAGGACCTGCGGGCCCCGTGACGGACGCGCGGATCAGTCGGTGGGCTTGCCCGTCTCCGGGCCGAAACGGTCCAGGGTGGCGTCCACCTGCTTGATGTGCGCCCTGGCGACGCGCTCGGCCTTGGCGGTGTCGCCCGCCTCGATGGCGAGGAGGACCGCGCGGTGCTCCTTGAGCGAGTTGGCCTTGCGGCCGGGCACCATCACCGCCTGGAACTGGAACTTCACCAGCGGGAAGAGCAGCGAGTCGAGCATGGTCGCCGCCCGCGGGCTGTCGGCCGCCTCGATGACGAGCGAGTGGAACTCGCGGTTGAGGGAGGTGTACCGCATGAGGTCGTCCTCCTTCAGCGCCTGCTCGGTCGCCTCGACCACCTCGCGCAGCCTGGTGCGCTGCTCGGGGGTGGCCCGCTCGGCGGCCAGTCCGGCGACGAGGCCTTCGAGCACCTCGCGGACCTGGAGGATGTCACGGGCGTCCTCCAGGCTGAAGGCGCGCACGCGTCCCCCGCGGTTCGGCTCCAGGACGACCAGGCCGTCGGACTCCAGCCGGGCCAGCACCGCGCGCAGCGTGTTGCGGCTGATACCGAGCGTCTGGGCCAGCGGTGCTTCGACGAGGCGCTCGTTGGGGCTGTACACCCCCGAGGTGATGTCGTGCTTCAACTGCCGGTAGGCCGTCTCGATCTTCGCGGTGTCGCGAGAACGGGACCGCTCGGCGGTGGGCTCGGCGTCCTGGGCGGAGCTGACCGGGGAGGGCATCGATGCGTCCACTTCCGTATGTCGTCTGGCTGCGGGCTCTCCGGCGGGCCGGATCGCGGCTCCAGCGGGCCCAGGAGAGTCGTTCGCTCCGATTGTAGAACAAGATTGGACACTCTTTGTTCCGCTTGCCGGTTCCCGGCGCGGACCCCCCGCCCGGACCCGGCCCCGGGTCCGCGCCCCGATCCGAAAGGACGCCCGTGACCTCCGCGGCCGCCGTACCCGACCCCCGCCCGGCCCATCTGTACGTGGGCACCTTCCCCCGGGCCTACCACCGCGACCCGGTCGACACGGCGTTCGGCGTCTACGCGCTGCGGGTGGACCCGCGGACCGGCGACCTCCGGCCCGCCGGCAGCGTACCGACGCCGCGCCCCGGCTGGCTGGCGGTGCACCCCGGCGGCCGCTTCCTGTACGCCATGAACGAGGTGCGCGACTTCGAAGGGCACCCCGGCGGCGGGGTCAGCGCCTTCGCGGCCGACCCCCGCACCGGCCGGCTGACCGCGCTCGGCACCGTCCCGCTCGGCGAACCGTCGCCCTGCCACGGCGTGGTGGACGCCACCGGCCGCCACCTGATCGTTGCGACCTTCCACGGCGGCACGGTCCACCTGCTCCCGCTCGGCGACGACGGCCGGCCCGGACCGGCCTGCGACGTGCGGCGGCACCGCGGTTCCAGCGTCCACCCCCGGCGCCAGACCTCACCGCACGCGCACTCGGTGACCCTCGACCCCGCCAACCGGTTCGTCCTGGTCGCCGACCTCGGCACGGACCGGCTGGAGGTCTACGGACTGGACGCCGACCGCGGCAGGCTGTCCGCGCTCCCGGACGGCGGTGCGTGCCTGCCGCCCGGCTCCGGACCCCGGCACACGGTCTTCCACCCGACCGCGCCGGTGGTCTACCTGGTCAACGAGATGGCCGCCACCGTCACGGTGTTCGCCTGGGAGCCGGAGCACGGGGGGCTGCGCGCGACGCAGACCGCGCCGGTCCTCCCGGAGGGCACGACCGGCTACCGCTCCGCGAGCGGGATCGCCGTGCACCCGACCGGCCGGTTCCTGTACGTCACCACGCGCAGCCACGGCTCCAGCGGCGAGCCGCCCGAGCGCGGCCCGGACAGCCTGGTCACCTTCCTGATCGACCCGGGCACCGGCCGCCTCCTGCCGGGCGGACGCACCGCCACCGGCGGGGAGATCCCGCGCAGCCTCGTGCTCGACCCCGACGGCCGGCACCTGTACGTCGGCCACCAGGCGTCCGGGAACGTCGTGACCTTCCGCGTGGACCCCGGCAACGGCGTACCGGAGCCCACCGGTCAGGTCGTCGCCACTCCGGTGCCGGTCTGCCTCCAGATGGTGCCGGCCCAGGCGGTTCAGGAGGCATCGGCGGCATCGGCGGTATCGGCGTCGCGCGGAACCGGGTGAGCGCCGGCGTCGCGCCGGAACGGGTGAACCCGTGCGGCTCCGCCCCGCGCGTGGCGGAGCCGCACGGCCCCCGGCGGCACTCCGCACCGTGCCGTCGGGCAGAACCGCCAGCCGGTATCAGGTGGGCCGGCGGCCTGTCTCGGGGAAGGTCGTGTCCCGGGCGGGGAGGATCAGCGTGACGGTCTCCGCGACGCACGCCGGCTTGGCGCCCTTGTCGATCCCGAGGGTGTAGCGCACCGTCAGGGCGGCCCCGGCGGGCGTCCGGCGCAGGTCGACGAAACGGGCGACGGCCCGGACCCGCGAGCCGGACGGCACCGGTGCGGGGAAACGCGCCCGGTTCACGCCGTAGTTGACCCGCCCGGACCCGGCCGCGAGCGTGAAGAGCCGCTCGCCGAAACCGGGGATCAGCGACAGCGTCAGGTACCCGTGCGCGATCGTGCCGCCGTACGGCCCGGCCGCGGCCCGCGCGGTGTCCACGTGGATCCACTGGTGGTCGCCGGTCGCGTCGGCGAACGCGTCGATCCTGGGCTGGTCGACGGTGAGCCAGTCCGTGGGGCCCATCTCCTGGTCCAGGGCCGCCTCGATCTCGTCGAGGTCGTGGAAGATCCGCGGCATCAGGCACCCACCCGCTCGAAGACCGCCGCCAGGCCCTGCCCGCCGCCGATGCACATGGTCTCCAGGCCGTACCGCGCGCCCCGCCGGTCCATCTCCCGTGCCAGCGTGGCCAGGATGCGGGCGCCCGTCGCGCCGACCGGATGGCCGAGCGAGATACCCGAGCCGTGCACGTTCACCCGCGCGAAGTCGGCCTCCGCCAGGCCCCAGGCGCGGGTGCAGGCCAGTGCCTGCGCCGCGAACGCCTCGTTCAGCTCGATCAGGTCGATGTCGGCCAGCTTCAGGCCGGCCCGGTCCAGCGCCGCCGCGGTCGCCGGGACCGGGCCGATGCCCATGGTCCGCGGCGGCACCCCGGCCACGGCCCACGACACCAGCCGCACCAGAGGCCGCAGGCCCAACTCGGCCGCACGCGCGGGATGGGTGACCACGCACACCGCGGCGGCGTCGTTCTGCCCGCTGGAGTTGCCCGCGGTGACGGTCGCCTCGGGGTCCTGGCCGGACATCACCGGCCGCAACCGGGCCAGCGCCTCCAGGGAGGTGTCCGCGCGTGGGTGCTCGTCGGTGTCCACGACCGTCGCGCCCTTCCGGCCGGGCACCGTCACCGGGATGATCTCCTCGGCGAACACCCCGGAGCGCTGCGCGGCGACGGCCCGCCGGTGGGAGGCGAGCGCCAGCCGGTCCTGCTCCTCGCGGCCGATCCCGTACTCCCGGCGCAGGTTCTCCGCCGTCTCCAGCATGCCGCCGGGCACCGGGTGGTCGCGGCCGCCGGCGGTGACCCGGCCGCGGGCCAGGCCGTCGTGCAGCATCACCCCGGCGCCGCCGGCGCCCCACCGCATGCGGTCGCTGTAGAAGGGGGCGTTGCTCATGGACTCCGTCCCGCCGGCCACCAGCAGGTCCCCGGCGCCGCACTGGACCTGCATCGCGGCTTGGAGGACGGCTTGCAGGCCGGAGCCGCAGCGGCGGTCCACCTGGAGGCCGGGCACCTCGACGGGCAGTCCCGCGTCGAGCGCGACGACGCGGCCGATTGCCGGCGCCTCGCTGCTGGGGAAGCAGTGGCCGAGGATCACGTCGTCGATCGCGGCCGGGTCCAGCCCGGTACGGCCGAGCAGGCCCTTCAGGGCGGCCGCGCCGAGTTCGGCGGCGCCGAGCGGCCTCAGCGCGCCGCCGAACCGGCCGATGGGGGTGCGAACGGGTTCGCAGATGACTGCTTCACGCATGGGGAGGCGCCTTTCGCGCGGTCGGGAACGGGAGCCGTCGGGCAGGGCGGGCCGCCGGGAAGGCCGGGCGCCGGGGAAGGGCGGGGCCGTCGGGGGAGGCCGGCGCCGCCGGGGAGGGCCTGGCGGCCCGGCCCTACATCAGCCGGCCGCCCGTCACCTCCAGCACCGTGCCGGTCATGTACGACGACAGGTCCGAGGCGAGGAACAGCGCGACCCCGGCGACCTCGTGGACCTCTCCCGCCCGCTGCATCGGGATCTCCGTCATCTTGTGGTCCCACGCGTGCTGGGGCATGGCCTCGGTCATCGCCGAGCGGATCAGCCCCGGCTGGATGACGTTGACCCGTACCCCGTGGTGGGCGACCTCCTTGGCGGCGGCCTTGGACAGGCCCACGATGCCGGCCTTGGCGGCGGAGTAGTTGGTCTGGCCGATCATGCCGACCTTGCCCGACAGCGAGGAGATGTTCACGATCGCGCCGCGCTTCTGCTCGCGCATGACGGCGGCCGCCTTGCGGGTGCCGTTCCAGGCACCCCGCAGGTGCACCGCGATGACCTGGTCGAACTGCTCCTCGGTCATCTTGCGCATGGTCGCGTCCCGGGTGATGCCCGCGTTGTTGACCATCACGTCGAGGGAGCCGAAGACCTCGACCGCGGCGTCCACCAGCGCGTTCGTCTGCGCCGTGTCGGTGACGTCGCAGCGCACCGCCCGCGCCGTGTCCGGTCCGCCGAGCTTCTCGGCCGCCGCCTGCGCGGCGGCGAGGTCGAGGTCGCCGATGACGACCCGGGCGCCCTCCTTGACGAAGGTCTCCGCGATGGCGAACCCGATGCCCTGGGCGCCGCCGGTGATGACGGCGGTCCGGCCTTGAAGCAGCGTCATGGGATGCTTTCTTCCTCGTTGTTCGTACGGACCGCGCGCCCCGGACGGGGGGCGCGGGAGGGCCGGGCGGTCTCCCGCGTGTGCCCTTCGGTGCCGGCGGCGGGACCGGGTCAGCGGGCGCCCAGGTGGCGGGCGACGCCGACCCCCGCCGTCGCCCCGTCGCCCGCGCAGGCCGCGAGGTGGGCCACCGAGTGCTGGCGGATGTCGCCCGCGGCGTAGACGCCGGGCACCGAGGCCGCCAGGAACGGGTCCACGACGACGTGTCCGGCCGCGTCCACGTCCACCAGTGCGCGGACCCACTCGCTGTTGGGCTGGAGTCCGGCGTAGACGAAGACGCCGTCGACGGCCTCGGTCCGCTCCTGGCCGCCCTGGCGCAGCACGACCTCGGCGACCTGCTTGTCGCCCTTGATGCCGGTCAGCTCCGTCCCGAAGGCCGTCTCGACGGCGTCGAGGGACGCGATCCGGTCGCGGATGACGCCCTGGGCGCTGAAGCGCTCCCCGCGGTGGGCCAGCAGCACCTGCCGCACTCCGTTGTCCAGGAGGACCCGCGCCTCGTCGAGCGCCGAGTCGCCGCCGCCCACCACCAGGACCCGCTTGCCCGCGAAGAAGTAGCCGTCGCACGCGGCGCACTGGGCGACCCCGCGGCCGAAGAACTCCGCCTCGCCGGGCACGCCCAGCGTGCGCCGGGACGACCCGGTGGCGATGACCACGGCGCGGGTGCGGTGGGATCCGCTCTCGCCGACCACCGCGAACTCCTCGCCGGTGCGCTCCAGCGCGGTGATGGTGTCCATGGTGAACTCCGCGCCCGCGTCCTCCGCCTGCTGCTGGACCAGCGGGCCGAGTTCGGCGCCGGAGACGCCGTCGGGGAAGCCGGGGAAGTTCTCGATGCGTTCGATGTTCATCACCTGGCCGCCGGGGGCGAGCTGCTCGACCACCAGCGTCCTGAGCCCGAAGCGCGCCGTGGTGAGGCCGGCGGTGAGGCCGGCCAGCCCCGCACCGGCGATGACGACGTCGTAGTCCATCTCTGTTTCCTCATCCGTGAGTTGGCGATCCAGGTCGGCCCTGGGCGGGGCGCCGGGACGTCGGAAGGAGCCGGTCCGCCACGGCGGGACCCAAGTGGTGAACGATTTCGATGCTCAATATTGGACCCTAGTTGGGCCGCGTGACGGGGTCAACCCCCCGGCCGGCCCGCCGCCCTGGTCGCGGTCGCGGCGGCGGGCGCGCGGCTGGGCGGAGCGGTTGTGCCTGCTCCACAAGATGCTTGACGACAGTCAAGCATCTTGCTACGTTTCGATTGTTCACCAATGCAGGTGATCGGAGCGGGACGCTCCCTGCGGAGAATGGGGCAGATGATGAACGAACCGGTGTACGAGGTCACGTGGCCGCTCGCCTCCTCGACCGTGAAGGAGATCGAGGCGAAGCCGCGCATATCGGACCTGTCGAAGGCGACGATCGGACACCTGTCGCACTACGGGTTCCGGCACAACGAGATGCGCCCCATCGTGGAGGAGGTGCTCAGCGAGCGCTATCCCGGCATCACGTTCGTCGGGCCCGACGAGTTCGGCAACATCCACGGCCCGCGCCACGGGAAGGACACCCTTCCGGTGCTTCCCGACAAGCTGAAGGAGTACGGCGTCGACGCGGTCATCACCGGCGTCGGCAGTTGCGGAACCTGTACCCCCGCGGTCGTCCGCGCGAGCATGGTCGCCGAGAAGGCGGGCGTGCCGAGCACGACGATCGTCGCGACGTCGTTCCTGCGGCAGGCCGGCACCGTGGCGCGCATGGAGGGGATGGCCGACCTCTGCATCTCGGAGTTCCCCGGCGTCATCATGAACCAGAGCGACGAGGAGCTGCGGCGCAACACCATCGACGTGCTGGTCCCCAACATCGTGGAGCAGCTCACCCGCACGGTGACCACCGCCGCTCCGGTGGTCGAGCCCGAGCCCGGCTCGATCGTGTTCACCGGCACGTTCGACGAGGTGAACGAGTACTTCCTGAAGAACCAGTGGTCCGACGGCCTGCCGATCGTGCCGCCCACCCTCGACCGCGTCGAGGCGTTCCTGCGCTTCACCGACCGCGACCCCGCCGAGGTGCTGGGGGTCATCCAGCCGGAGAACCGCGAGGCGACCGTCTGGAGCGTCGCCGTCAACGGCGTCATGTCGGGCTGCCGTCCGGAGTACCTGCCGATCCTCATCGGCATCGTCGAGGCCATGGCCGAACCGAACTTCTACGCGCGCGACTTCGGCGCCACGCCGGGGCTCGAACCCCTCGTCGTGGTCAGCGGCCCGATCGTGAAGCAGCTCGACTTCAACTACGAGACCGCGGTGATGCGCGTCGGCCGGCAGGCCAACACCAGCATCGGCCGCTTCGCCCGGATGTTCATGCGCAACATCGTGGGGCTGCGCTTCTCGCCGGACGACAGCGACAAGGCCTCCATCGGCCTGGGCATGAACGTCGTCCTGGCGGAGAACGAGGACGCCGTGACCGAGGTCGGATGGACCTCGCACGCGGAGACGTTCGGCTTCTCCCGTGAGGACAACGTGGTGACGGTGCAGAGCGTCATGGCGTCGACCATCCCGATCTACACCGCCGGCGACACCGCCAAGGAGCACCTCGACACCCTGGTCGAGATCTTCGGCGGCACCTGCGCGGGCTGGGCGCACACCGGGATCAAGAAGGGGAAGAACTTCCCGCTGCTGATCATGAGCCCCGGGGTGGCCAAGATCATCGCGCGCAACGGGCTGTCGAAGCGCGACGTCCAGCAGTACCTCTTCGACCACACCAGGATCAAGGTCAGCACCCTCAACCGGCACGCGTGGGAGCTGGGGTACACCGAGTACGACCTGCGCCAGCTCCACGCGGAGGGGATGGTCTCCTCGGCCTACGTCGAGTCCGACGACCCCGACCGCCTGGTGCCGGTGTTCGTCAAGCCCGAGGGGATCGGCATCGTGCTCAGCGGTGACCCGGGCCGCAACCAGAGCAAGGGCTTCGTGCAGAACCAGAGCCACGGCTACCCCACCGCCAAGAAGATCGCGCTGCCGGCGGACTGGGAGGCGAACCTCGGGAGGTGAGAGCACGGAGGCTGCCGCCAGGCTGTTGACACCCG
The DNA here is from genome assembly GCF_016756395.1 of Streptomyces sp. SN-593. Classification (NCBI taxonomy): domain Bacteria; kingdom Bacillati; phylum Actinomycetota; class Actinomycetes; order Kitasatosporales; family Streptomycetaceae; genus Actinacidiphila; species Actinacidiphila reveromycinica. The sequence goes on from NZ_AP018365.1 coordinate 7,289,697, forward strand.
CGAGAGCCCAGGGTTACGTTCATCACCATCTTGGGGGGTCAATTTTGTTGAACGATTTGCCGCCCCGGCGGTAGGTCCTCATCTGAGCGAGAGGTAGCCCAGTGCGGCCTGGAGCAAGTCTGACGCGATCACCGGCGAAGGCCACCGCGACGGCCACCGAGCAGCCTCGGGAGAGCCGCGTGCCGCCCAGGATGACCTGGAAGCGGGTGCGGCCGATCCTGCTGGGGTTGTCCTCACTCGTCCTGGTCATCGTGGGCTGGGAGGTCGAGTACCACGCGAAGCTGGTCAACACGACGTTCCTGCCCGGCCCGTGGGTCGTGGCCAAGGCCATGAAGACGGTGGTGGCCAGCGGTACCTTCCCGACCGACCTCAAGGTGTCGGCCGAGGAGTTCGCCCTGGGGCTGGGCATCTCGATCGTCGTGGGTGCGGGGCTCGGCATCCTGACGGGCTGGTACAAGTGGTTCGACGAGTTCCTCAAACCGATCGTCGTCGCCCTGAACTGCATGCCGCACCTGGCCGTCATCCCGCTGCTGATCCTGATCTTCGGCATCGGCATGACGCCCAAGATCGTGGTGGTGCTGCTGAGCTGCATCGTCGTCATGCTCATGAACACCGCATCGGGCGTGCAGAACGTCGACCAGAGTCTGATGCGGCTGTCCAAGAGCTGCGGCGCCTCCGACCTGCAGATCATCCGCACGATCGTGGCGCCGTCGGTGATCCCGTTCTTCATGACCGGCCTGCGGCTGTCGGTCGGCCGTGCCGTGATCGGCGTGGTGACCGGTGAGATCTTCGGCTCGCAGTCCGGCCTCGGCAACATCCTGATCAACGCACAGGGCGGCTTCAACATGCCGGTCATGTACGCCACGGTGATCATCCTGACGCTCCTCGGCATCGTGCTGACCCAGGCCGCCGGATGGTTCGAGGGCCGGATGCAGCGGTGGAAGGCGTGAGCGGAGCCGCGGAACAGCACGACACACACAGTGCGGGCCCGTCGACTCGTCGAGTCGCCGGGCCCGCGCGGGAGAGGAACGCGTGATGAGTGGCAAGGTCAGGATCGGCGTCATCGGAGCCAGCAGCCGGCCCCACGGCTGGGCGGCCCGCGCGCACCTGCCGGCGATCGCGGCGAGCGAGGACGTCGAACTGGCGGCGGTCTGCACCACGCGCCGGGAGAGCGCGGAGGAGTCCGCCCGGAAGTTCGGGGCGGAGCTCGCGTTCGACGACTACCGCGAGATGCTCGCGCGTGAGGACATCGAGGCGGTGTCGGTGGTGGTACGGGTCCCCTCCCACCACCAGGTCGCGAAGGACGCGCTGCTGGCCGGCAAGCCGGTCTACACCGAGTGGCCGCTCGGCCGGACCACCGAGGAGGCGGTCGAGCTCGCCGAACTCGCCGCCGAACGCGGCATCGTCACGGCCGTCGGCCTCCAGGCCCGGGTGCACCCCGCCTACCGGTACGTGCGCGACCTGATCGCGGACGGCCACATCGGCGAGGTGCTGTCCTGCCGGGCGAGCACCGTGACGTCGGGGGCGCTGGCCAAGCGGACCGACTTCGCCTGGTCGGCCGCCGCCGACACCGGGGCCAACACGCTCACGGTGACCAACGGGCACACCCTGGACACCGTGGTCTTCCTGCTCGGCGGCGCGGTCCGCACGCTCAGCGCGCAGACCACGACCCAGGTCAAGCAGTGGCACTCCATCGACGCCGACGAGTACGTCGACGTCGACGCGCCGGACACCGTCATCGTCACCGGCACCCTCACGGGCGGTGCGACGTTCTCCTCGTACGCCAGCATGGTGCCGTTCGCCGGCGAGGGCTTCCGGATCGAGGTCTACGGCCGCAAGGGGACGCTGACGATCCAGGGCGACTACCACCCGCAGAACAGCGACCCGGTCCTGCGCGTGGCCCTGGGCACGAACGCGCTGAAGCCGCTGGAGGTCCCGGCGCAGTACGTGACGGTGCCGCGGGTCACCGAGACGATCCAGCCCTACGGAGTGGGCGTGGCGTACCACGAGTTCGCCCGCTCGATCCGGGGCGAGGAGGGCGCGGCGCCCGACTTCGCCGTCGCGGTGACGCTGCACCGGCTGCTGGACGCGATCCGTCAGTCCTCGGCCTCCGGCGCCGTCGTCACCCTGGGCTGAAGGTGCGCCCGTCGTTCCCGTCGCGCCCGCCGTGACGGTGCGACGGCCGCCAGCACGGCGATCCCCATCAGCAGGCAGGGCACGCCGCCGGCCAGCAGGGAGAACCGTGCGCCGAACGCCGCGCCCACCCGACCCACGAGGGGCGCGCCGATCGGCGTCGATCCCTGCCAGCCGAGCGCCCACAGGGCCATCACCCGTCCGCGCATCTCGGGAGCCGCCGCGAGCTGCAACGTGGTCTTGGCCATCGAGTTGAACGTGATGGCGCCGTAGCCGACAAAGGCGAGCGCGACGTACTCGACCGCCCGGGTCGGCGCCAGCGCGGCGAAGTCGATCGCCAGCCCCCAGCCGATGGCCGCGTACGGCAGTCGGGTCCGCGAGCCGGTCGGCCTGCGGGTCGCCGCGGTGAGCCCGCCGACGATCGCACCGACCCCCATCGCGGCGGTCATGATCCCGTAGGTGGACGCGCCGCCGCCGAACGTGTCCGTGGCGATGAGCGGAACCGTCACCTGGAACTCCCAGGCGAGGGTGCCCGCCACGGTGAGCATCACCAGCGGGACCAGCAGGTCCGGGCTCCGGCGGACGTAGCGCAGCCCGGCGCGCAGCTCGCCCTTGGCGCGCGGCCGCGGCGGCCGGCCGCGGATGGCGGACTTGTCCATCATCGCCAGCGTGGCCAGCACGGCCGCGAAGGAGACCGCGTTGAGGTAGAAGCACAGGGTGAGGCCCAGGGCGCCGGCGGCCGCCCCGCCGGCCGCCGCGCCCAGCACGCGGGCGAGGTTGCCCGAGACGGAGTTGAGCGAGACCGCGTTGCCGATCTGGCCGTCCGAGACCAGCTCGGGAATGAAGGACTGCCGCACGGGAGTGTCGAAGACCTCGACCAGCCCGAGCAGCACCGCGAGCACGTAGATGATCCAGACGTGCATCGCGCCGAGTTGGGTGATGACGCCGAACGCGCAGGCCAGGACCCCGGACAGGAACTGTGTCACGTACAGCACGCGCTGCTTGTCCATGCGGTCGGCGATCACCCCGCCCTGCGGACCCAGCAGGAACAGCGGGCCGAACCGCGCGGCGACGGTCAGGCCGAGCACCGAGCCGGAGTGGCTGAGGCTGAGCACCAGCAGCGACTGGGCGACCGTCTGCATCCACGTGCCGCTCATGGAGACGAGCTGGCCGAAGAAGAAGAGCCGGTAGTTGCGCGTGCGCAGTGAGGAGAAGGTGGCGCTCAGCAACGGAGCGCCGGGCGCGGGCCGGGGCACGGTTCGGCGTCCTCTCCCGGCGAGTGCCGGATCTCAGATCGTTCACGTAAATCGTTGAGTGATGTCGTGGACAAAGCCATTGACTAATGTTGTACAGCATCCTAACGTTCGGGCCGGTCGCGGTGACAGGTCGTAGCAGGTCGGGAAGCGCTCGACGGCACCGGACACCAACCAGCAGGAAGGTCGTCACGATGGGATCACCGAGTCGCCCCGAGGGCTCCGAAGCCGTGTCCTTGCCGGCCGAGGACCGGGCCGCGATCCACGAGCTGATCGCGAAGTACACCGTCGCCGAGGACTCCGGGCAGGCCGACGACCTGGCCGCCCTCTTCACCGAGGACGGCCGGTTCACCAACAGCAAGGGCGTCTCGGTGGCCGGCCGCGAGGAGCTCGCCCGGCACGCGAGGAAGCGCTGGGAGAAGCCGGCAGCTCGGGACATCGTGCACTTGGTCGGTAATGTCACCGTCGAGGCGACCTCCGACGGCGCCCGTGCCGAGTCCGCCGCGATGTCCGTGCTCCGGCACGCGGACGGGTTCACCATCCGGGACCTGGTGTCCAAGGTCGACGAGCTTCGCCGCGAGGACGGCCGGTGGCTGTTCAGCAGCCGCACGATCGTCCCGACGCAGCGATGAGCCGGCCGGCCGCCGGGAATGTTCGGGCCGCTGGTCCAGCGGCGCAGCCAGTCGGTTCCGCAACAAAGGAGAGAACGCGTGGATCTTCAGCGACTTCAGCCGGGAGTGCCGGGTGCGCGGGCACGCACACGGGTGCGTGCGGGTGCGTGGGTGGCCGCTGCCGCCGCCATGGCCATGGCGCTGGCGGCCTGTGGAGGTGGCGGTTCCGGGGGTTCCTCCGGGGGCACCACGACGAACGGGCTGATCAAGATCAGGGTCGGCAGCAGCCCGGGCAACGAAGACGCCACCCCGTTCTTCGCCGCCCAGGCGCAGGGCTTCTTCAAGAAGAACGGCCTGGACGTCAGCGAGACGGACATCGCCGGCGGTGACACCGCCACCGCGGCCGAACTCGCGAGCAAGTCGCTGGACGTCGTGATCGGCAACGCCTCCGAGTGGATCGGCGACATCGCGAAGAAGAGCATCTCGGGCAAGATCATCGGTGAGTACACCGACCAGAACTACGTGATCGTGGCGCGTAAGGGGATCACGGACGTCTCCCAGCTCAAGGGCAAGACGATCGGCATCTCCAGCGTCGGCGGCGGCGACCAGATCTACAACCTGGCGGTCCTGTCCCACAGCGGGATCAAGAGCGGCGACATCAAGCAGTTGGCGCTCGGCGGCACCGCCGCCCGCATCGGAGCGCTGGAGTCCGGCCGCATCGACGCCACCGAACTGCCGACGACCACGGTCCCCGACGAGCTGGAGAGCCGCATCATCCTCACCGGCGCGGCGAGCCCGGTGAAGCTCATCTCCGGCGCCATCTTCGCCCGGCAGGACCTGATCGACTCCCAGGGGGCCGCGCTCAAGAAGTTCGTCACGGCGATGGGCCAGGCCGCCGACTGGGTCCGGGCCAACCCGAAGGCCGCGGTCGCCGCCTGCCAGAAGACCGGCTCCACCGCGGCCAGTTGCGCGAAGGACATCTCGATCGCGACCGGTCCGCAGTCCAACGCCTACACCTGGTCGTCGACCTGCGCGATCAACCTGCCCGCGGTGCAGGGCACGCTGTCGGCGGTCGCCGCGCTGGTGCCGCAGGTCAAGGGGCTCACCGAGAAGGACGTCGCGGACACCTCGTTCGCGGGCACCAAACCCTGATCCGCAACCACGCGCGGCGCGAGGGCGGAGGCGGTCGGCCTCCGCCCTCGCGCCGCGTCCACAGCCGGTTCCCGGCCGGGCGACCGGCCCGAAGCGAAGGAGACGCGACCATGCCCGACATCACCATCGACGACACGCTCACCATGCGGTACGAGGACGACTGCTTCGTCGAGCCCTGGCGCACGCCGGAGACCGTCCTGCTGGTGCACGGCGTCGGCGGCTCGATCGCCGAGTGGTACGCGTGGGTTCCGCCGCTGGCCGCCGAGTACCGCGTGGTGCGGGTGGACCTGCGTGGGTGGGGCGGGTCGAGCATCCCGCCCGAGGGCTACCCGTGGTCGATGGACCGCTACGCCGACGACCTCGCGGCCTTCCTCGACGGCATGGGCCTGGACAAGGTCCACTTCGTCGGCACGAAGCTCGGCGGGCGGATCGGGCTGCACTTCGCCACGCGCCATCCCGAACGGCTGCACACGCTGTCCCTGGTCTGCACCCCCATGACGATCCGGTTCGGGCCGGACGACCACGGGCAGCGGCTCCCGCGCGAGATCGGCGGCCGCGAGGGGTTGGAGCGCTGGGCGCGCGACACCATGGAGGAGCGGCTCGGAGCCGTCGACCCGGCGATGACCGAGTGGTGGGTGGACCTGTACACCAACTGCTCGCCGCGGGTCATGGGCGAGGTGCTGAGGATGGCGTGGGAGACCGAGGAGTACTCGCTGCTGCCGGGCATCGGCACGCCCACGCTGGTCGTCGACAGCGACGCCGAGACGCCGATCCCGGAGATCCGCCGGTGGCAGTCGATCATCCCCGACTCGGCCTTCACCGAGATCGAGATCAGCACCGAGGGCCGGCAGATCTCCGCCTCGAAGCCGGCGGACTGCGTCGCCGCCGTGCTGGACTACCTCCGGGCGCGCCGGCCGGAGGGCCGCTGACGGCTGAGGGCTGAGGGCTGAGGGCTGACCGCTGAGGGCCGGGGGCCGGGGGCCGGGGGCCGACGGCTGGTCGGCCGGCGGGTCCGCGACGCCTCAGAGCACGGCCATCCACTCCATCGTTTCGCGGCCGACGTCGATCGGCCAGCTCCCGGCGGGGTCGAGCGCCGACCCGCTGATCCGGAACGCGGCCAGGGAGGCGGGGACCGTCCGCAGCCGGCCGTCCTCGCGCACCGCCATCGGCTTCATGTTCGCCACGAGCAGCAGGCGTCCGGTGGGGTCCACCGAGAAGGTGCGGGGGAAGATGCCGCCCGTCTCGACCTCCCGCAGGACCTCGGTGCGGCCGCCGAGGCCGCCGATCCCCAGCACGCTGATGCTGTTCCGGCCGCCGGCGAAGACCGGGGGCACCTCGGGCGTGACCCAGCCGGGACCCCGCTCGCCGCCGCCCTCGATCCCGTCGGCGCGGTTGGACACGTAGACCAGCCGCCCTTCCGGGTGCACGTGGAGGGCGGCGGCGAGCTGGCGCGGCGCCGGCTCGCCGGGCGGCAGCAGCGGGGTGACGGCCAGCGGCTCGTCGTGCACCCCGGCCTCGTCCAGGCGCAGGGTGACGAGCTGGTTCTGCGGTTCGAGCGCGACGAACAGCAGCGGGCGGGTCGGGTGGAAGTCCACGTGCCGCGGGTTGAACAGCTCCACCCCGCCCTTGCCGGCCAGGTCCACGGTCCGCTCGGGTGTGACGACCCCGTCGCGGTAGGACAGCACGTTCAGCCGTCCGGGCACCGCGGCGCGGCCCGGCCCCTGCGCCCAGCCCCGGCTCGGCACGATCAGCCGGTCGCCGGCGGGCGTGACCCGTGCCTGGTGCGCGTAGACGCCGAGGTCGAGGTCGGGGGAGGAGGGCTCGCCCGGGGCCAGCGTGCCGTCGGGCAGCAGGGCGTGGACCGTGAGGCCGGACGGCTCGTTGTAGACCACGATCAGGTGCCTGTTCTCCGCGTCCACGGTCAGGTGGATCGGCCGGTCCCGGACCGGGACGGGCTCCTGGAGCAGGACCGGCCCGTCGGGGTCCCGGCGCACCGCGCACAGGAAGTACCGTCCCGCGGACCCGGGCCCGCGGTCCGCGCAGGCGATGTAGGCGATCGGCAACCGCCCGTGGGGCCAGCCGTACTGCACCCGGGCGGGCATGGTGAGGGCGCCCCGGTGGGCCAGTTCCGGCCCGTCGGTGCGCAGCGTCCACAGGTGCAGGTCCGGCCCGATGGCCGCGAGAACGTCAGGCACGAGACCTCGCTCAGCTCCGCCGGCGCGCCACTCGGCGACGCCGTGTTGCTGAACAGAGTAGATGAACAATATACGCCCTGTCGCCGACGACGCCGGAACTGTTTCCCGGATTCTGTCATCAAAAGTGTTGACCAATCTGGGGGATTGTAGCTAGCGTCCGATGACAACGGCGTTACGAACGGTCGACTGTTCCGGTCGGCGGGGTGACGCGTGGACCTGCCGAGGAGCTTGCGATGGGGACCCTGGAGACGACCGTGCTGACCGCCGAGGACCGGTTGGCGATCCACCAGCTGCTCGCGGAGTACAGCGTGTACGAGGACTCCGGCGCGGCGCAGGAGTGGGCGGCGCTGTTCACCTCCGACGGGCGGTTCGTCAGCAAGGCGGGCAAGGAGACGGTGGGCCGCGAGGCGCTGGCCGCCTTCGCCACCGAGCGGTGGAAGCGCCCGGAGGTGCGCCGGTGGGTGCACTGGGTGAACAACGTGACGATCAAGCCGGTGCCCGAGGGCGCCGAGGCGTTCTCGTACGCGATGGTCGTGGAGAAGTCGGAGGACGGCACGTTCTCGATCGTGAACGTGCAGGCGAAGCGGGACACGCTGCGCGTCGAGGACGGGGCCTGGCGCTTCCACGTCCGCCGGGTCGAGGTCCTCCAGGCCTCCTGACGGGCACGCACCGAAGGAGAAGGGGAGCGCACAGGATGTCAGACGCGTTGACGCCGGACGACCGGCTCGAGATCCGGGAACTGTTCGCACGCTGGAGCCGTGCGGAGGACACCGGTGCCTCCGAGGACTGGGCGGCGCTGTTCACCGAGGACGGGCGCTGCTCGAACGGCCGCGGCGAGACGATGCGCGGCCACGCGGAACTCCTGCGCAACTCGCAGGAGCGGTGGCGCAAGGCGACCGCGCGCCGCAGCGTCCACTGGATGGGCGAGGCCGTGATCGACCCCGCCGAGGACGGTGCGCGGGCACGCCACACCTCCATGCTCATCGAGACGGTCGACGGCGGGGGCTACCGCATCCGGAGCCTGTCCGAGCGGACCTACGACGTGTGCAGGCCCGCCGACGCGTGGCTCATCAGGTCACGGGAGTTCCGGCGGCTGCCGGCGTCGGAAGACTGACCGGCCCGGGACGGACCGGCGCCCCGCGCGGACCGGCCGCCCGGGCACATCCCCACCTCAGGACCAACACCGTTTCCCTAGTGCGGAAACCATCGGGAAGGCACGAGAGCGATGCGGAAAACCATGGTGTCGCAGGCCGAGCGGAGTGATGACATGACTGGTGACGGCGGCCTGACCGTCGGCGATTCCTCCTCGACATCCGACCCCGTCGCCTCCGGAGCGCCCGACGCCAGGCCGTCACGGCTGTGTGCGAAGGGCCTCTCGGTCGACTACGTCCGCAAGGGCAAGTCGGTGCGCGCCGTGGACAACGTCGACCTCGAACTGCGCGACGGGGAGTTCGTCGCCATCGTGGGCCCCAGCGGCTCCGGCAAGAGCACGTTCCTGATGGCCATCGACGGTCTGGTGCCGCTGTCCGGCGGCACCGTCTCGGTCAACGGGACGGTGACCCACGGGCCGGCCCCCGACCGGGCCGTGGTCTTCCAGGACGCCAGCCTGCTGCCGTGGCGCACGATCATCGACAACGTCGCCTACGGCCTGGAGATCGCCAAGCGCCCCAAGGCCGAGCGCTACCGGATCGCCGAGGAGCTGATCGCCCTCACCGGCCTGCGCGGGTTCGAGCAGTTCTACCCGTCGCAGCTTTCCGGCGGGATGCGCCAGCGAGTGAACATCGCCCGCGCGCTCGCCTCCAACCCCGAAGTGCTGCTGCTCGACGAGCCGTTCTCCGGTCTGGACGCCCAGACGCGCGAGACGATGCAGGGCGAACTGCTCAAGGTCTGGGACGAGCAGAAGAAGACCGCCGTGTTCGTCACGCACCAGATCGACGAGGCCGTCTACCTGGCCGACCGGGTCATCGCCTTCAGCGCCCGGCCCGCGCGCATCGTGCAGGAGTGGCGCATCCCCTTCGAGCGGCCGCGTCCGCTGGAGCTCAAGCAGACGCAGAAGCACCGCGACATCGAGGCCGAGATCTGGGCGGTCGTGCGGCACGAGGGCGAGAAGAGCGCCAAGGGCCGCTGACGGGAACCGACCCGTCGCCGCTACCGCTAGGAGAGGAACCCTTGTCCGACCACGTCCCCACGTCGGTACGGCTGTGCACGGCGGTGGGTCGAAGGCTCACCCTGCACGCCCTGACCGTCGCCGACGCACGGCTGACCGACCTCGGCTCGGTGGAACTGCCCTCGCGGGTCCAGTGCGTCCGACCGCATGCCGAACTGCCCCTGCTGTACGTCGCCTGCGCCGACCGCTCGCCCGACGCCGACGGCGACCCCTACTACGCGGTCGTCGTACGGGTCGGCGCGGACGGCGCACTGACCGTCGTCGGTGAGCCGACACCGCTGCCGGCGCGGCCGATCGACATCACGACCGACGCCGGCAGCTCCCACCTGCTCACCGCGTACAGCTCCGCCCCGGGCCTGACCGTCCACACCCTGGCCGGCGACGGCGCGATCGGCGCGCAGGTGCCGATGCCGCCGGACCTCGACCACGGCGGCTCGCCGCACCAGGTGCAGGTGTGCGCCTCCGGCGAGCGGGCGGTCATCACCGCCCGCGGGTCGAAGCCCTACGGCACGCCCAAGTACAAGCCCGGCGCCCTGAAGGTGCTCGCCTACGACGCCGGCCACGTGGCCAACCTGTACTCCGTCGCCCCCGCCGAGGACAGCGGCCTGCCCGGCTTCAACCCGCGCCAGGTCGCCTTCCACCCGACGCTGCCCACCGCGTACCTCTCACTCGAGGGCCAGAACATGCTGACCGTGCTCGCCGTCGACGGCGAGGACATCGGCGCCGAGCCGCTGTGGACCCTCGACCTGCTCCAGGACCGCGAGCACGTCATGCCGCGCCAGGACGGCGGGGCGCTGCGGCTGCACCCGAACGGGAAGTTCCTCTACATCGCCAACCGCAACGACGGGGTGCGCGACCCGAAGCAGCCGAGCTGGCTGTCGCCGGACCCGGTGCCGGTCTTCCCGGGCGGCGAGAACTCCGTGCTGGTCTTCGCCCTCGACGAGGCCACCGGCGAGCCGGTGCTGCGGCAGCGGATCGACTCCGGCGGACTGCACCCCCGCACGATCACCATGGACCCGGCGGGGCGGGTGCTGGTCACCGGCAACATGGCGCCGATGCGGGTCGGGGAACCTGGCGGCGTCCGGGACGTCCCGGCCGGTCTCGGGGTGTTCCGGATCGCGGCGGACGGCACGCTCGCCCTCGTCCGCGTGGTGCCGATCGACGTCGGCCCGGAGATCCTGGCATGGGTCGGGGTGGTCGACCGGTGACCGGCGTGACCGAGGACGCCAGGAAGCAGTTGTTCCGCGCCGCCCGCACCGCGAAGGCGTTCACCGACACCCCCGTCGGCGACGACGAGCTGCGGGAGATCTGGGAGCTGACCCGCTGGGGGCCCACCGGCGGCAACATCCAGCCGCTGCGCGTCCTGTTCGTCCGGGGCGAGGAGGCCGTGGACCGGCTCGTCCCGCACCTGAGCAAGGGCAACGCCAGGAAGGTCCGGGCGGCCCCGGCCACGGCGGTGCTCGCCGCCGACCTCGACTTCCACTCCCGGCTCGGCCTCATCGCGCCCGGCTCCTCCGCCAAACAGGAGCGCTACGCCGCCGACCGGGTGCTCGGCGAGGCGGACGCGCGGTTCAACGCCACCTTGCAGGCCGGCTACTTCGTCATGGCGGTCCGGGCCGTCGGCCTGGCCGCCGGCCCGATGGGCGGCTTCGACGGCCCGGGCATCGACGCGGAGTTCTTCGGCGACCGCAACTGGCGCACGATCCTCGCCGTCAACATCGGCCACCCCGCGGCGGACGCGTGGCAGGACCGGCAGCCGCGGGTTCCGGAGGCGGACGCCGTCCACTGGGCCTGACCTGCGGGTATCGAATGCGGAAAGGCGCCCGGCGGTGATCCGCCGGGCGCCGGTTTCGCGATGCGCGGAAGGTGTCCGACGGGCCGGTTGACGGATGCGGCCGACTGGTACAGAATCCAAATCGTTCACCATTATTGCTTAACCATCATCCGGCCGATCAAAGCGCTCGCCGGGGCCCGCCGCAGGTCGTGCGGCCCGGTCGACGACGGAGGTTGCTCGTGCGAACAGTGGTTGTGACCGACCCGCCCAGGGCGGCCCAGGAGGACGCGGACGCGCTGGCCCGCTTCGGCGTGGCCACCGTGCACGAGGCCCAGGGGCGCACCGGCTACCTCGGGCCGGAGTACCGGCCGGCGTGGCCCGGGGCGCGGGTGGCCGGCACCGCGGTGACCGTGCTGTGCTGGCCCGGCGACAACCTGATGGTGCACGTCGCCGTCGAGCAGTGCCGCCCCGGGGACATCCTGGTGGTCGCCACCAACTCCCCGAGCAGCGACGGCCTGTTCGGCGAGCTGTTCGCCACGTCGCTGGCAAGCCGGGGCGTGCGCGGCGCGGTGCTGTCCTGCGGGGTGCGCGACGTCGCCGACCTGCGGGAGATGGGCTTCCCGGTCTGGTCCACGGCGGTCAGTGCGCAGGGATCGGTGAAGGCGACCGCGGGCGCGGTGAACGTCCCCGTCGTGCTCGGCGGCCAACTCGTCCACCCCGGAGACGTGGTGGTCGCGGACGACGACGGCGCCGTGGTCGTCGAGCGGCGGCGCGCGGCCGAGGTGGTCGGGCTGTCGCAGGCCCGGGAGGACAAGGAGGCCGCGACCCGCTCGGCGTTCGTCGGCGGCGCGGTCGGCCTCGACGTCTACGGCATGCGGCAGCGGCTGCCCGACTTCGGCATCCAGTACGTGCCCTACGCGACCTACGCCGCGGAGCAGGGCGGGAGCGGCGCATGAGCTACGACGACGCCGGCGTGCCCTGCGTGATCATGCGGGGCGGCACGTCGCGCGGCCTGTACTTCGAGGCGGCCGACCTGCCCGCCGACCCGGCCGCGCGCGACGACCTGCTGCTGCGGCTGATGGGCACCCCGGACCCGCGGCAGATCGACGGCCTGGGCGGCGCGACGTCGCTGACCAGCAAGGTGGCGGTCGTCGGCCGGTCCGACGCGCCGGACGCCGACGTCGACTACCTCTTCCTCCAGCTCGGCGTCGAGCACGCCTCCGTCAGCGACCGGCAGAACTGCGGCAACATCCTGGCCGGCGTCGGGCAGTTCGCGGTCGAGCGGGGCCTGGTGGCCGCCGCCGACGGCGAGACCTCGGTGCGGATCAGGATGGCCAACTCCGGCAGCGTCGCGGTCGCGACCTTCCCGACGCCGGACGGGCGCGTGGAGTACCGCGGGGACGTCGCCATCTCCGGCGTCCCGGGCACCGCGGCGCCGGTCGTGCTCTCCTTCGCCGGCACCGAGGGCTCGCTGACCGGCGGCCTGCTGCCCACCGGCAACGTCCGTGACGTGGTCGCGGGCATCGAGGTCACCTGCGTCGACAACGGGATGCCGGTGGTCGTGGCCGCGGCGGAGTCGTTCGGCCTGACCGGCGCCGAGAGCGCCGAGGAACTCGCCGCCGACACCGGGCTGCTGGACGCGGTCGACGCGCTGCGCACCGAGGCCGGGACGCTGATGGGCCTGCGGGACGTCGCCGCCTCCCCGGTGCCGAAGACGGTGCTGGTCGGCCCGCCGGCCGACGGCGGCCACGTCCGCGCGCGCTCGTTCATCCCGCGCCGGCCGCACACCTCCATCGGCGTGCTGGCGGCGATCAGCGCGGTGACGGCGCTGCGCGTCCCCGGTGCGGTCGGCCACGAGATCGCCCGCGGGTGGCCGGCCGGCTCGGGCCAGGTCGACATCGAGCACCCGACCGGGCACATCCTCGTGGACGTCGCCCTGGACCTGACCGGCGCCCGGCCGCGCGTGACACGCGCCGGCGTCGTGCGCACCGCGCGCAAGCTCTCGGAAGGGACGGTCTTCCCGCGATGATCATCGACTGCCACGGCCACTACACGACCGCGCCGGAGGCGCACACCCGGTGGCGCGCGGAGCAGTGCCGGGCCCACGAGGCCGGTGTCGTCCCGCCGCCGTACCCCGAGATCACCGACGCCGAGATCAGGGAGTCGCTGCTCGGCAGCCAGCTCGCGCTCATGGCCGAGCGGGGCATCGACCTGACGATCTTCTCGCCGCGCGCCTCGGCGATGGGCCACCACGTCGGGGACGAGTCGGTCAGCCTGCGCTGGACCCGGGCGTGCAACGACCTGATCGCCCGGGTGGTGGGCCTGTACCCCGACGCGTTCGCGGGCGTGTGCCAACTGCCGCAGTCGCCGGGGGTCCCCATCGCGCGCTCGGTGCCGGAGCTGCGGCGCGCGGTCACCGAACTCGGCTTCGTCGGCTGCAACCTGAACCCGGACCCCAGCGGCGGCCGGTGGGACTCCGCCCCGCTCACCGACCGGTCGTGGTACCCGCTGTACGAGGCGATGGCCGAGTTGGACGTGCCGGCCATGGTGCACGTCTCGGCGGTGACGAACCCGAACTTCCACGCCACGGGATCGCACTACCTCAACGCCGACACCACGGCCTTCATGCAGTTCGTCCAGTCCGACCTGTTCCGCGACTTCCCGACGCTGCGGTTCGTGATCCCGCACGGCGGCGGGGCGGTGCCGTACCACTGGGGGAGGTTCCGGGGGCTGGCCGACATGCTGGGGCGGCCGGCCGTCGAGGAGGCCGTCCTGCCGAACGTCTTCTTCGACACCTGCGTCTACCACCAGCCCGGGATCGACCTGCTGTTCAAGGTGATCGGCACCGACAACATCCTGTTCGGCTCGGAGATGGTGGGCGCGGTGCGCGGCGTCGACCCGCGGACCGGCTTCTTCTTCGACGACACCCGGCGCTACGTCGAGGCGCTCGACCTGTCCGGGCCGGACCGCCGGCAGGTCTTCGAGCTCAACGCCCGGCGCGTGTACCCCCGGTTGCCCGTGCCCGCGGGGGCGTGAGCGGGCTCCCGTCCACGCCCTGGACGTGAATCGTTCACTATTTTAGTATGACAATAATGTAGTCAGTGCTGTGTGAGAGGACCGGAACCGCCCATGTCCCACGACCTGTCCGACGACGACTGGGAGAACCTCGGCGATGACGAGTGGAACAAGCGTCTCGACGAGCGCATCGCCCGGTTCAACGACGAGCGCGGTGTGGTCAAGGTGCCACCGCCGCCGCACGTGATCATGGACAACGAGTACGAGCGCGGCATCAACAACAAGCTCGTCACCGAGGACCTGATCCGGCACTTCGCCGACGCGATCGGCGACCCCAACCCGATCTGGCGCGACCCCTCGTACGCCGCCGGCACCCGGTGGGGCGGGATCACCGCGCCGCCCCTGTTCGAGTCCTGCATCTCCTTCGGCTCCTCCTTCGGCGGCCGGCTGCGCGTCCCCGGCGTGCACCGCCTGGCCGCCGGCAACCGGCACGACTACCTCAAGCCGTTCCGGCCCGGCGACGAGTTCCACATCCACGACAAGTACCTGGGCTTCGAGGAGAAGGAAGCACCCGGCAAGCCCTACCGCATGTTCATCGAGAGCGTGCCCCGCTACTTCGTCAACCAGCGCGACGAGACGATCGCGATCGCCACCGGCCGCAACATCTACATGGCCACCCCGCCCAGCCGCCGCAAGAAGAAGCGCGAGGGCGGGCTGTACGCCGACAAGGTGCGCGAGCCGCTGAGCCAGCAGCAACTCGACCACATCCACGAGGAGTTCGACGCGCAGCTCGCGGGCGAGCACCGCCGCGGCGCGCAGACCCGCTACTGGGAGGACGTCGTCGAGGGCGAGGAGATCCGCCCGGTCGTCAAGGGCGTGTACGACGTCTGCGACGCGTGCGCCCGCACCGTGGTGAGCACCTACACCTACGCCTTCGCGATCAAGTGGGCCGCGATGCGGGGCCACCTCCAGCACCACCCGGTGGACCCGGAGACCGGCGAGCACCGCTTCCGCCGCGACTGGCACTACGACGACCACGCCGCCCAGTTGTTCGGCGCCCCGTACGCGAACGTCGGCGGCATCCACAACGAGATGATGCTCGTCCACCTGGTGACCGACTGGATGGGCGACGACGGCTTCGTGCGCACCATGGACTCCCAGGACCGCCGGATGAACTTCCTCGGCGACGCCACGTGGGTCAAGGGCCGGGTCGGCCGCAAGTACGTCCAGGACGGCCTGCACCTGGTCGACCTGAACGTGTGGGCCGAGAACCAGGACGGCGTGCTGCACACCAAGTCCACCGTCACCGTGCAGCTCGTCTCGAAGGCCGAGTGAGCGATGGCCCCGACGGACTACACCACCCTCGACCTCGCGGTCGAGGACCGCATCGCCGTCCTCACGCTCGACCGGCCCCGGGCGCGCAACGCCATCGACGCGGCGATGCGCACCGAACTGCGCGACGCGGTGGACCGGGTGACCGAGGACACCTCGATCCGCGGCCTGGTGCTGACCGGGTCGGGCAGCGCGTTCTGCGCCGGCGGCGACATCCGCGGCATGCAGGAGCGGATGGACCTCGGCCCCCGGGTGGGCGAGGTCGGCTGGCGCCGGCAGCGCGAGCTGCACGACACGCTGACCCGGCTGTTCCAGTTGGACCGCCCCACCGTCGCCGCCGTCAACGGCCCGGCCCTGGGACTCGGCCTGGACCTCGCACTCACCTGCGACTTCCTGTTCCTGGCCGACACCGCGTCGGTCGCCTCGTCCTTCGTCAAGCGCGGGCTGGTCTCCGACGGGGGCGGGATGTTCCACCTCCCGCGCCGGGTCGGCCTGTCCACCGCGAAGGACCTGGTCTTCTCGGGCCGTTCCGTGCCGGCCGACGAGGCGCTGCGCATCGGCCTGGCCGACCGGGTGGTCCCGGCCGGCGACCTGCGCGCCACCGCCGTCGGCTACCTGCGCGGGCTGGCCACGCACCCGGCCATGGCGCAAGCGCTCGGCAAGGACATCCTCAACCGCAGTCTCGAGCTGAGCATCGAGGAGATCCACACGCTCAGCGGCCAGGCCCAGGCGTTCTGCTACATGAGCCCGGACCACCAGCAGTCGGTCCGGGAGTTCCTCGACGCGCGCCAGGCCCGCAAGACGAACACCGCCTGAACCGCTCTTCGACCGATGGAGACCCCTGTGACCGACCTCCCCACCGACGCGGCGGCAGCGCCCCCGCTGAAACAGCTGAGGGTCATCGACGCGTCGAGCCTCGTCGCCGGACCCTACTGCGCCAAACTGTTCGCCGACTTCGGTGCCGAGGTGGTGAAGGTCGAACCGCCGCGCGGCGACGAGGCCCGCCGGCGCGAGCCGTTCCTCGACGACCGGCCCGGCCCCGAGACCTCCGGGACGTTCCTCTACCTCAACCTCAACAAGCGCGGGGTGACGATCGACCTCGAACGGGCCGAGGGGCGCGAGCTGTTCCGCCGGCTGCTCGCCGACGCGGACATCCTCATCGAGGACCGGTCGCCGGCCGAGAACGAGCGGCTCGGCCTGGACTACGCGTCGCTGCGGGAGATCAACCCGGACCTGATCGTCACCTCCATCACCCCGTTCGGGCAGACCGGTCCGTACCGCGACTACAAGGCGTACCCGCTCAACACCTTCCACTCCAGCGGCCAGGGCTACCTGCTGCCGATGAACTCCGCCGACCGCTCCCGCGAGCCGGTCAAGGGCGCCTCCTTCATCGGCGAGTGCGACGCCGGGCTGACCGCGGCCATCGCCACCCTCGGCGCCCTGCTGTGGCGCGACGCCGGCGGGAGCGGGCAGCACATCGACGTCTCCAAGCAGCACGCCCTGATGCACCTGGAGAAGTCGCAGCTCCGCCGCTACGTCGACGACGGCGCCAGCCCGAACCGCACCGGCATGGGCCGGCTGCTGGAGACCCTGGTCAAGGGCAAGGACGGCCAGTACGTCGTGATCATCCTGTCCTCGGAGATCCAGTGGCGCGGCCTGTTCGAGGCGATGGGTCGGCCGACCTGGGGCGCCGAGCCCCCCTTCAACACCCAGGCCGGCCGCTCGGAGAACTACCCCGAACTGCGCGAACGGCTCCAGCGGTGGGCGGACGACCACACCGCCGACGAGATCTTCCACATGGTGCAGGGCCAGCGCAGCGCGTGCGCCCCGGTCAACCCGGCCGAGAGCTTCGTGAACTCGCCGCAGATCGAGGACCGCGGCTTCCTGCACGAGGTGGACCACCCGGTGGCGGGCACGCTGCGCTACCCGGGACGCCCCTTCCAGTTCTCCAACGTCGCGTGGAAGCCGCAGCGGCCCGCCCCGCTGCTCGGCCAGCACAACGCGGCGGTCCTCGGCGACGAGCTGGGCCTCACGCCGCAGGAACTGGTCAAGCTCACCGAAGCCGGAGTCATCTGATGGACATCACCGACATCATCAAGCCGGGCGCCCTCGAAGGCGTGCGCGTCGCGGACTTCGGCTGGGTGCTGGCCGGGCCCTACGCGACCATGCTGCTGGGCTACATGGGCGCCGAGGTCATCAAGATCGAGAGCCGCCGGCGCATCGACGAGCAGCGCATCGTCCACCGGGCCGGCGTCTCGGACAACGTCGACGCGTCGTCGAACTTCTTCGAGATCAACCTCAACAAGCGCAGCGTCACGCTCAACCTGAGCACCCCCGAGGGGGCGGCGCTGGCCCGGCGCATCGTCGCGCAGAGCGACATCGTCGTGGAGAACATGCGCCCCGGGGTGATGGACCGCCTCGGCCTGGGCTACGCGGACCTCGCCAAGGTCAGAGAGGACATCGTGATGGTGTCCATCTCGGGCTGGGGGCAGACCGGGCCGCTGCGCGAGTACACCGCCTACGCCCCCTGCTTCGCGTCCTTCGGCGGGCTGGCGCATATGATGGGGTACGCCGACGGCGAGCCCAACACCGGCACCAGCGCGATGGACGCCCGGTCCGGCACCGCGGCGGCGTTCGCGGTGCTCATGGCCCTGGCCATCCGCCGGCGCACCGGGCAGGGGCAGTACATCGACATGGCCTCGGGCGAGGCACTGTCGTGCCTGATCGGCGACGTCACGATGGACTACCTCATGAACGGCCGCTCGCCGTCGCGCGACGGCAACCGCGACGCCATCATGGCCCCGCACAACTGCTACCGCTGCGCCGGCGACGACCAGTGGATCAGCATCGCGGTGGGCACCGAGGCCGAGTGGGAGGGCCTGTGCGACGCGATGGGCCGGCCCGCCTGGACCGGTGACGCCGACTTCAGCGGCGCGTACGAGCGGTGGCGCCACCAGGAGCGGCTGGACGCGCTGGTGCAGGAGTGGACCTCGGCGATCCCCGCCGAGGAGGTCATGCACCGGTTGCAGAAGCACGGCGTGGCGGCCGTGCCGTCCTTCGACGCCGAGCGGCTGTTCGACAACGAGCACCTGCGCGAGCGCGGCAGCATCACCTCCGTCGAGCACCCGGTCCTCGGGGAGCGGCAGGCGATCAGCCCGCCGTGGCAGATGTCGGCGACGCCGCCGAAGATCGACCGCTACGCGCCCCTGCTCGGCGAGCACAACGACTACGT
Source organism: Streptomyces sp. SN-593 (assembly GCF_016756395.1). Classification (NCBI taxonomy): domain Bacteria; kingdom Bacillati; phylum Actinomycetota; class Actinomycetes; order Kitasatosporales; family Streptomycetaceae; genus Actinacidiphila; species Actinacidiphila reveromycinica. The sequence goes on from NZ_AP018365.1 coordinate 7,308,561, forward strand.
CCTGCGCGAGATGCTGGGCCTGCCGGACGACGAGATCGCCCGGCTGGTCGAGGAGAAGGTCGTCTACTAGGGCCTGTCCGGCAGGATCCGCCGGACAGGGCCTAGGAGGCCGCCGGAACCGCCGGGCGGACCCACATGCGAGGGGCTCACGGAGCCGGAGGAGCGATGCGGTGTCGGCTGGTACGGATGGCCGCCGGCATCCCCCGCGCGGCGGCGACGCCGTGCCGCCGCTGTGCCATCATCGTCGCGTGAGTCTGATGGACGTGGAGGACGCGGCGCGCCTGCGGCGTGCGAGTGCGCAGCTGACCCGCATCCTGAAGGCCGACGGCTTCGGGGTGGGCCTGACCTCGACCGAGGAGTCGGTCCTCGGATCGATCGTCATGCACGCCCCGATCGGCATCGGCGAGCTCATCAAGCTGGAGCAGTTGCACTCCTCCGTGCTGTCCCGGGCCATCAAGCGGCTCTCCCAACAGGAGCTGGTCCGGCGGGAGAAGGACCCGGGCGACCTGCGCTCGGCCTACTTCGAGCCGACCGAGGCCGGGCGCCGGCTGCACCGGCGGGTCATGGAGCAGCGCACCCAACTGCTGCTGTCCGGTGTCGCCGGCCTCACCGGCGCCCAGCAGGCGGCGCTGCGCGAGGTGCTGCCGGTGCTGGAGTCCCTGGTCGACGCGCTGCGCTGACATCCGTCTCGGCGACGTCCGTCAAGGCGACCTCCGGCACGGCGCGTCCGTCACGCCGTCGCCCGTCACGCGGTCGCCCGTCACGCCGTCGTCCGGAGCAGGTCGACGACCTCCTCGGCCAGGTCGCTCAGTCGCGCGCGGCTGCGGCGCAGGACCCCGACCGGCTCGGCGCTGTGCGGCACCGTCACGTCGAGCGGGACCAGGAAGCCGCGGTCCACGTCGAGTTGGGCCGCGTGCCGGGAGGTGATCCAGACCGCGTCGGACAGCAGCGTCAGCGCGCGGGCCAGGGCGAGCGACTGCGTCTCGGTGCAGCGGGTCGAGGCGTCGAGGCCGACCGACTGGAGGAAGGCGTCGGCCTGCAACCGCGGGGCGGTGCCGTGTTCGGGGATGACCAGCGGGTGGTTCAGCAGCGCGGACGGCCCGACGGGCCCGCCGGCGGCGAGAGGGTGGCCGGGGCGGGCGACGACGGCGAGCGACTCGGTGTAGAGGTGCTCGAAGGAGATCCCGCGCATGGTGCTCGGCTCGGCCGTGCGGCCGATCGCGAACTCGATCCGGCCGGTGGTCAGCGCCGCCACCAGCTCCGGGTTCGCCGCGGACACCACCTGGACCCAGGCGTGCGGCCGGTCGCGGTGCAGCCGCACGATCGCCCGGGGAAGCACCCCGCCGGCGACCGTGGGCAGGGCGCCGATCCGCAGCGGCGCCCGGCCCGGCGCGGTCTCGCGGACCAGCGCCTGGGACGCCGACTCCATGGCCTGGGTGACCTCCAGGGCATGCCGCAGGAAGCGCGTCCCGGCCTCGGTCGGGGACGCGCCGGAGCGCCCGCGGTCGACCAGCCGCCGGCCGGCGATGAGTTCGAGTTCGGCGAGGGTCTTGGACACGGCCGGCTGGCTGAGGCCCAGCCGTGCCGCCGCGCCCGCGAGCGTGCGCTCCTCGGCGATGGCGACGAAGCACGTCAGGTGCCGCAGCCGCATCCGGGACAGTGCCGTCGGCGAGAGCGGGGCGGTCTCGTAGGGATCGTGCATAACGTGAAGTTATGCAAGAAGGCTCATTTCGTCAATTTACCTCACCTTCGTTCAACTATAGGCTCGATCGGCACACCAAGCTGAGGAGACCGTCTTGGCTCGCATCATCGGCGGCGTCGCGACGTCGCACACCCCGACCATCGGCTTCGCCTACGACCAGAGCAGCAAGGACGGCGGTTCCGGGAGCCAGATCCTGGACGCCTTCGCCCCGGTGCGGGAATGGCTCGCGGAGAAGAAGCCGGACGCGGTCGTCTACGTCTTCAACGACCACATGACCTCGTTCTTCTTCGACCACTACTCGGCGTTCACGCTGGGGGTCGGCCCCGAGTACGCGGTGGCCGACGAAGGCGGCGGCGCCCGCCGGATGCCGCCGGTCCCGGGCGACACGGCCCTCGCCCAGCACATGGCCACGAGCCTGGTGACCGACGAGTTCGACATGGCCTACTTCCAGGACAAGCCCCTGGACCACGGGTTCTTCTCGCCGATGTCGGTGCTCTTCGACCGCACCGAGGGCGCGTGGCCGGTCCCGGTGGTGCCCCTCCAGATCGGCGTCCTCCAGTTCCCGATCCCCACCGCGGCGCGCTGCTACAAGCTCGGCCAGGCGATCCGGCGCGCAATCGCCAGCTACCCGCAGGACATCTCCGTCGCGGTGATCTCGACCGGCGGGCTCTCCCACCAGGTCCACGGCGAGCGCGCGGGCTTCAACAACCCGGAGTGGGACCACCGGTTCCTCGACGCCATCACCAACGAGCCCGAGGCGCTCGCCGAGATGACGCACGCCGAGTACGCCACGCTGGGAGGGCTGGAGGGCGCCGAGGTCATCATGTGGCTGGTGATGCGCGGCGCGCTCGCCTCGAACGTGCGCAGGGTGCACAGCTCCTACGACCTGCCCTCGATGACCGGCATCGCCACCCTCGTCCTGGAGAACGCGGACGCCGAACTGCCGACGGCCGCCACCGAGCGCCACCGGGCCCGGATGGCCGAGCAGTTGACCGGGATCGAGCGGTTGCGGGGCACCTACCCGTACGACATCGCCACCGGCGTGAAGGCGTACCGGCTCAACAAGTTCCTGCACGGCATGGTGGACCGGGGGCACCGCGAGCGGTTCCTCGCGGAGCCGGAGGCGTCCTTCGACGAGGCCGGGCTGACCGAGGAGGAACGCGACCTGGTCCGCCGCCGGGACTGGAGCGGGCTGATCCACTACGGCGTCATCTTCTTCATGCTGGAGAAGCTCGGCGCCGTGGTCGGGATCTCCAACCCGGACATCTACGCGGCGATGCGGGGGGAGAGCCTGGAGCAGTTCCTGGAGACACGGAACACGAAGATGCTCTACTCCGTGAGCGGCGAGTGAGGGCTTCCCCGCCCCTCCCGTCCTCCCCGCCCGGAACCACCCCATTCGCTCCCACGCAAGAGGAGAGGCGCTTTGCGCAAGCGGAAGATCGGTGCACTCGAGGTCACCGTCGTCGGCGTCGGCTGCAACAACTTCGGCCGCCAGCTCGACGTCGACCGGACCCGGCAGGTGGTGCACGCGGCGCTCGACGCCGGTGTCACCTTCTTCGACACCGCGGACCGGTACGGTGATCCGAAGACCGCCAGCGAGACGGTCCTCGGCGAGGTGCTCGGCGCGCGCCGCGACGAGATCGTGCTGGCGACGAAGTTCGGCCGCTTCCTCGACGACGCGCGGCCGGGCGGTGCGAGCGCGGCGTACGTGCGCTCCGCCACCGAGGCGTCGCTGCGCCGGCTGCGGACGGACCACATCGACCTGCTCCAGGTGCACATCCCCGACCCGGACACGCCCATCGCGGAGACCCTCGGCGCCCTCGCCGAGCTGCGCGCCGAGGGCAAGGTCCGGGAGATCGGCGCCTCGAACTTCTCGGTGGGGGAGCTGCGGGAGGCACGGGCGGCGGCGACGGCGGCCGACGTCCCCGGCTTCGTGTCCACGCAGGACGCCCTGAGCATGCTGGACCGTACGGCGGAGTCCGCGACGCTCGCCGAGTGCGAGCGCGCCGGCATGGCCTTCCTGCCGTACCAGCCGCTGTTCAACGGCCTGCTGACCGGGCGTTACCGCGCCGGCGAGCAGGTCCCGGCCGGGAGCCGGATCGGCGGCAAGGACGCCAGGACGCGTGCCGCGCTGCTCTCCGACCGGAACTTCCAGCTCGTCGCCGACCTCACCGCGTTCGCACAGGAGCGCGGGCACACGATCCTGGAGCTGGCGTTCGCCTGGCTGCTCGCGCACCCGGCGATCCCGTCGGTGATCGCGGGGGTCAGCTCGCCGGCGCAAGTCGCCTCCAACGTGGCCTCCACGCAGTGGGAGCTGACCGAGGAGGAGCGGGGCGCGGTGGCGCGCATCCTGAGTCCTGTCGGTTCTCCGGCGTAGGGCCACGACCGCGGCGGACCGCGGCCACCCGTCAGGGGCGGCCGCGGTCCGCCGCGGTCGTTCGGGGGCGTCAGGCCAGCGCGGAGTCCGGTGCCGGGTGGTCGGCGGGCGCGGAGCCCGGGGCGGCGTCCGGTGCGGGGCGGTCGGCCAGCGCGGCGAGGTGGCGCTCGGCGTCCAGCGCCGCCTGGCAGCCGCTGCCCGCGGCGGTGATCGCCTGCCGGTAGGTGTGGTCGACGAGGTCGCCGGCGGCGAAGACGCCCTCCAGGTTGGTCCGGGTGCCCGTGGTGGTCATCACGTACCCCTCGTCGTCGAGCGTGACCTGCCCCTTCACCAGCGCGCTGCGGGGCTCGTGGCCGATGGCGATGAAGAGGCCGCCGACGTCCAGGCGCCGCTCGTGCCCGGTGGTGGAGTCCCGCAGGACCACCCCGTCGACGGAGCCCTCGCCGGTGATGTCGACCACCTGCGAGTTGAGCGCCCACCGGATCTTCGGGTTGGCGCGGGCGCGTTCGACCATGATCCGGCTCGCCCGCAGGTCGTTCCTGCGGTGGACCACGGTGACGCTGTCCGCGAAGCGGGTGAGGAAGGTGGCCTCCTCCATCGCGGTGTCGCCGCCGCCGACGACCGCGATGTCACGGCCCTTGAAGAAGAACCCGTCGCAGGTGGCGCACCAGGAGACGCCGCGGCCGGAGAGCTCGTCCTCCCGGGCGAGGCCGAGCTTGCGGTAGGCCGAGCCCATCGCCAGGATCACGGTGTCGGCGGTGTAGGCGCGGTCCGCGGTCCGCACGGTCTTGACCGGGCCGGTCAGGTCGAGCCCGACCACGTCGTCCGGGTCCAGTTCGGCGCCGAACCGCTCGGCCTGGGCCCGTACGGCGTTCATCAGGTCCGGGCCCTGGATGCCCTCGGGGAAGCCGGGGAAGTTCTCCACCTCGGTGGTGTTCATCAGCGCCCCGCCGTACTGGAACCCCTCGAACACCAGCGGGCGCAGGTCCGCCCGCGCGGTGTAGAGCCCCGCCGTGTACCCGGCGGGGCCGCCTCCGACGACTATGACATCACGGTGCGTGCTCAACGCGGCTCCTCATGTTCATGACGGGACGGCCCGGATGGCGCCCGCCGGGGATTTCTGATCGGGACTGCTGACCGGCAGGCACCCGGTGGGGTCCGGCGAAGGCCGCGGGCCGAGGGTCCTCAGCGGCCCGGCGTGTGGTGGTCCGGGTCGGGACCGAAGCGGTCGAGGGTGGCGCGCACCTGCCGGATGTGGGTGCGGGCGACGCGTTCGGCCTCGGCGGTGTCGCCCGCCTCGACGGCGTGCAGGACCGCGCGGTGCTCCTCCAGCGAGTCGGCCTTGCGGCCGGGCACCATCACCGCCTGGAACTGGAACTTCACCAGCGGGAAGAGCAGGGAGTCGAGCATCGTGGCGGTCTGCGGGCTGCCGGCGGCCGCGGTGATGAGCGAGTGGAACTCGCGGTTGAGGGAGGTGTACCGCATCAGGTCGTCCTCCTTCAGCGCCTGCTCGGTCCCCTCGATCACCTCCCGCAGCCGCTCGCGCTGCTCGGGGGTGGCCCGCTCGGCCGCGAGGCCGGCGACGAGACCTTCCAGGACCTCGCGGACCCGCAGGATGTCGCGGGCGTCCTCGATGCTGAAGGAGGGCACCCGCCCGCCCCGGTTCGGCTCCAGGACGACCAGGCCGTCGGACTCCAGCCGGGCCAGCACCGCGCGCAGCGTGTTGCGGCTGATGCCGAGCGCGCGGGTCAGCGGAGCTTCGACGAGACGCTCGTTGGGGCTGTAGACCCCGGTGGTGATGTCGTGCTTGAGCTGCCGGTAGGCCGTCTCGATCTTCGCGGTGTCGCGCGAGGGGGAGCGCCGGGCGCTGGGCCCGGTGTCCTGGGCGGAGCTGACCGGGGAGGTCATCGATGCGTCCACTTCCGTCTGTCCTCCGGGGGGTGGCCCGCCGGCCCGGCGGGTTCAGGAGAGTCGTTCCCTTCGATTGTAGAACGAGATTGTACCCTCTTTGGTGTTCCAACGACCTTCCCAGATGACGGCGAACCGTCCCCCCGTTCCGCCACGGGTCCCGCCACCGGCAAAGAAGTGGAGCCGAGCCGGTCCCGCAGGGCAGAGTGGGGCGATGGGTGAACTGTGGGCCGGTGCCCTGGCATGGGCGGACGTGGATCCGGATCGGCATCCCTTCGCCATGGACGACCCCGCGGCACGGGAACTGACGCGCCATTGCCGGGGCCGGGTCGGTGGCGGCATCGGCGCTGGGCTGCTCGGGGCGGCCGACGGTGCGCCGGACTGGGGGCGACCGTGAGCCGACCGCTGCTCTTCCTCGACGTGGACGGGCCGCTCAACCCCTACGCGGCACAGCCGGAGAGGCGTCCGGACGGATACACCACGCTCCGGGTGCCCCGGGGCGACCTCGGTGAGGAGGGTGGGAGCCTCTCGTCCCGGCGGCGCACCCTGCGGGTCTGGCTCCACCCCGACCACGGCCGACTCCTGCTCGGGCTCGGCTTCGAGCTGTGCTGGGCCACCACATGGGGGGAGCGGGCCAACCGGTGGATCGCCCCGGTAGTCGGTCTCCCGGAACTCCCCTTCGTCGACTTCGGGGACGTCCTGCTCCGGGAGCGCCCCGACGGAGTCCACTGGAAGACCGGCCCGCTGGTGGTCCGTGCGGGCGGCCGCCCCTTCGCCTGGGTCGACGACGAGCAGAGCGAGCCGGACCGGGCCTACGTGGCCGCCCATCACCGCGGGCCCGCGCTCCTGCACCACGTCAACCCGCGGGTCGGCCTGCGGGAGAACGACTTCCGCACGCTCGCCGACTTCGCCCGCTCCCTGGCCTCCTCCCGCACCGACGGCTGACAATCTGCGGGCGGCAGCGTCGGAGCGCGGACACGGCGGACCGTGTGGCGCGTGAAACGGCCGACCTCCCGGGGGCCCATGACCGCCGTCACATCTCCGGCTCCCACCAGCCGCGCGTGTCGACGTCCGCGTCATCCGCCAGCGCCTCAAGGTCCGCGATCTCCGCGTCGGCGAGCTCGATGCCGCGGGCGCGGACCAACCCGTCGACGTGAGCCGCCTTCGTGACCCCGATGATCGGGGTGGTGCCCTTGGCGACGGCCCAGGCGGTGGCGACCTCGGCGGCGGACGCGCCCCGGTCCTCGCCGATCGCCGCCATCCGGTCCGTCAGCGCCTTGAGCCGGTGCAGGATCCCGTTGTACACCGCCGCCCGGCTGCTGCCCTCCGGCAACGGGTTGGCCGGGTCGTACCTGCCGGTCAGCGCACCTTGTTCGAGGACCATGTAGGAGAAGAACCGCACGTCGTGCTCGCGGCAGTAGTCGAGGACGCCCGCGCGCTCGGAGCCCCGGTACAGGAGGCTGAAGTGGTTCTGGACGGCCTCCACGCGGAAGCCGGCCGCACCGAGGATCCGGTCGGCGAGGGCGATCTCCTCCCTGGTGTGGTTCGAGACGCCGACGTGCCTGACCCTGCCGCTCCGCAGCAGCGGGACCAGCGGCGGTGTCCACCGCTCCACGTCGGCGGCGTTGTGGATCCAGAACACGTCCACGTAGTCCGTGCCCAGCCGGTCGAGGCTCTGCTCCAGCATGTCCGCGACCGGATCGTCGCCGTCGCCCGCGAGCTGCGGGGTGAACTTCGTCGACAACTGGTACTCGCCGCGGTCGCGCCCCGCCAGGGCCTTGGCGAGGACCGTCTCCGAGTGGCCCATGCCGTACGCCACGGCGGTGTCCCACAGGGTGAGCCCGTTCGACTGCGCCTTCTCCACGACCTCCCGCAGCCCGGACTCGCTCAACCGGCTTCCGAAGTAGCCGTCGCCCGGCTGCCCGCTGTCTCCCCAGGCCCACGTGCCCAACGCCACCGCCGGCACGCTCAGCGTGTTGCCCGTCATGTCCTACCTCCGTCGTTCCGGTTCCGTGGCGGAACCTCCGATCCCAGGAGACCGCGCTCGCCGGCACCGCAGAAGACCGGGTTTATGGGGGGTATAACCTCAGCCCCCCTCGGGCCCTGACCAGCGGTTACCCTCGATGACATGGACCAGCAGCCCGGAAGCCGCGGCGACATCCGGGACTTCCTCACCAGCCGGCGCGCCAGGATCACCCCGGCGCAGGCCGGGCTGCCGACCAGCACCCGCCGCCGGGTCGCCGGGCTGCGGCGCGAGGAGGTCGCCGTCCTCGCCGGTGTGAGCACGGAGTGGTACACGCGGCTGGAGAAGGGGCACATCGGAGGCGTCTCCGAAGCCGTCCTCGACGCGGTCGCCCGCGCCCTGCGGCTGGACGACGACGAGCGCACCCATCTGTTCGACCTGGCCCGGTCGTCCCGGCACGTCAGCCGCGCGCCCACGCGGCGCAGGGACGTCGAGGTCCCGCCCAGGGTCCAGTGGCTGCTCGACTCCATGACGATGTCCTCGGCGTTCGTACGCAACGGCCGCACCGACATCGTGGCCGGCAACCCGCTGGCCAGGGCCCTGCTCGCCCCGATGTTCGACAGCCCCACCGCCGACGGGCGCGGCCGCCCGAACATGGCCCGCTACATCTTCCTCGATCCCGGTGCGCGGGACTTCTTCGTCGACTGGGACGCCGCCGGCGTCGCCACCGCAGCACTGCTGCGCGCCGAGGTCGGGCGCGAGCCCCACGACCGGGCACTGCGCGCACTCGTCGGCGAACTGTCCACCCTCAGCCCCGAGTTCCGCGGCCGCTGGGCCGCGCACGACGTCCTGATGCGCCACGACGGCGTCAAGCGGCTCCAGCACCCCGAGGCCGGCCGGCTGGAACTCGTCTTCCAGTCCGCCGACCTGCACCTGTCGGAGCGGGCGGTGCACGACCTGGTCGTCTACACCGCCGAACCCGGCACCGCGTCCGAGGAAGGGCTCAGGTTCCTCGCGAGCTGGGCGGCCACGCCGTCTCGGGCGGCCGAGCCCACCCGGCACGCCCCTCGTCCCGGGCCCTGACCTCCGGCCCCCGCGGATCGGCCTCCGCGGGTCGGCCCCTGCGGATCGGCCTCCGCTCGGCGCGCGTCCTCGGCGCCGCCGGGTCCCGTCGTCGGCGACGTGCCCCGGAGCGGGCACAAGGCCGAGGCCCGCCCTCCGGCTGGCCGGTGGGAGGCCGGCGTGGCGGGCCCGTGGGAGGCCGGCGTGGCGGGCGGTCACTTCGAGTCGATCCTCCCCAGCGGTTCGCCGGCCTCGGCCAGCGACCGGCGGGCGCGGGGCCAGGCGGCGCCGTCGAGGTCCAGCGCGGTGCGCAGGTAGGCCAGGGTCGCCTGCTGGACCAGCGCCACGCGCTCGGGGCTCTCGTCGGTGGTCCGTGTGTCGTTCGCCCCCTGGATGCCGCCGAGGCCGTGTTCCGCGCCGAACAGGGTCAGCAGGTCGGTGGCGCCGGGGCCGAGCCGGTAGCCGTCGGTGAACCAGTCCGGTCCGCGCACCGTGAGCGGGGACCGGTCATGGTCGCCGGCGACCACGAGGCTCGGCGTCTTCAGCTCGGCGAAATCAGGGCTCATGAACGGGAAGTACTGCGCGGCCAGCGGGCTCAGGTCGGTGCCGCCGGTGCCGGGCAGGCTCAGCAGCACGGCCGCCTTCACCCGCGAGTCGCCCATGCTCTCGCCGGGCGTGCCGTCGGCGTCGACGACCCGTGCGCCGACGAGGGCGCTGGCGGTCTGCGCGCCCCAGGAGTGTCCGGCCACCGCGACGCGGTCGTGGTCGACGCGGCCGGCGAGCCCGGGGACGCCGGCTTCGACGGCGTCGAGACGGTCCAGGACCAGGGTCAGGTCCTGGACGCGGATGCGCCAGATGAGCGGGGTGCGGGGGTCGTCGGGAGACAGGCCCGACGAGTCGAGATGGGTGGGCTGGACGACGACGAATCCGCGGGCGGCCCAGAAGCCGGCCAGCGGCGCGTAGTCGTCCATGGTCAGGGTCATGCCGTGGGAGAGGACGACGACGGGCAGGTGGTGCCCGTTCGTCGGCGCGGTGACCCGTAGGTGCAGGTCCTGGCCGCGGTCCGGGGCGGCCAGGGCGATCGGGCTGACGGAGACCACAGGGGTGGTGGGGGCGGAGACGCCGTCGGGGGCGTACGTGGTGTCGCTCATCGGGTGGGTGCCTTTCCTGGGAGCAGGCCGAAGCGGCCGTGCCGGGCGGCGTCTGGCATCATGGAAATACGGAGCGCCGCTCCGCACCACGATACGGAGCACTGCTCCGATTTGCAACGGGGAGATGATCAGGATGTCCACGGCCGACGCTCCGCCGGCATCGGGGGGCCGTAAGCGATCCGACGTCCGCCGGAACGAGCAGAAGCTCCTGGACGCGGCCGCGGCCGTGTTCGTCCGCAGCGGGATCGACGCCCCCGTGCGGGAGATCGCCGCCGAGTCGGGCCTCGGCATGGGCACCGTCTACCGCCACTTCCCCACCCGGGCGGACCTGGTGGTCGCGGTCTTCCGGCACCAGCTCGCCGCGCTCGCCGCTTTCGTCGACGATCCCGAGGATGCCGAGACGCCCTACGAGGTGCTGCGGCGGTGGGTCCACCGGTTCGTCGACTTCCTGGTCACCAAGCACGGCCTCGCCGAGGCGATGCACTCGGACCAGGCGGGGTTCGAGGCCCTGCACAACGAGTTCGTCGAACGCCTGCTGCCCGTGCTCGACCGGCTGCTGCGGGCTTCCGCCGCCGCGGGCTGCACACGCGCCGACGTACGGGCCTACGACTTCATGCTGGCTGTCGGCAACCTGTGCATCGGAGTCGAGACCTTCCCCGACTACCGGGCCCGCCGCATGATCGACCTGCTGCTCGACGGCCTCACCCTGACCGACCCGGAGGTGGAAGGGGCCTGAGCGGCACCGGCGCCGCCTGCGCATGACGTCTGCTTCGGGCGCGAGGGCGCGGGGAGGCGGGGGCGCGGTGACCTGACGGCCGCCGTGCGGCGGCGGCGCGGGAGGCGTCGACGGCCCCCGGTGTGCGCGTCCCGCGCGTGCCGCCTCGTCACCGCGCCCCGCCGGAGCCGGACGCGTGCCCGGCCCCGGCGGGGCGCTGGTGGCCGCGGATCAGCCCACGGCGCTCGCCCTCTGGGCCGCGGTCAGCTCCCAAGGGCGGACGGCGCCCGCGGGGTCCCCGACCGAGGTCGTCGCCTTCCGCACGGCACCCGCCGTGGGCGTCGTCTTCCGTACGGCACCCGCGGTGGGCGTCGCCTTCCGCACGGAGGTCGCGGCGCTGTGCGCGGCGCCGGCGGCGGGGACGGCGCCCTGGGCCGCGGACGCGGCGTGGTGCGCGGGGGAGGCGGCGGCACTGTGGGCCGGGGCCGCGGAGGCGACGCCGGCCGTGCCGGCGGCCGCCAGGAGGGTTCCGACGGCGAGGCTGTACATCCTGCGCCGGTTCTGCGTGATCTTGCGGTGACTCGACAACGCGCGTCCTCTGTCTCGCTCGCGGGCCGCCACTCGTGGCGCGGCGGCCGTGTGAACGGAGTACGGCGGCGGACCCGCGTCAGGTTGCACGCGGCGCGGACATCGCGTCCGAGGACGCCGACGACGGGCCCGGCTGCCCGCAGACCGGGAGCGTCAGGACCCCTGACCGGTGCCGGAGGCACCCCGTCGGACGGCTTCGCCACGCGCGGTCCGGTGCAGGCCGTCGAGGGCGGTCTCGAAGAGGGGGCGCAGGTAGTCGGGCGACTCGTTGACCTTGGCGATGGCGACGATCAGGTCGAAGACCTGCTCCAGCGTGACGTCGTCGCGGATCTGCCCTGCCTCCTGGGCCGCGGCCAGCAGGGGGCGGCCCGCTTCGACGGCGCGGGCCCGGTGGCCGGTGACGCCGTCCCGATCGGTGTGCTCCAGCAGCTCGGAGGTGATCAGCCGCTTGTGCGGGAGGAACGCGATCAGCAGGCGCAGCCAGGTGACGAGTGCCGAGGCGGGGCTCTGGCCGGGCTCGATGGTCGCCGCGGCGCAGACCTGGTCGACCTCGTCCGCGTAGAGCGCTTCGAGGAGTTCCTGCCGCCCGGGGAAGTTGCGGTACAGCGTGGCCATGCCCACCCCGGCGCGACGGGCGATCTCCGCCATGGAGATGTCGGGGCCGGGATCGGCGAACGCCTCCCGGGCCGCGTCGAGGATCTTGTCGCGGTTGTGCTGCGCGGCCGCCCGCCGCTTGGGGAACGCCGTCCCGCGCGCCTCCATGTGCTCCTCCAGGCGTGTGCTGGGTGGGCCGGGTGGGCCCCGCCCGTCCCGTGCCCCTTGGTGGACAGCCTATCCGGTATCGGCCTACGATTGGCGGACAGGCTATCCGGCACTATCGAGGAGCACCGCCATGCCCAGTCGACCACCCCTCGCCCCGGGCGCCGACGCGTCCGCGCCGTCGGCCGCCGACCCCTCGCACGGGGTGGCCAAGCGCGGTGTCCCGCTCGCGGCCGTCGCGGTCGTGGCGTGTGTGGCGCAGTTCATGGTGGTGCTCGACTCCTCCATCGTGAACGTGGCCCTGCCGGCCATGAAGTCGGGCCTGGGCCTGTCGGCCTCGGCCCAGCAGTGGGTGGTCAACGGCTACCTGGTCGCCTTCGGCGGTCTGCTGCTGTTCGCCGCGCGCGCCAGCGACCTGTTCGGACGCCGCCGCGTCTTCCAGATCGGCCTGATCGTCTTCTCCGGCGCCTCGCTGGCGGGCGGGGCGGCGCAGGACGGCTGGATGCTGCTGGCGGCCCGGGTGGTGCAGGGCGCGGGGGCCGCGGCGCTCGCGCCCTCCAGCCTCAGCCTGATCACCGCCAGCCACACCGAGCCCGCCCAGCGCACCCGCGCCATGACCTGGTGGGGCGTCGCCGCCTCCGGCGCCGGCGCCGCCGGCATCGTGGTCGGGGGCCTGCTGGCTTCGGTGAGCTGGCGGTGGGTGATGCTGGTGAACGTACCCGTCGGCGTCGGCCTGCTCGTCGCGAGCCTGACCTGCCTGGCGCCGACCACGACCGGGCAGCGCCGCCCGCGCATCGACCTGGCGGGCGCGCTCACCGTGACGCTGTCGGCCGCGACGCTCGTCTACGGGGTCGCGGCGGCTCCCGACGCGGGCTGGGGCGCGGCCCGGGTTCTCGCCTCGCTCGTGGCCGGTGCGCTCCTGCTCGCGGCGTTCGTGGCCGTCGAGCGCCGCAGCAGCGATCCGCTCGTCCCGCCGGCGGTCTTCTCCGTCGCCAACGTGCGCATGGGCAACGTCCTCACGCTGTGCATGGGCGCCGTCATCACCGCGCCGCTGTTCTTCCTCTCGCTCTACCTTCAGCAGGTGCTGGGGCACAGCGCGGTGCGCACGGGGCTGTCCCTGCTGCCGATGGTCGCGGTCATCAGCATCGCGGTGCTGCTGTCGCAGAAGCTGATCCCCGTCGTCGGGGCCCGCCGACTGGTGGTGATCGGCGGGGCCGTCGCGGCCGCGGGACTGGTGTGGCTGGGGCGGCTTCCCGTCCGCTCCGACTACCTCCCCCATGTCCTGCTGCCCACCGTCGTGGTCGGCGCGGGCACCGGCCTGACGATGATGCCCGCGATCGTCGCGTCGACCAGTGGCATCGACCGCCGTGACGCGGGCGTCGCCTCCGGGCTGCTCAACATGTGCCGTCAACTCGGCGCGGCGCTGGGCCTGGCCGTCCTGGTCACCGTCGCCGCCGGCGTCACCAGCCACAGCACGAGCGGCGGCGCCGCGGCCGTCGTGGACGGCTACCGCGTCGCGTTCGACGCGCTCGCCGCCCTCGCCCTGGTCACCGCGGCCCTGGCCCTGCGGCTCAGGCCCGTTCCGGAGGCCGCGGCCGCGACGGACCGGGCGGAGGCCGCCTGAGCCGTACCGCCGCCACGCGGGGAGCCCGTCCCGAGACCGCGGCCCCGTCCCCGCACCCGCACCCGCACCCGTCGGAAGGAAGCAACCCGTGCCCGTCAACGCCCCCTGCGGACCTGTCGAGGGAATCGCGCGCGAGGCCCACACCGCCTACCTCGGCGTCCCCTACGCCCGCGCCCCCTACCCCGGCCGCGCCTTCGAGGCCCCCGAGCCGCACGCGAGGTTCACCACCTGTTTCGAGGCGACCGGCTACGGGCCCGGCCCGGCGCACCCCCACGTCGGCCAGGAGCTCTTCCCCGACCCCGTCGTCACGGGCGACGAGGCCCTCAACCTCAACGTGTACGCCCCCTCCCGCGGCGACGGCCCCTTCCCGGTGGTCGTGTGGCTGTACGGGGGCGGCTTCTTCACCGGCGGCAACGCCAGCCCCTGGTACGACGGAGCCTCCTTCGCCCGTGACGGCGTGGTCCTCGTCGTCCCCAACTACCGTGTCGCCGCCGAGGGGTTCATGATCCTCGACGACCTGGTCGCCAACCGCGCCCTGCTCGACGTCACCGCCGCCCTGACGTGGGTACGCGACAACATCGCCTCCTTCGGCGGCGACCCGGCCAACGTCACGCTGGCCGGACAGTCCGCCGGCGCGACCGCCGCCCTCGCCCTGACCGGCGCCCCGGCCGCGCGCGGCCTCTTCCGCCGCCTGATCGCCATGAGCGCGGGAACGCCTCTGCTCACACCGCTGGAGCGCATGACGCGGCTCTCCGCCGACTTCGCCGGACAACTCGGCGTACCGCGGACCCGACAGGCCCTCTCGGCCGCACCGACCGCGCGCCGCATGGAACTCGAACACGCCTGGCTGCCCGGAGAAGTGCAGGCACCCCCCGAAAGCGTCGACGACCGCGCCCGCCAGGCCGGCCGGGACGCGCTGCGCTGGCAGCCCACCCTGGACGGGGCGGTCGTCACCACCGCACCCGAGGAGGCACTGTCCGAACCCGGCGCGCTGGACGCCCTGCTGATCGGCACCACCACGCAGGAGTGGAACTTCCTCCTCGGCGACCTCACCACCGCCCCCAGCACCGACGCCTGCGTCACGGGCATGGCCAACCTCGGACTCACCTCCGGCGACCTCGACACCTACCTCGGCCGGCTGGGCAGCCGGAATCCCGGGCACGCGCTCGCCCAAGCGCTGAGCGACCACACCTTCCGGCGCCCGGCCCGCCGCATCGCGGACACCGCCGCCCGAGCCGGCATCACCACTTACGCCTACCAGTCGGCCTGGCCCGCCCCCGGCTTCGGCGCGGCCCACTGCTCCGACCTCCCCTTCGTCTTCGACCACCTCGACGCACCCCGGGCCCCCGAACTCCTGGGCCCGGACGCGCCCCGGCACCTCGCCGGGCGCATGCACACGGCTCTGGTCCGCTTCGCCCACGACGGCGATCCGGGCTGGAGCGCGTACACCGCCGAGGAGCGCCGCACCATGGTCTTCGACCGCGATTCCCACGAGTGCGCCGACGGCCTCGCCAGGACCCCCGACGAGCTCGCCGACCCCGCCGCCTGACCTCCACAAGAGCGTCCTCGCCGCAGCAGACCTCACCCCCGACGCGGGGCCGTCACCTCACCAGCCCCTTGGCGACGAGACTCCGTGCGGCCGCCACGACCGCGTCGCGGGCGGGGCGGGGCCGCCAGCCGAGGATGTCGCGGGCCTTGTCGTGGGACGGCCGCCTGACGTGACCGAGTTCGGGCCGGATGTGCCGCAGCTCCGCGTTGAAGCGGGCTCCGGCCCGCACCACGAAGCTCGGAACGGATCGCTTGGGCACGTGGGGGGCCGCCGCGCCGAGGTCGGCCCTGATCCAGGCGCCGAGCTCCTTCATCGCGATCGCGGGACCGTCGCAGATCAGGAAGCGCTCGCCCGCCGCGTCCTTCGCCGTCATGGCCAGGATGTGTGCGGCGGCGACGTCGCGTACATCGACGACCGGGAAGTAGAGGTCGGGGAAGCCGGGCATGTCCCCGTCCAGGATGCGCTTGACCAGCAGGTTGGAGCCGGAGACGTCGTGACCGAGGACAGGCCCCATCACGGCGACCGGCAGCATGGTGACCAGCTCCGTCGTCCCGCCTTCTGCCCGGACGAAGTCCCAGGCGGCGCGCTCGGCGAGGGTCTTGCTCGCGCCGTAGGGATCGACCTCGGGGGAGTCGACGACGGTCCAGTCGTCCTCGGTGAAGACGCGGTCGTCGTGCGGATGGCCCCAGCCGACGGCGTGGAACGCCGAGGTGAGGACCACGCGGGCCACCCCGGCGTCCCGTGCCGCGCGCAGGACGCGCAGGGTGCCCTCGCGCGCGGGGAGGATGAGCTCGTCCGGGTCCTCCACGTGTCCGGGGCGGACGGGCGAGGCGACGTGGAGCACGAAGTCCACGCCGGTGACGGCGGCCGCCCACCCGGCGTCGTCGGTCAGGTCGGCCGCGACGAAGGTCAGCGCGTCGTCGTGCACCATCCCGGCGTCGGCCAGGACGGATCGGACGGCGGCCTCGCGGCTCAGGGACCGGACCGTGGCGCGGACGAGGTAGCCCTGGTCGAGTAGCTGGAGGATGCAGTGGCCGGCGATGAAGCCCGAGCCACCGGTGACGAGCACGCGCTGGGGAGTCATGCGCCGATCCTCGGAGGGCGAGGGGCGGCCCAGCCAGTCCCCCCGGCCTCCTGGTAGCGGCAGGGCCAGGATGCCGCGCAGGCGCCCGTATGCCGGACCCGGCGACATCCGCGCCGGCGGGGGAGTGCGGGGGCCGCGTTCAACGAGGAAGCGGCCTGCGCGCACCCGCCGGCGCGGCGCGGACCGCCCGGGTACGGCGACCCCCGCGCGGCCCGGCCGCCGCGCCGGGCGTGGGCGGGGCGTGGCTCGCCGGTGCACGGCGGTTCAGAGTCCGGCGGTTCTGTTCGGCGTGACGGCGACGGCGCCCATGACTTCCGCGCGGCACCCGACGAGGACGACATGCCGCTGCCGGAGAAGAACACCGGCTCCGCACAGCGCGACCGCTTCCTCCAGCCGCTGGCCGCGGGGGAGACACGGTCCTGCTCCGCGATGACCGGGCCCGCGCCCGGCACCGGATCCGACCCCGCCCAACTGGCCACCACCGCCCGGCGGACACGCGCCGGCTGGGTGTCGGAAGCCCGCAAGTGGTTCATCACCGGCGGGGACGGAGCCGCCTTCGCGATCGTGACGGCCCGCACCGGCACCGAAGCACCCGGGCGGGTATGCCGCCGCAACTCGCCTCCGCATCGGCCGAGTTGGCCAATCGCCGTGATCAGTTGCCGCCCGGACGGGTCCCCGTCAAGACGCTGTCGGACGGTGTCCCGCCTCGTCATGCGGCTGGTTCTGGTTGACATCCAGTGCGGCCAGCGCGGCGGCCCGCAACTTCGCCCCGACATCGGCCTGCTCGGCCAGGCTCCGGGTGCGCACCGAGTCGTTGATGACGGCGAAGGTCGCGTAGATGCGGATCCTGACCTCGGCCTCGGGCCGGTCGGGAAGGGCGGCCGCCACCGCCTGCTCCCAGTGCCGCGCGTACGTGCCGATCATGCGCCGCGCCTCGGCCCGGTCGCGGTCGGGGAGGTTGTGCGCCTCGGCCTGGAAGGTGGCGACCAGGCCCCGGTCGGCGACGACGGCCGCGACGTACCGCTCGACCAGCAACGCCACACGCGCGGCGGCCCGTTCGGGCTCGGCCGGGACCGGGCCCAGCCCGTCGACGGTGGTCAGCAGGCGCTCGCCGAGCCGGCGGACGGCGGCGCGCAGCACATCGGCCTTGCCGTCGAAGTGCTTGTACACGCTCGGGCCCGCGATCCCGCAGGCGGCGCCGATGTCCTCCATCGTGACGCCGTGATAGCCGAACTCCCAGAACAGCCGCACCGCCTGCGCGATCAGCGTCTCGCGCCGGGAGGACGGCGCAGCCTCCTCGCCGGCCTCCGCCTCCTCGCCGGCCTCTGCCCTGCCGCCGGCCCCCGCGGCCTTCGCCTCCCGGGGCGCGGGCAGCGCCACCCGCAGCACGTCGACGGCCATGGCCGCCGTCAGGCGCTCCAGGTCCGGCCGGGCCGGGCGGATCCGGTGGTCGGAAACGCCCCCCAGCACGCTCAGCGCCGCCCAGGCCACCAACCGGGCGTCGTCGGCGCTGAGTTCGGGCCGGGCGCGGCGCAGCTCGGCGATCATCTCGACGGGGCCCCGGCTCATCCGCTCGGCCAGCTCCGCGGCGTCCGCCGCGGCCAGGTGCCGGAACTCCCGCCGCCACAGCACCCCGAACTCCGGATGCCGTACGACCCACGCGGCCAGCGCCCGTACGGCCGCCTCAAGCCGCTCGGCCGGCGCCGCCGGGGCCAGCTCGGCGAGCGCCGCGGTGCGGACCGCGTCGACCTCGTCGAAGCCGCTGCGCATCAGCTCCGCCAGGATGGCCGGTTTCCCGGCGAAGTGGCGGTAGATGGCCGGCCCGGACACCCCGGCGGCGGTGGCGATGTCCCAGACGGTGACGTTGTGGTAGCCGTCGCGCGCGAACAGGGCCCCGGCCGCGTCGGTCAGTTTGCGGCGCCGCGCGGTGCCGCGGGCGGTCACGGCCGACTGCCTGCCGGTGCTCATGTCGACATTCTCCACCCTCCGATCATGCCGCACCGAGGCCGCCCGCGCCTTCGCCCGCCGCTACCTGGCGCCGATGCTCCGCGCGTGAACCCCGCCATGACGGTATGTCGCCGGGGGCCGGTCGCCCCGCTCACGGCGCCTCGGTGACCTCACCGGTGCGGTCGTGCGGCACCGGGCAGCCGCCCTGCCGCTCCGCGGGCGCGAAGGTGCCGAGTTCGCCGATCCGGTAGCCGCACGGGTACGACCGGACCCGCCGCCCGTCGCGGGCCAGGCTCGGGGTGCGGCGCGGCGGCAGGTGCCGCACCACCCGGCCGCGCAGCCGCATCCCGGCCCGCACCGCACTGCGCACGGCGGCCGGCGGCCGGGGGTAGCCGAACGCCTCCCGCAGCGGGTCGTCGAGCAGGCAGATCGACGACAGGCGCACCTGCCGCGCCAGGACCTTCGGGTACCAGGTCTGCATGAGGTCCAAGGTCGCGTCGGACACCGCGCGGCCGCCCGGCGTGAACGCGAAGTGCGCGCGCTCGTACGCGTCGAGCAGCGCCTCGAACTCCTCGTACGTGGCCGGGATGTCCCGCAGGCCCATCCGCCGGCCCAGCGCGCGGTAGTAGTTGACCGTGGCCCGCACCTCGTGCGGGCAGTACGGCCGCCAGCCGTAGGCGTCCAGCCACCGCTTGGGTACGACGACGAAGGTGGCGAGCACGTAGAGGAAGTCGTCGTTGGAGATGCGGTAGCGCCGGTGCATCCGGTTCATCCGGCGGATCGCCTCGCGCCCCTGCGGTGCGTCGAAGCCGTGCTCCAGCGCCGCTTCGAGGATGAGGACGGTGTCGTCGTAGCGCTTCTGCGCGCGCCCGGTGAACTCGCCGGTGTCGGCGAGGAGGTTGCCGATACCGGGCACCGCGTAGGTCCGGTAGAGCGCGAACGAGAGCGACTGGCTGGTGTCCCAGGGGAACTCGTGCTGGCCGCTGATCCGGTAGATCTCGGCGAAGTCGACTTCGGGGTCGAGGGCCTCGATGCGCTTCAGCCACGTGTGTCGTTTCATGTCACTCCTGGCTCCTGCGGGGCGGGGTGCCGCGCTCCGTTCGGCACGGCGGCGTACTCCGGCAGGCCGCCGGGGACGGCCGTCGGGAAGTGCGGTGCGCGCTGTTCGAAGTAGGAGGCCACACCCTCGGCGGCGTCGGGGCCGCGGACGGTCTCGTGGACCAGCCGGGAGTCGGCACGGTGGACGGGTTCGGGGCTGTCGGCCCAGGCGAGCCGGTAGACCAGGCGCCGGGTCAGCGCCACCGACAGCGGCGCCACCTCGCGGGCCAGTTCGCCCGCCAACCGGTCGGCAGCCGCGGCCAGTTCACCGGCGGGGTGGACGGCGGTGAGCAGCCCGGCGGCGAGCGCCTCGTCGGCGAGGAACGTGCGGCCGGAGATCAGCCAGTCCATCGCCCGGGTCAGGCCGACGATCCGCGGCAGCCACCACGCCGAGGCGCCCTCGGGCACGACGCCGCGGCGGGTGAAGGGGAACGCGAACTTGGTGCCCTCGGCGGCCAGTCGGAAGTCGGCCGGAAGCAGCATCGTGGCCCCCACCCCGGCCGCGGCGCCGTGGACCGCGGCGATGACCGGCTTGTCCATCCGGTACATCACCGAGGTCACCACGCCCGCGGGCTCCAGGTAGGTGCCGGCCGCGAGCGCGGCCTCGGCCCCCTGGTCCGCCTTCGCCCCGAACGACCGCTCGCCGCCGCCGTCCGCCGACAGGTCGGCGCCCACGCAGAAGCTGCGGCCGGCCCCGCGGAGGACCACGACCCGTACGTCGTCGTCGGCGTCGGCGGCACGCAGCGCGGCCGCCAGCTCGTCGGCCATCCGCACGGTGAAGCCGTTGCGCGCCTCCGGCCGGTTCAGCGTGACGGTGGCGACGTGCGACGCGACACCGTAGAGGATCGTGGTGTACCCGGCCATGGCCCCACCCCGAGACATCCGGCCCGTGCCGCCGGCACGCGCCGGGGCATGCGGGAGCTGAGTCGGCGTCAGGTTACATCGGCGCTCGTCCGGTGGCTAGGGAGCATTAACATCTGGGTCCGGATCGAGCCGCGTCGGGAGGGCGTCGACATCCGGCGGCGCCCGGCCCACGCGGGCGGCCCGCTCGGAGTTCCGCGGACTCCTCGCCCAGGGGGCGGCACGGCGGCGACTCGTTCGACGTTCGCCCCGAAAGGTTCGAGACAACCGTGTGACAACCGTTGACGCATCACCCGCGCATCTGGGTTGATGCGATGGGAGCGCTCCCATCGCCGACCGCCGAGGTCGCTTCCACCGAGACTCACCCCACCCCCAGAGAGGTCTCGACACGATGACGCCCGATCGGATCATTCCTGCTCCTGCGCCGGACTCCGGAAGCGCTCCACGCCGGTCGCGGCTGCGCCGCGGCAGCATCGCCGCCGCTGCCGCGACGGCGGTCGCGGCAGCCGGCCTGATGGCGCTGCACCCCTCGGTCTCGCAGGCGGCGCCCGCGGTGAACAGCAACGCGCTCTACGTCTCGCCGTCCGGTACCGCCGGCGCCTCCGGTACGGAGTCGGCCCCCACCACGCTGGCGTCGGCGGTCACGCGGATCACCGCCGGCGGCACCATCTACCTGCGCGGGGGCACGTACAACCTCGCCACGACGGTCACGATCGCGGCCGGCAACAACGGCACGTCCAGCGCCCGCAAGGAGATCTCGGCGTACCCGGGGGAGACCCCGGTGCTGAACTTCTCCGCGCAGAGCGAGAGTTCCTCCAACCGGGGCCTGGAGCTCAACGGCTCGTACTGGCACCTGTACGGGCTGACGGTCGAGCACGCGGGCGACAACGGCATCGCCATCGGAGGCAACAACAACGTCGTCGAGCGCGTCGTCACCGCCTTCAACCGCGACTCCGGTCTCCAGATATCCCGGGCGGACTCCGCCACCTCCATCAGTGCCTGGCCGTCCAACAACCTGGTGATCAGCTCGGAGTCGCACGACAACGCCGACAGCGACGGCGAGGACGCGGACGGCTTCGCCGCCAAGCTCACGGTCGGCACCGGGAACGTCTTCCGCTACGACGTGTCGCACAACAACATCGACGACGGCTGGGACCTCTACACCAAGACCGACACCGGCCCGATCGGGCCGGTGACCGTCGAGAACTCCCTGTCGTACGGCAACGGCACGCTCTCCAACGGCGGCCAGGCCGGCAGCGGCGACCGCAACGGCTTCAAGCTCGGCGGCGAGGACATCGCGGTCAACCACATCGTCCGCAACAACATCGCGTACGACAACGGCCACCACGGGTTCACCTACAACGACAACCCCGGATCCATGACGATCTCGGGCAACGTCGGCATCAACAGCGCGGAACGCAACTTCTCCTTCGACGAGGGCACCTCGGTCTTCCGCAGCAACACCTCCTGCCGCACCGGCTCCGGCAGCAACGACAAGGTCGTCGGCGACGCCGACAGCTCCAACCAGTTCTGGTCCGGCACCAACGGGTCGCGGTGCAGCAGCTACAGCGGCGCGCTCGGCTGGTCCTTCGCCTCCGACGGCACCCTCAACGTGACCTTCGGCGGCACCAACGTGACCGGCGGCAGCACGACCGCGGGGACCTCCGCCGGCACGTCCACCGGCACGTCCACCGGGACCTCCACCGGCACCTCCACCGGCACCTCCACCGGCACCTCCACCGGCACCTCCACTGGCACGTCCACCGGGACCTCCACCGGCACCACCGGCGGGACCGGGACCGGCCCGAGCTGCACGGCCGCCTACGTGCCCAGCACCTGGCCCGGCGGATTCACCGCCGACATCACCGTGACCAACACCGGCTCCACCGCCGTCAACGGCTGGACGGTCGGCTTCACCCTTCCCTCCGGCCAGACCGTCACCAGCGCCTGGAACGCCACCATCAGCCCCTCTTCGGGCGCGGTGAACGCCACCAACGTCGCGTACAACGCCCAGATACCGGTCGGCGGCAGCCAGTCCTTCGGCTTCCAGGGCACCTACACCGGAACCTACGCCCAGCCCACCCGGTTCACCCTCAACGGCACGGCCTGCGCCACCGGCTGACGTCGGACCCCGCCGTGCAGCCGGGGACCGGTGCGGGCCCCACCCCGCACCGGTCCCCACCCGGGGTCGAGGAGGACCCCGGCGCATCGGCCCCGGGCAGTGGGCGGACCGTGCTCGCGCGGTGGAACGACAGAACTGCCCGAAGGCTCCGGCGTGGCTAACCTGGCGACCGGCGCCCGTGGCGCAGACACCGCGCGAGTTGTTCTGCCCGAACTACCAGGGGAGCGGAATGTCCGAATCGCCTGTGGACGATGAGCTATGGTGCCGACGCTACCGCCCATCCCGCACGGCCACGGCCCGCCTGGTGTGCCTCCCGCACGCGGGCGGCTCGGCGACGTTCTACCTGCCCTTCGTGTCGGCTCTCAGCCCCGACGTCGATGTCGTCGCCATCCAGTACCCCGGGCGGCAGGACCGCCGAGCGGAGCAGCCACTGACCGATGTGGACACGCTGTCGGACCGGATCCACGAAGCCCTCCTGTGCCAACCACCGCTTCCGGTCACGTTCTTCGGACACAGCCTCGGCGCACTCGTCGGCTTCGAGACCGCCCGGCGGCTGGAGGCCGGCGGCAGTCCGGTCACGCACCTGTTCGCGTCCAGCCGGGGCGCCCCGTCCCTGCACCGCGGTGAGAGTGTCCACCAGCGAGACGACGAGGGCATCCTGTCCGTCGTCCACTATCTGAACGGCACCGCTGCGAACGTCCTCGGCAACCAGGAGATGATGCGTGCGGCGCTGCCGTCCCTGCGTGCCGACTACCAGGCGGCCGATACCTACCGATGCGCTCCGGACGTCACCATCGGCTGCCCGGTCACCGTCCTGACCGGCGACGCCGACCCGCAGACCACGTCTTCCGAGGCCCGCGCGTGGGAGCGGCACACCACGAGCGCCTGTGCTTTCCACACGTTTCCCGGCGGGCACTTCTACCTCTCGCAGCAGACGGACAGGGTGATCGCCCTGCTCAAGGAGCACTTCGCCGCGACGGCGGAGGACGGCCGCCGGCCCACGGTCCGCCCTTGACGACTCCGGGACCGACCATGCGGTTCGGCCCGCGTCCGGCATCGACGACCACCATCCGACGTTCACCAGGGGGAGCACGTGGACCGCGCGTTCGTGGAAGCCGTCGAGTCGCCGGAAGCCGGTCCCGAGGACATCGAGTCGCTGACGGTGCCCGAGTCCTACCGGGCGGCGGTGCTGCTCAAGGACGAGCAGCACATGTTCGACGGAGTCCGGGCGGCGAACCGGAACCCCGCCAAGTCACTGCACCTGGCGGACGTGCCCACGCCGATGCCGGGCCCCGGCGAGGTCCTGGTGGCGGCCATGGCCAGCTCCGTGAACTACAACACGGTCTGGAGCGCGATCTTCGAGCCCGTCCCCACCTTCGCGTTCCTGGAGCGGTACGCGCGCACCGGGGGGCTCGCGGCCCGACACGATCAGCCCTACCACGTCGTGGGGTCCGACCTGTCCGGGATCGTGCTGAGGACCGGGCCCGGGGTCCGACGCTGGCGCCCGGGGCAGCGGGTGGTGGCCCACTGCCTCAGCGTCGAACTGGAGGACCCCGCCGGGCACGACGACTCGATGCTCGATCCGGAGCAGCGGATCTGGGGATTCGAGACGAACTTCGGCGGGCTTGCCGAACTCGCCCTGGTCAAGGCGAACCAGCTGATGCCCAAACCCCCGCACCTGACCTGGGAGGAGGCCGCCGTCTCCGGTCTGGTCAACTCGACCGCGTACCGGCAACTGGTCTCCCGCAACGGCGCGAACATGCGGCAGGGGGACAACGTGCTGATCTGGGGCGCGGCGAGCGGCCTCGGTTCGTACGCCACCCAATACGCCCTGGCAGGAGGGGCGTTCCCGATCTGCGTGGTGTCAAGCCCGCGGAAGGCCGAGATCTGCCGGCAGATGGGCGCGGAGGCGATCATCGACCGCAGCGCGGAGGACTACCGCTTCTGGTCCGGCGAAGGCGGCCAGGATCCCCGTGAGTGGCGGCGGTTCGGCCAGCGGGTCAGGGATCTGACGGGCGGCGAGGACGTGGACGTCGTCTTCGAGCACCCGGGGCGTGACACCTTCGGCGCCTCCGTCTACGTCGCCAGGCGCGGGGGCACGATCGTCACCTGCGCGTCGACGACCGGCTATCTCCACGAGTTCGACAACAGGTATCTGTGGATGCACGTCAAGCGCATCATCGGATCGCACTTCGCCAACTACCACGAGGCGTGGCGGGCGAACCGGCTGATCATGCGGGGGCGGATCCATCCGTCGCTCTCCCGGACCTACCCGCTGGAGCAGGTGGGCCTGGCCGCCGAGGTCGTCCACGGGAACCGGCACCAGGGCAAGGTGGGCGTGCTCTGCCTCGCGGACAGGGAGGGCCTGGGGGTGGACGCACCGGAGTTCCGGAGCCGCCATGAGGCCCAGATCAACCGCTTCCGCGAGCGACCGGGGTCCATGGACGCGGCCGGCTGACCGCTACCGGCCTTCCGGGTGGCCCCCGGACCCGAGCCGTGGACCGGCACCGACGTCCGGGCGGAGCCCCGCCCCGGGGCGGACCCGGCGTCCGCCCGCGTTCACGTGCCTTCGGACGGAGCCGCCAGCCGTGTCCGTACGGCGTCCCCGGGAAGCAGCACGCTGACGGTGACCTCGACCACCGCGTTCTCCGGAATGTCGCCCCCTCGGTGGGTGATCCTCTCGACGAGCGACGCGTACTGCCCGCCCATGCCGGCGAGCAGGCCGCGTAACTTGTGGATCTTCCCCGGGCCGCCGATGACCATCTTGACCTGGTTGGGCCGGTGCGGCTCCGGGAGCAGTTCCACGGCGTCCCACGCGTCGTCACCGACCTGTTCGTAGCGCACCCGGTACTCGGTGGCGCGCTTGGTCTCCTCGCTCACCCAGACGTGCCTGGCCGGGGCGACGCTGGCCAGTTGGAGGCACCGGCCGACGGCGGCGGTGTCGAGACCCCGCAGCGTGCCGTCATCGGGGTGGTGGCCGAGGACCGCGTCGGTGGACACGACGGCCAGCTTGACCACGGGCTCCGGCGCTCCGCTGCCGGCGGCGTCGCGGACGGAGCGGGTCCGCTGCAACGCGTCGCGGATCGCCAGCGCGGCGCTGACGGCGTGATCGGGGGCGTGGTCCACGGCATCGAAGACGATCCAACTCATCGACGCCACCCTGCTGATCACCACTCCGCCGTGTCGTCCGGCCTCACGGTCGACCAGCGCGGCCACGATGCCGAGTGCGGACGTCGACTCGGCGGCGTCGTCGCCGGGCTCGCCGGCCATCTCGCCGACGACTGCCACCATGGCGGCCAATTTCCCCTCCGCGAGGGGGACGACGGGGTCGTCCCCGACGGCCGGCCGGTGCGGCCGGGGCCCCAGGGGCCGGTCCTGGAGGACCGCGGTCGGCCAGGGCACCCCCGCGGTACCACCGTCGCGGAGCGCGGTCACGACACCGCCGTGCCAGTCGAGGCTCATGTCCTGATTGAGGATCAGGCGTTCGAGTTCCTGGAGTTCATGGCTCGGCTCCAGCCCGTGGGTCTCGATCAGCGACACGCGGGCGCGGTGATAGACGTCGAGGGCGTCCAACTGCCGCCCGCAGCGGTACATCGCCAGCATCAGCTGCCCCACCAGACGTTCGTGGGACAGCTCCCGTCCCGCGACGAGTTCGAGCTCCGCCAGCACCTCGCGGTGCCGCCCGCACGCCAGTTCGGCCTCGAAGAGCTCCTCGAAGGCCACCAGATGCGTGTTCTGGACGGCGGTGGCCTCGGGCCAGGCGCTACAGGTCTCGGTGAGGTCCGCGAGGACCGGGCCCCGCCAGACGTCGAGTGCGTCGCGCAGCTCCCGGCGCGCGGACTCCCAGTCGGCCTGGGCGGCGTACTCGCGGCCGTGTTCGATGGCGAGCATGAACAGGTTCAGGTCGATGGCGTGGGGTTCGACATGCAGCAGGTACCCGGGCGTGTGGGTGAGGAGCACGGCCGGGTCGGCGCTGCCGTCGTCGCAGGCGAGAATTCCCCGCAGAGCGGACGCCGCATTCTGGAGCATCTTCCGCGCAGTGGGCGGAACGCCGTCGGACCACAGGGAATCCAGCAGTTTGCTCGACGGGACTATCCGGTTGGCTTTCAGCAGCAGCATGCCCAGCATCGCGCGCTGCTTGATCCCGCCGAGGGGCACGACCATGTCGTGGGAAACCACTTCCAGAGGACCCAGAATGTTGAACTGCATGGTGGTCTCCCTCATCCGCGACACAGGTCGTCCGATGTTGGACAGGTCTGTAGACCGGAAGTACTCGATGCACTGCCGGAATGGATGAACTCCCTGCCTGTTCGAGGAGCATGCGGTGCTCAGGCTGTCATTCCTGCGCAGGTGCACGCCGTCGGCGGGCACACGTGGGTACGTGTGTGCCCCGCTGCATTAGGTTGTGAAACCGGGAACGCCGTGGTCTCCCGTATCCAGCGGTCGCCCGACCGGCCGGCCCCCGCACGTGGACGGCGGGGCTGTGACCTCAGACGGCGCCGGGGGCATCGTCCCGGAGAAGAACGTCCCCTTGGGCCGTCGGGCGTCTACGCACGCTCATCCTTGCCTCCCCCTGACCGGTCGTTGAGGTTCCAGAAAGGTGACGCGCAGGCCACGGTGTCCAAGCCCGGCCACCCCCCTCAAGCCCCCTACTACATCCCCATCCGCGTCCCGGGAAAACCTTGAGCAATACAAATCGAATGAGGCGTAATTCACATCAGGTTGTGCCCGTAGCATGACAAGAGATGTCATGTCGGGTGGGGATCCCCGGGGTGACGGACCGCCGGCGGCCGCGCACCCCTCAGCGCCGGGGGAAGCCCGCTCCCTCGGCGTCGGCGACCCGCGGAAACCTCTTGAGCGCCGCTGGGAGAACCTGGTTGCCGCCTGATGGGCGCGTGGTGGAGCGGTGTCATTTCGGGTGGTGAGCCCCGATGGCTACCTTCCCCCCTGACAGGCCGGAAGAGGCGGGCATCCAGCAGGTGCGGCTGATCGGAGACAGCGCGCGTGAGGTGTTCTGGTCAGGCGCTCCGCGGCCCGGGGGCGCTCGGACGCGCCGCGCCTTCTGCGGGCGGTTCCCGGCCGTGAACAGGATGGTCGAGCGGATGCTCGGCAGACACGCAACCGACCGCCCGCCCGGGAACAAGGAGTAGCCATGTCCGAGGTAGACAAGCTCCGCGACTACCTGAAGCGGGCCATCAACGACGGCCGGCAGCTCCAGAGCCGACTGCGCAGGCTTGAGGAGAGCATGCGCGAACCGGTGGCCATCGTGGGGATGGACTGCCGCTTCCCGGGCGGGGCGGAGAGCCCGGAGGACTTCTGGGGACTGCTTGCCGAGGGGGCCGACACGATGTCGGGGTTCCCCGCCGACCGTGGGTGGGACATGGCGGGCAGGCACGACCCCGACTCCGGCGCCGCGGCCCCGGGCTACGCTCGGCTGGGCGGATTCCTCGCCGGGGCGGGTGACTTCGACGCGGAGTTCTTCGGGATCAGCCCGCGTGAGGCGCTGGGGATGGATCCGCAGCAGCGGCTGCTGCTGGAGACGTGCTGGAAGGCACTGGAGGACGCGGGCATCGATCCGGCTTCGCTGAAGGGCACCGACACCGGCGTCTACGCCGGGGTCATCACGTCCGGGTACCGGGTCGGGGGGCAGGACGCCGGCGGCGGCTACGGGCTGACGGGGACCATGGCGAGTGTGGCGTCGGGCCGGGTGGCGTACTGCCTGGGACTTCAGGGTCCCGCGGTCTCGATCGACACGGCCTGCTCGTCGTCGCTGACGGCGATCCACCTGGCCGCGCAGGCGCTGCGGTCCGGGGAGTGCGGGATCGCGCTGGCCGGCGGTGTCACGGTGATGGCCACCCCGGCGGCGTACGCGGAGTTCGCGCGGCAGCGGGTTCTGGGCGCCGACGGGCGGTGCAAGCCGTTCGCGGAGGCGGCCGACGGCACCGGGTGGGGTGAGGGTGTCGGGGTCCTGGTGCTGGAGCGGCTGTCGGATGCGCGGGAGCGTGGCCACCAAGTGCTGGCGGTGGTGGCGGGGAGCGCGGTGAACCAGGACGGGGCGTCCAACGGTCTGTCGGCGCCGAACGGTCCGTCGCAGCAGCGGGTGATCCGCCAGGCGTTGGCGAGCGCCCGGTTGCAACCCGGCGACGTCGACGTGGTGGAGGCGCACGGTACCGGAACCGCCCTGGGGGACCCGATCGAGGCGCAGGCCCTGCTGGCCACCTACGGCCAGGACCGGCCGGAGGGCCGGCCGCTGTGGTTGGGTTCGGTGAAGTCGAACATCGGCCACGCGCAGGCGGCGGCGGGTGTGGCGGGTGTGATCAAGATGGTGCAGGCGATGCGGCACGGGGTCCTGCCGCAGACGCTGCACGTGGACGCCCCGTCGTCGCACGTGGACTGGTCGGCCGGAGCGGTGGAACTGCTCACCCGGGCACGCCCGTGGGAGGCCGGCCCCCGCCCGCGCCGGGCCGGTGTGTCCTCGTTCGGGATCAGCGGCACCAACGTCCACCTCATCCTCGAACAGCCTCCCCAGGACGCCCCCGCCGACGCCGAGCCCGAGGCCGGGGAGGAGCCGCCCGCGGGGCCGGCGGTGTGGGTGCTGTCGGCGCAGTCCGGGCCGGCCCTGGCCGCGCAGGCCGGCCGGTTGAGGGCCTTCGCCGCTTCCCACCCGCGGACGACGGTCCACGACGTGGCGTTCTCGCTGGCGACGACCCGCGCCACGGGGCTGCCCCGGCGGCTGGCGGTGACCGGCGGCGACCGGGACGAACTGCTGGCGGGCCTGGCGGCGGCGGCCGAGGGACGGGACGCGCCCGGAACGGTGACCGGGAAGGCCGGAGAGCATCCGCGGCCGGTGTTCGTGTTCGCGGGGCAGGGCGGCCAGTGGGTCGGGATGGGGCTGCAACTGTGGGACGAGGAGCCGGTGTTCGCGGCGGCGATGGAGCGCTGCGCGGCGGCCCTGGCGCCGTTCGTCGACTGGCGGCTCCGTGAGGCGCTGGGTGATGCGGAGTTGCTGGCCCGGGTGGATGTCGTCCAGCCTGCCCTGTGGTCGGTGATGGTGAGTCTGGCCGCGTTGTGGCGGGCGGCGGGGGTGGAGCCCGCCGCCGTGCTCGGCCACAGCCAGGGCGAGATCGCCGCGGCGTGTGTGGCGGGCGGCCTGTCGTTGGACGACGGGGCGCGGGTGGTCGCCCTGCGCAGCCGGGCGCTGGCGGAACATCTGGCCGGCGCGGGCGGGATGGTGTCGGTGCCCGCCGGGTTGGAGGAGGTGCGGGAGTGGATCGCCCGGTGGGGCGAGGACCTGTCGGTCGCGGCGGTGAACGGCCCGAGGCAGGTGGTGGTGGCCGGGACCGCCGCCGCGTGCGTGCAGTTCGCGCAGGCCCACGCCGAGCGGGGCGCGCGAGCGGTCGCGACGGATGTCGCAGGCCACACCGCGCAGGCCGAGGCGGTGAGGGAGCGCCTGGCCGGAGACCTGGCGGAACTCGCTCCGACCAGCGGTGCGGTGCCGTTCTGGTCCACGGTCGAGGCCGCGGTGGTGGACACGGCCGGGCTGGACAGCGGGTACTGGTATCGGAACCTGCGCGAGCCGGTGCGGTTCGGCGAGGTCGTCGCCGCGCTCGCGGCGGAGGGCCACCGGGTGTTCGTGGAGATCAGCCCGCACCCGGTGCTGGGGATGGCGGTCGCGCAGGGCGGTGAGGACGTGGTGGCGGCGGGCAGCCTGAAGCGCGGCGAGGGAGGCCGCAGCCGCTGGCTGAGCGCGCTGGCCGCTGCCTGGGCGGCGGGTGCGGAGGTGGACTGGTCCGCGGTGACCGCCGACGAGGGCAGGGCCCGGAGGGTGGCTCTGCCGACGTATCCGTTCCAGCGGGAGCGCTACTGGCCGAGGGCCGCCGCTGGGCGTGGTGATGCCGTCTCGGCCGGCCAGCAGCGTTCCGGGCACGCGATGGTGGCGGCGGCGGTATGGCTGGCCGAGGGTGACGGGCTGGTGCTGACCGGTCGGCTGTCGCTGGCCGGGGCCCCGTGGCTGGCCGACCACGCCGTCCACGGCGTGGTGTTGCTGCCCGGCACCGCGTTCGTGGATCTCGCGATGCATGCCGGTGACCTGGTCGGGTGCCCGGTCCTGGAGGAGTTGACGCTCCAGGAACCGCTGGTGCTGTCGGAGCACGGCGCCGTCCAGTTGCAGGTCCGCGTGGGCGGCGACGGGGAACAGCGGACCGTCGCGATCTCCTCCCGTGAGGGGGAGGGCGCGTGGGTTCTGCACGCGGCCGGCGTACTGGCCCCGGTCGGCAGCGAGCCGGCTCCGGCTCCGCTGGGTGCGTGGCCTCCGGCGGGCGCGGAGCCGCTCCCGACGGGTGACGCCTACGAGCGACTGGCTGCGCGGGGCTACCAGTACGGGCCCGTGTTCCAGGGGCTGCGTCAGGTGTGGCGGGCCGGGGACACGGTGTACGCCGAGGTCGAGCTGCCGGAAGGCCCGCAGGCCGATACGGCTGGGTTCGGGCTGCACCCCGCGCTGCTTGACGCGGGTCTGCACGGTGCCGTCGTCGCCAGCGGCAACGGAGCCGCCGGCGGCGGGGCGACGGGGCTGCCGTTCGCGTGGTCGGGCGTGCGGTTGCTGGCCGGCGGTGCCCGCCACCTGCGGGTGGTCCTGGCACCCGGGTCGGGCGGGGTGGCGATCACCGCGTACGACGGCGTGGGGGAACCCGTGCTCCAGGCACGGTCGTTGGTGCTGCGGGAGGTCGGGTCCGGGCAGTTGGGCGGGCTCGCCCGGATGGCCGGGCAGTCGCTGTTCACGGTGGACTGGGCCGCGCTGCCGGTCGCGCAGGCCCCTGCCGCCCGGGTCCGGTGGGTGCGGCACGGTGAGCCGGCCGGGTCCGACGCCGCGCCGGTGGTGGTGGCGGTGGTGCCGGCGGCCGAGCCGGGGGTGTCCGCGCCGCGGGCGGCTCAGTCGGCTGCCGCGACGGTGCTGGACTGGGTGCAGCAGTGGCTGGCCGATCCCGAGACCGACGACGCGCGGTTGGTGGTCTGGACCCGGGGCGCGGCCGCCGGGTGGGACCTCGCCGGCGCGGCGGCGGCGGGTCTGGTGCGCTCGGCGCAGACCGAGCACCCCGGCCGCCTGGTCCTGGTCGACGTCGACCCGTCGGCCGGCCTGGACCCCGGTCGGGACGCCGACGTGGACACGGTGCTGGCCGCGGTGCTGGATGCCGGCGAACCCGACCTCCGCATCGGGTCCGGTGACGGGGGTGTGGAGGTGTTCGGGCGCCGGTTGGCCCGGGCCGGAGCCGGAGCCGGTGAGTTGGCGTTGCCCGGTGGTACGGACTGGCGGGTCGAGCTGACCCGGCCGGGTGACCTCGGCAGTGCTGCTGTGATCGACGCCGCCCAGGCCGACGCCGAGTTGTCGGTGGGCCAGGTCCGGGTGGGTCTGCGTGCGGCCGGGGTGAACTTCCGTGACGTGATGTACGGGCTGGGCGTGGTCGCAGACGGGCGGGTCCTGGGCGGGGAGGCGGCCGGGGTGGTGCTGGAGACCGGTCCCGGGGTGACCGGCCTGACGGCCGGTCAGCCGGTGATGGGCCTGGTGCAGGGGTGGGGGCCGGTCGGGGTGGCGGATGCCCGACTGCTGGCCCCGGTTCCGCAGGGCTGGTCGTTCCAGCAGGCCGCGGCGGTGCCGGTCGGGTTCCTGACCGCGTTCTACGGGCTGCGGGATCTGGCCCGGGCCCAGTTCGGTCAGCGGGTCCTCATCCATGCCGGTACGGGTGGTGTCGGCACGGCCGCGGTGCAGTTGGCCCAGGCGTGGGGGCTGGAGGTGTTCGCGACGGCGAGTCCGGCCAAGCAGTCCGCGTTGCGGGCCATGGGTGTGGAGGAGAGCCACATCGCCTCGACCCGTGATCTGGCGTTCTGTGAGCGGTTCCTGGCCGTGACCGGTGGCGAGGGCATGGACGTGGTCGTCAACGCGCTGGCCGGGGAGTTCACGGACGCCTCCCTGCGGTTGCTGCCGCGCGGTGGCCGGTTCGTGGAGATGGGCAAGACCGACATCCGCGACCCCGAGCAGGTCGCCGAGGCCCACCCCGGGGTCGTCTACCAGGCGTTCGACACGATCGACGCCGGTGCGCCGCGGGTCGCGGAGATGCTCGCCGAGCTCGGGGTGATGTTCGAGGCGGGCACGCTGGTTCCGCCGCCGGTGACGTGCTTCGAGCTGTCGCAGGCGGTGGCGGCACTGCGGTACCTCCAGGCCGCCCGGCACATCGGCAAGGTCGTCGTGAACGTCCCGGCCCAGTGGGACCCCGAGGGCACGGTGCTGATCACGGGCGGCACCGGCACCCTGGGCGGGGAGTTGGCCCGGCACCTGGTGAGGGTCCGGGGCATGCGGCACCTGCTGCTGATGTCCCGCCGGGGTCCGGCGGCGCCGGGTGTGGCGCGCCTGGTCGCGGAACTCGCCGGATCGGGTGCTGAGGTGCGGGTGCAGGCCGGCGACGCCTCCGACCGCGACGCCCTGGCGTCGGTGCTGGACCGGGTGACGGCGCTCCGCCGGTTGACGGCGGTGGTGCATGCCGCCGGGGTGATCGACGACGCCACCGTGGAGTCGCTGACGCCCGGGCGGATAGCACCGGTGCTGGCCGCGAAGGCCGACGCGGCCTGGAACCTGCACGAGCTGACCGAGGGCGCGGACCTGGCCGGCTTCATCCTGTACTCCTCGGCCGCGGCGGTCATGGGCAGCCCCGGGCAGGGCAGCTACGCCGCCGCGAACACGTTCCTGGACGCGCTGGCCGTCTACCGCCGCGACCGGCACCTGGCCGGCCAGTCGCTGGCGTGGGGACTGTGGGACCAGACCTCGGAGATGAGCGGACATCTGGACGGCTCGGCCCTGACCCGCCTGCGCCGCGGGGGCATCCAGCCCATGACGACCGCTCAGGGCCTGGCCCTGTTCGACGCCGCTACCGCGCTGGGTACGCCGCAGCCCATCCCGGCCACTCTGGACCTGGCCGC
Organism: Streptomyces sp. SN-593; assembly: GCF_016756395.1. Taxonomy (NCBI): domain Bacteria; kingdom Bacillati; phylum Actinomycetota; class Actinomycetes; order Kitasatosporales; family Streptomycetaceae; genus Actinacidiphila; species Actinacidiphila reveromycinica. Next base: position 7,342,039 of record NZ_AP018365.1, read on the forward strand.
GCTGACCCGCGCCGGCAACCCCCTGCTGAGCGGTCTGACGGCCGGCGCTCCGGCCCGCCCGAACGCCTCCGCACCAGTCGCGGCCGGGGGCGGGCTGGCCGCGCGGCTGGCCGGCCTCGGCCCCGCCGACCGCGAGCGCGAGGTCCTGCGGGCCGTCCAGGCAGCCACCGCGGTCGTGCTGGGCCATGCCAGCCCCGAGGACATCGACCCCGAGCGCCGCATTCGCGACATGGGCATCGACTCCCTCACCGCGCTGGAGCTCCGCAACCGCCTCGCCACCGAGACCGGCCTCACCCTCCCCGCCACCCTCGTCTTCGACCACCCGACACCGGCCGAACTCGCCCGGCACCTCGCGGGGCAGTTCGGTGACGAACCCGCTCCCGGAGCCGGGGCCCCCGCCGAGGGCATCGTCAGCCAGTTCGCCCAGCTCGAGACGGCCCTCGCGAAGGACGGGGACGTCGACGACGAGCTGCGCACCTACGCCCGCTCCCGCCTGCTGGCCCTGCTGGACATGGTCGGCTAGCGCCTGTCCGGCGGATCCCGCCGGACAGGCCCTGGAGGACCAGCGGAGATCCTGCTCCGAGGGCGGCCCGCGCAGGTGGCGGGGCCGCCCTCCGGGCGTCACGGCGTGGCTGCGGTCAGGGTCCAGGGTGCCGTAGGAGAAGTCGAGGTCTCCCCCCACCGGCCCGACCCGACACCCGGGCCCGTTCCCGCCGCGCACACAGAAGTCCGGCCCGCGTCACCACCGCGGGCCGGCACCGGAGTTTCCCGTGATCTTCTAGCGGATGCGCAGAGGAAGGGCCTTCGGCCCACGGGCCTGGGTCCCGCCCCAGGCCACCGTGGACGGGTCCCGGAGGCTGAACTCCGGCACCCGTTCCAGCCAGACCTCCAGTGCGACGCGCAGTTCCATGCGGGCCAGGTGCGAGCCCAGGCAGCGGTGGATGCCCAGGCCGAACGCTGCGTGCCGGTTGGCCTCGCGGTCGATGACGACCTCGTCGGCCCGCTCGAACTGGGCCGGGTCGCGGTTGGCGGCCGGGAAGGAGAGCAGGATCCAGTCGTCGGCCTTCATGTCCACGCCACGCCAGTGCATGTCGTCCTTCACCAGCCGGGCCATGGTGACCGGCGCGTAGGCGCGGAGGAACTCCTCCAGCGCGGTCGGCAGCAGCTCGGGCTCGGCCACCAGGCGCTCGCGGTCCCGCGGGTTCCCCGCCAGGTGCCACAGGGACGTGCCGATGGCGCTGTAGGTGGTGCTGATGCCGGCGATGAGCAGCAGCATGACGGTGCCGATGACGTGGTTCGGTTCGAGCTTGCGGCCGTGGAGCTCCGCTTCGAGCAGGTAGCTGATGAGGTCGTCACGCGGCTGCTCGACGTGCTTGTCGACCTCCGCGAGGAGGTAGATGAACACCCTGCCCATGTGTTTGACGCGCTCGTCGCGCGACTGCTTGCCCTCGCCCTCCAGCTTGGTGGCGAGCTCGTGGAACCGCTGCCTGTCCTCCGGCGGCAGGCCCAGCATGTCCCCGATGACCCGGCTCGGGATCTGCTGCGCGTACTCCTCGGCCGCGTCGACGACGGCCCGTCCCGCGAAGCGGTCGATGAGGGAGTGGCAGTAGGCCCTCGTGCCGGGCTCCAGCTTGGCGACGGCGGTCTTGGTGAACGCCGGCAGCAGCAGCTTGCGCGCGCCGTGGTGGAACGGCGGGTCGGAGGTGATGGGCGGCGCTTCGCCGATCGGCGCCAGGTCACGCGGCGGCCGGAACTCGCTCAGGTTGGTGCCGAGCGAGGAGAAGCGGTCGGTGTCGTAGGCGATCGCCGCGACATCCTCGTAGCGGGTCGGCACCCACGCGCCGCCGAACCGCTCGGTGTGCGCGATCGGACACCGCTGCCGCAGGTCGTCCATGATCGGGAAGGGATCGGCGGTCCACCGCGGGTCCAGGTGCGAGAAGTCCGTCGCCCAGTCGGTGACCGGACCGGTGACGATCTCGCCGCGCGAGACGTGGAAGCGGTCCCGGTCGGTATGGCGGAAGTCCTTGTTGAAGCGGTCGTCGGCGGCCACGTCACGTCCCCTCCGTCACGGTGATCGCCCGTTCCGGGCAACTCGCGACCGCGCGGCGGGCCTCGCGCTCGTCACCCGGCGGCACGCTGCCGTCACCGGGTACGTTGCCGTAGCCCTCGGCGTCCTCGCCGAACACGGCGGGGGCGATGTCGTAGCAGCGGCCGTGTCCCTGGCAGCGCCCGGAGTCGATCCGTACGTCCACAGTGAACCGTCCCCTTGTCGTGAAAGTGGTCCGCACGCCCGCCGGCACACCTCGTCCTGCCGGGCTCGGCCGGTCCAGTGGGCCGATGCCCGTGAGCGGTCCTCCCGGCGTGCGACGGGCCGCGTGCGAGACGGTCCATGCTTCCCGGCGCCGCACGGTCGCGGAAAGGGAGACCGGCCATCGCCCGGCCATCGCGGGGTAACCGCGTGCCCATGGCGGCACGCTGGCGCCCTCGACGACAACGGTGACAACCGCTCCCGGTGGTGACGGGGCCGCGGTCCGCCCGGCGGCGTGTGCCGGTTACCCCTCAGTGCCCGAGGGATGGCCGGCCGCCCTTTACACGGCCACGCGGCCCCGGCGAGCATGAGGGCGCTGCGTGCCTGGCGACGACGAGGGGATGGCGACCCTTGAGGGTCGGCCGGATGCGGGTACACCGCCCTCTGACGACACATCCGCCTGCTGAAGTGCGTATCCGCGATACGAAGACGAAAAGGTGACAGTCCATGGGGTATGTGTTCTCGCTGGTTCTCAGCCGGGAGATTACGGAGGACGAGATGGCCGCCCTGAAGGTGGGGTGCGGCGGCGCCGCCGACTTCGGCACCGACGTGCTCCCGACCGACGCCGAGCTCACCGTCACGAAGATGGACATCGACGACGCCGACTCCCCGACACTGGCCGAGGCCATCGAATCGGCTCTCGCGGCGGTGGCGGAGGTGACGGACCTCAGCGTCTCCGAGCTCTTCGTCCCGGCCCAGCCGGCGGGCGGCGAGGGCGGCGAGGGCGGCGCGGTCGAAGCCGAGGAGCCGGTGGCCGTCGGCGCCGGCACCGACTGAGAGCGGGCCGCGCCCACCGGCCCGAACCCGCCGTGGAGCCGCGGCACCGCCGCACAGACACACGCCGTCCGATCCACCGGCGGCGTGTTTCTGCACGTCGGCCCCCGGATCCCCGGCCGATCCCGCCGAGGGCGCCGCACCCGGGCCGCGGCGTCCCCCGATGGGCACGCGGTTACCCCGCGATGGCCGGGCGATGGCCGGTCTCCCTTTCCGCGACCGTGCGGCGCCGGGCAGCATGAGCACCGCAGGTATCCGGTTCGACCGCAGGCCGAGGGGACCGCCCGTGGCCATGGGGCCCGTTCGCCCGCCGAACCCGCCGGGCCGGGGCGCCGCCGCCCGCCCGGAGACCTCCGCCGCCGCCGGCCTGCCGTGCAGGACGGCCGGACGGGACCATGCGGATCAGCCTCATGACAGGTGGGACGGTTCACTGTGGACGTACTGATCGACTCCGGGCGCTGCCAGGGACACGGCCGCTGCTACGACATCGCCCCCGCCGTGTTCGGCGAGGACGCCGAGGGCTACGGCAACGTACCCGGTGACGGCAGCGTGCCGCCGGGTGACGAGCGCGAGGCCCGCCGCGCGGTCGCGAGTTGCCCGGAACGGGCGATCACCGTGACGGAGGGGACGTGACGTGGCCGCCGACGACCGCTTCAACAAGGACTTCCGGGACCCGAACCGGGACCAGTACCACAGCGTCCGCAGCGAGACGATCTCCGGTCCGGTCACCGACTGGGCGACGGACTTCTCGCACCTGGACCCGCGGTGGACCGCCGACCCCTTCCCGATCATGGACGACCTGCGGCAGCGGTGCCCGATCGCGCACACCGAGCGGTTCGGCGGCGCGTGGGTGCCGACCCGCTACGAGGACATCGCGGCGGTCGCCTACGACACCGAGAACTTCTCCTCGCGCTCGGTGAACGTGGGCAACTTCCGGCCGCCGCGTGACCTGGCGCCGATCGGCGAAGCGCCGCCCATCACCTCCGACCCGCCGTTCCACCACGGCGCGCGCAAGCTGCTGCTGCCGGCGTTCACCAAGACCGCCGTCGCCAGGCTGGAGCCGACCACGAGGGCCTACTGCCACTCCCTCATCGACGGCTTCGAGGGGCGGGACGTCGTCGACGCGGCCGAGGCGTACGCGCAGAAGGTCCCCGAACAGGTCATCGGCGACCTGCTCGGCATCCCGCAGGGGGACCGGAAGCTGTTCCGCGACCTCATCGCGAACATCAACCGCGAGGACGCCCTCGACTCGCGGGACGAGCACGTCGAACAGCTCAGCAAGATGTTCGTCTTCCTGCTCGCGGAGATCAAGGAGCACGTCAGGAACCCGCGTGAGGACCTCATCAGCTACCTGCTCGAAGTGGAGCTCCGCGGCCGCAAGCTCGACCCGAACCACATCATCAGCATGATGCTGCTGCTCTTCGCGGCGGGCATCGGCACGACGACCAAGGCGATCGGCTCGTCCCTGTGGCACCTGGCGGGGAACCCGCGGGACCGCGAGCGCCTGGTGGCCGAGCCCGAGCTGCTGCCGACCGCGCTGGAGGAGTTCCTCCGCGCGTTCACGCCGGTCACCATGGCCCGGCTGGTGAAGGACGACATGCACTGGCGTGGCGTGGACATGAAGGCCGACGACTGGATCCTGCTCTCCTTCCCGGCCGCCAACCGCGACCCGGCCCAGTTCGAGCGGGCCGACGAGGTCGTCATCGACCGCGAGGCCAACCGGCACGCAGCGTTCGGCCTGGGCATCCACCGCTGCCTGGGCTCGCACCTGGCCCGCATGGAACTGCGCGTCGCACTGGAGGTCTGGCTGGAACGGATCCCCGAGTTCGACCTCCAGGACCCGTCCACGGTGGTCTGGGGCGGGCGCCTGGCCCGCGGACCGGTGTGCCTTCCGCTCAGCGTCGGCCGACGGACCCCGCTGACGCCGGACGGACCGCGGTAGCCACTACACCGCGGGCGTGCGCCAGGCGCGCACCTGCTCCACGACGGCGGAGATGTGCTCGATGGGCGTGGTCTTGTTGATCCCGTGTCCCAGGTTGAACACGAACGGCCCCCCGCTCAGGCCGCGCAGGATGCGCTCCGTCTCGGCGTGGAGCGCGGGGCCGCCGGCGATCAGCAACTGGGGATCGAGGTTGCCCTGCACGCAACGGCCCAGCGCACCCTGGAGGTTGCGTGCGGCCCAGTCGAGGGGAACCGTCGAGTCCAGGCCGATGCAGTCCGCGCCCGTCGCCTCGGCGAAGCCGTTGTAGGAGAGCCCGGCGCCCCGGGGGAACACGATGACGGGGACGTCCGGGTACTGCGCCTTCAGCGCGCTGATGATGGCGGCGGCCGGCTTGACGCACCAGCGGTCGAAGAGGACGTCCGGAAGTACCCCGGCCCAGGTGTCGAACAACTGGACCGCTTCCGCGCCCGCCTCGATCTGACGGCCCAGGAACTGGGTGACCGCGGTCGTCAACAGGTCCATCAGGGGCTGGAACCCGTCGGGGTCGCTCAGCGCCCACTGCTTGACGGTGGAGTGCTCCGACGCGGCACCGCCGCGGCCTTCGACCATGTAGGTGGCGATGGTCCACGGTGCGCCGGCATACCCGATCAGGGCCGTCTCGGCGGGCAGGGCACGGGTGAGCCGGCTGACCGTCTCGTAGATCGGGGCCAGTTCCTCGTGCAGGCGGGAGATGCTCAGGAACTCCGCGATGTCCGCCGTCGAACGGACCGGCGGCGTCAACACCGGCCCCTCGCCCACCCGGTAGTCCAGGGTCTGGCCCAGCGCGGCGGCGACCTGCGGAAGGTCCGCGAACACGATGGCGGCGTCCAGCGGGAAGCGGCGCAGCGGCTGCAGGGTGACCTCGACGGCGTGCTCGGGCGTGGTGCAGAGCCCCACCATGCCCCCGGCCGCCTCCCGGACCTTGTGGTACTCGGGCAGGTAGCGCCCGGCCTGCCGCATCAGCCACACCGGCGGCCGCTCGGTCCGCTCTCCCGCGAGTGCCCGCAGGAGCAGCTTCCTGGGCTGGACGTTGCCGGACCCCGGCTTCGGACCGACCGCATCCCGGGTGCCGATGTCCACGCTGTTCCATCCTGTTGAATCGCCCCGGGTGTCCACGGGACCCAAGTAGAGACGTCAGCCCCCTCGAAAGGGGGCCCGTGGCAGCGTAGCAGAGCTCGCAGGGCCGTCCCGGTGAGCGCCTGGCGGGTCGGCCACGTGGCCGGTGCGGCACCCGGACGGGCCGCGCCCCGGAAAGGAGTCCCCGGTTACCCCGCAGTGGCGGATCACAGGCGGAGCGCCATGTACGCCCCGCCCGGCGCGCGCGAACATGAGCGCCGTCGAGACGGCGATCGGGAGGAAGACCGGATGAGCCTGGCGGTACGCGCGGAGGCACCGATCGGTCGGACGGACCGCTTCTTCATCGGCGGGCAGTGGGTGGTGCCGTCGTCCGGCGCCGAGATCGACGTGATCGACTCCGCGACCGAGGAGCTCTACTTCAAAGTCGCGCAGGCGCAGGCCGCCGACATGTCCAGGGCCGTCGAGGCGGCGCGCCAAGCCTTCGACGAAGGCCCCTGGCCGCGCCTGACGCCGGCCGAGCGGGCCGGTTACCTGCGGGCGATCGGCGCGGAACTCAGGCTCCGCGGCGAGGACATCGCCGAGATCTGGCCGCGCGAGTCCGGCGTCCTGCACACCTTCGCCGCCAACGCCGGCACCGGCGCGGAGACCGCCTTCAAGCGGTACGCCGCGCTGGCCCGCACCTTCCCGTTCGAGGAACCGGTCAAGCCGACGGCCGGCGGACAGTTCGGCATGATCGTCCGTGAGCCGGCCGGCGTGGTCGGCGCGATCATCCCGTGGAACGCCCCGATGGGCATGATCAGCAACAAGGTCGGCCCCGCACTGCTCGCCGGGTGCACGGTGATCCTGAAATCGGCGCCCGAGGCGCCGGGAGAGGGCTACCTGCTCGCCGAGGCCGCCGCGGCGGCCGGACTGCCGCCCGGCGTGGTCAACGTCGTCACCGCGGACCGCGAGGTGTCCGAACTGCTGGTGCGCGACCCGCGGGTGGACAAGATCACGTTCACCGGGTCGACGGCCGCCGGACGGCGCATCGCCTCCCTCTGTGGCGAGCGCGTGGCCCGCTGCACGCTGGAGCTCGGCGGCAAGTCCGCCGCCGTCGTCCTCGACGACATGGACCTCGCCACGGCCGCCCGCAGCCTCGCCCAGGCCGAGTGCTTCCTCACCGGGCAGGTCTGCTCGTCGCTGACCCGGATCGTGGTCAGCCGCCCGCGGCACGACGAACTGGTCGAGGCCCTCGCCGGCGTGTTCTCCCGGGTACGCGTCGGGGACCCGTTCGACCCGCGCTCGCAGATGGGGCCGCTGGCGGCCGGCCGCCAGCGGGACCGCGTCGAGGGATACATCGCCAAGGGCGTCGCGGAAGGGGCCACGCTGGCCGCCGGCGGCGGCCGCCCGAGGGGCCTGACCCGCGGCTGGTACGTCGAGCCCACCGTCTTCGGCAACGTCGACAACCGCTCGGTCATCGCCCAGGAGGAGATCTTCGGCCCCGTGCTGTCCGTCATCCCCGCGGCCGACGAACAGGACGCGATCCGGATCGCCAACGACACCGTCTACGGCCTCAACGCGGCGGTGTTCACCGACGACGTCGACCGAGCCCGCGAGGTCGCCGCGCAACTGCGCTCCGGCACCGTCGGACACAACGCGCTGCGCAGCGACCTCGGCATCGCGTTCGGCGGGTTCAAGCAGTCCGGCATCGGCCGCGAAGGCGGTCGCGAGGGACTGCTGCCCTACCTCGAAACCAAGACCGTGATCCTCGAAGGACGGCCGACCGGGTACGAGGACACCGTCCTGTGACGGCGCCCGCCTCGACACCGCGTCCGCCCACCGCGTGCCCGCGGACCGGGCCGCACGTCGCCGGCCCCGGCCCGCCACGCCGGTCGGCACCCCACCGAACTGACCACCCGGCTCATCCGTGGGCCCGCACAGCCGACGAGGGACACACTGATGACCGACCTTCAGGTCCGCCCGGAGGAGCTCAAGGCCCTCGCCGCCCTCTTCGGCCACGGTGACCCGTACCCGGAATACGCGAAGTGGCGTGCGCGGCAGCCGGTCGTCCGCCCGCACGAGAAACTGTTCGTCTTCAGCCGCTACGAGGACTGCGCGGCGGTCCTCAGCAGCTCGGCCTTCGGCCAGTCACCGCGCGAGGCCAGCCCGCTGCGCAGCCTGTGGCGGGGCACCGGCCGGCCGGCATCCGCCGCCCCGGAGACGGCCAGCGCCGCCGACGACGACACGGCCGTGGTCACCGCCCAGGACAACGCCAGCAACATGCTGCGGCTGAACCCGCCCGACCACACGCGGCTGCGCCGCCTGGTGTCCCGCGCCCTTACCCCGGCGAGCGTCCGGGCACTGATGCCGCGCATCGAGGGAATCACCGGCGAGCTGGTGGGCGGCCTCGGCCCGAGCTTCGACGTCATCCGCGACGTCGCGCTCCCGCTGCCGGTCCGGGTGATCAGCGAGATGCTCGGCATCCCGGAGGCCGACCGGCCGATGGTGGTGGCCTGGTCCGCGCAACTGTCCCGGAGCATCGACCCCGGCTTCCTCATCACACCCGAGGACCGCGTCACGTTGCGCGCGGCCCGGGACAGCTTCCACGCGTACCTCGGGGAACTGATCCCCAAGCGGCGCCGCGAACCGGGCGACGACCTCGTCTCCGCCCTCGTCCACGTCCACGACGAGGACGGCACGCTGACCGAGCACGAGATCGTCGTCACCTGCCGGCTGCTGCTCATCGCCGGCCACGAGACCACCCGCAGTGTCATCGGCGGGTCCGTGCTCGCCCTGCTCCACCACCCCGCGCAGCTCGCCGCCCTGCGGGCCGACCCGGACCTGGTCGAGAGGTGCGTCGAGGAGGCCGTGCGCTACGACCCGCCCATCCAGATCCTCGTCCGGTCCGCGCTGGAGGACACCACGGTCGGCGACACCACGGTCCCGGCCGGCGCGCGTGCCCTCATACTCCTCGGCGCGGCCAACCGCGACGAGGCACTCGGCGACGACCCGGAGGACTTCGACTTCCTCCGCCCCGCCCGCCGCCACCTGTCGTTCGGCCACGGGATCCACTTCTGCCTGGGCGCTCCGCTGGGACGCGCCGAGGCCGCCATCGCCCTGCGCCACCTGCTGCCTGTCCTGGCCGGGTCCCGGCTGGCCGAGCCGCCCGTGTGGAAGCCCCACACCGTCCTGCGCGGCCTTGAGCACCTCCAGTTGACCACGTCGGTCTGAGGGCGGTCCCGTCCGGGCGGAGGGTCGGTCGGGCGGCGGTCTTGTCGGGCGCCGGTCGGTCGGGCGGTGGTCTTGTCGGGCGCCGGGGCGGTCGGTCGGGCGGGCGGCGGTCTCGTCGGTCTGAGGGCGGTCACGTCGGGTGCCGGTCCGGTCGGGCGGCGGGGCGCGCGGGCGGCGGATACGCACGGCTGGAGGGCCTCATCACCGCGGTGCCGGCCGGGGACAGCCCGCGGTTCCTCCCCGCCCCGAGCAGGATCCGCCTCAAGCGTGTGACGCACCCGCATCGGGCGCAGGCGGGCACGGCGGCCCGATCCCATGGGCCGTCAGGGCACGACGGTGAGCCGTGCACCGCAAGCGGTCCCTGCGGCATGCGCCCCGGCGAACACGGCACCCCGGCTCGGCGCCTCGGCGCCCCGGCTCGGCGCCCCGGCTCGGCGCCCCGGCTCGGCGCCGCTGCCGACGGGCGAGCCGCCACGGCGACGGGTGGAGATCCGTCCGTTCCCGTCCGCACCCGTCCTCCGCCGGCCGCTCGCGCGCAGTTCGCGGGCCGGGCCCCGCCCGGCGGGTGGTCCGTCGCGCAACGGAGTTCCATCCACCGGGAACTCCGCGCTCTTTGGGCGCTGACCGCCCGGATGCGCCTGTGCGCCCACAGGGGCGTGCGCCGGTTGTCCGATTCGGCGCCCCGCCGGGATGATCTGGTTGCCTCCCGATGGGGCGCCTGGTGGAACGGCGTCATTTTCGGCCGTTCGCCCACGTGGTGAGCTTTCACCTATGAGGGACTGGAAGATCGGCCGGTGAGCCTGCCGCGTGTCTTGGGGCGCGATTCGCCGTGGCCGGGTCGAGGGCGACCGGTGCGCGGCGGGCTCCGTGTCCGTGCCGCCGGACCAGCCGGCGCGGGACGGGGCGACGTCCGGCGATCGCCGATGCGCCGCCCGGCCGCGCCGTCGGCCGGCACCCGGGGATCGGCGCCAGGCACACGGTCGTCCCGGGCGCCGGCTCTCCCGCTGACTGGTGCCGGGGGACCGCGGTACCGGGACCGGGCGCGGTGTGGTCAGCGTGCATGACACCGATGACCTGAGCGCACAGGCGCCGCCACGGCGGACGGTACCGGCCGGCACAGGCTCACGGCCTTCCCAGAACGCTCATCTCCTTTTTCGCGGGGGACGGATGGACATGCCAGGCGCCGAAGGACTCCCTGCGCAGGATGACGCGATCGCGGTCATCGGCATGTCCTGCCGCCTGCCCAAGGCACCGGACCTCGACGCCTTCTGGCAGCTCCTCCGCAGCGGCGGCGACGCGATCACGCGGGTGCCGGCGGACCGGGAGCGGCTCGGCCGGCCGCGGGCGGGCGAAGCCCTGCCCGGCACCTCCTTCGGCGGCTACCTGGAGGGCGTCGACCGCTTCGACGCCGAGTTCTTCGGCATCTCCCCCCGAGAAGCCACCGCGATGGATCCCCAGCAGCGGCTGGTGCTCGAACTGAGCTGGGAGGCGTTCGAGGACGCCGGCATCGTGCCGGACACCGTCCGCGGCGACCGGATCGGCGTCTTCGTCGGAGCGAACCGCGACGACTACGCCGCACTGCTGCGCGGACGCGGCACGGACGCGGTCACGGCGCACAGCAACACCGGCCTCCAGCGCGGCATGATCGCCAACCGGGTCTCCTACGTCCTCGGACTGAGCGGTCCGAGCATGACCGTGGACACCGCCCAGTCGTCCTCGCTGGTCGCCGTCCACCTGGCGTGTGAGAGCCTGCGCCGCGGGGAGTGCACCAGCGCGCTGGTCGGCGGGGTCAAGCTCAGCATCAGCCAGGAGACGGCAGCCGAGGAAGCGATGTTCGGCGGCCTCTCGCCGGACGGCCGTTGCTTCACGTTCGACGCGCGCGCCAACGGCTACGCCCGCGGCGAGGGCGGCGGCGTACTCGTCCTCAAGCCGCTGTCGAGCGCGCTGGCCGACGGCGATCCCGTCTCCTGCGTGATCCGCGGCAGCGCCGTCAACAGCGACGGCGCCAGCGACGGTCTGACCGTCCCGAGCAGCGCGGCGCAGGAAGAGGTCATCAGGCGCGCCCACCAGCTCGCAGGACTGGAGCCGGCGGACGTGCAGTACGTCGAGTTGCACGGCACCGGGACCCAGGTCGGCGACCCGGTCGAGGCGGCGGCGCTCGGGGCCGCGCTGGGCCGGGGCCGCCGCGAGCACGGCCCGCTCGCCGTCGGCTCGGTCAAGACGAACATCGGCCACCTGGAGTCCGCGGCGGGGATCGCCGGCTTCCTCAAGGTGGCGTTGGCCATCCGTGGGCGCGAGCTCCCGGCCAGCCTGAACTTCGACGAGCCGAACCCGCGGATCCCGCTCGACGAGCTGAACCTGCGGGTCCAGACCCGGACCACGCCCTGGCCGCGGGCCGACCGGCCGCTCGTCGCAGGGGTCAGTTCCTTCGGGATGGGCGGCACCAATTGCCACGTGGTGGTCGGCGAGGCGCCGGTGAGCGAACGGCCGGCGGTATCTGGGGGCGGAGAGGAGCCGGAGTCTGCCTCGGGGTCGGGGTCGGGGTCGGGGTCGGGGTCGGGGTCTGGGGGTTCGGTGGCGTGGGTGGTGTCGGCGCGGTCGGGTGGGGCGTTGGCTGCGCAGGCGGGTCGGTTGGCGGAGTTTGTGGGGGCTCGGCCGGAGCTCGGGGCCAGGGACGTTGCGTTGTCGTTGGCGGTGACGCGGACGACGGGGTTTGCGCATCGTCTGGCGGTGGTGGGTGAGAGTCGTGACCAACTGTTGGCGGGTCTGGTTGCGGCGGGTCGGGGGGAGGTGGTGCCGGGTGTGGTGTCTGGTGTTGCTGCTTCTGCTTCTGCTTCTGCTTCTGTTGGTTCTGGTGTTGGTGGTGGTCGGGTGGGGGTGGTGTTTTCGGGTCAGGGTTCGCAGCGGGTGGGGATGGGTTTGGGGTTGTGTGGGGTGTTTCCGGTGTTTGCTCGGGCGTTTGATGAGGTGTGTGAGTGTTTTGAGGGTTTGTTGCCGGGGTCGTTGCGTGAGGTGATTGGTGTGGGGGGTGGGGAGTTGGATCGGACGGTGTTTGCGCAGGCGGGGTTGTTTGCGGTGCAGGTGGGGTTGTTTCGGTTGTGGTCGTCGTGGGGTGTGGTGCCGGATTGTGTGGCGGGTCATTCGTTGGGTGAGGTGACGGCGGCTTATGTGGCGGGGGTGTGGGGTTTGGAGGATGCGTGTGCGGTGGTGGCGGCGCGGGGTCGTTTGATGGAGGGGTTGGGTGGGGGTGGGGCGATGGTGGTGTTGGATGCGTCGGGTGTGGAGGCGGAGGGGTTGGTGGCGGGGCGTGTGGGGGTGTCGGTGGCGGCGGTGAATGGTCCTCGGCAGTCGGTGATTTCGGGTGTGGGGTCGGTGGTGGAGGAGTTGGCGGGGGTGTGGCGTGCGGGGGGTGGGCGTGTTAGGCGGTTGCGGGTGGGTCATGGGTTTCATTCGCCGTTGATGGATCCGATGTTGGGTGAGTTTCGGGGGGTGTTGGAGGGGGTGTCGTTTGGTGAGCCGGGGTTGGTGTTGGTGTCGGGGGTGGTGGGGGCGGATGTGCGGGATCCGGGGTATTGGGTGGGGCATGTGCGGGGGACGGTGCGTCATCACGATGTGGTGGAGGCGATGCGGGCGCGGGGGGTGGGTGTGTTTGCGGAGTTGGGTCCGGATGGTGCGTTGTCGGCGATGGATGAGTCGGGGGTGTCGTTGTGGGTTCCGGCGTTGCGTGGGGGTGGGGATGAGGCGGAGTCGGTGGTGCGGGCGGTGGCGGGGTTGTATGCGGCGGGTGTGGACGTGGATTGGGCCGCGGTGGCCACCGCCGCCGGTGGGGGTGGTGGGGGTGCGAGGACGGTTGCTCTGCCGACGTATCCGTTCCAGCGCCGGCACTACTGGCCCAAGGCCGTCACCGCCGTCGATCACGACGGCGACCCGACCGACGGCGCGTTCTGGCGGGCGGTCGAGAGCAACGACCCCGAGGCGCTCGCCGGGGTGCTCGGCCTGATCGCCGGCCGATCGGTCGTCGAACCGCTGCTGCCCGCCCTCTCCGGTCTGCGCCAACGTCAGCGCGTTCGTGCGAAGTTCGACGCGCAGCTTTACCGCGTGGCGTGGGAGCCGGTGACCGCGGACGTGCGGCCGGCGGCCGGCGGCGACTGGCTGGTCCTGGTCCCTCCGGGGTTCCCCGATGAGAGGGTGGCCGCCGAGGTACTGGAGGCACTGTCCGCCGGTGGCGACGCGGTCCACCGTCTTGAGGCCGACCCGTCGCAGGTCGACGCCTTGCTGGCTGCGCGTTGCCCCGAGGCCGTCGGCGTGCTCTCCTTCCTGCCCCCGGGAGAGCCGGTCGTCGACGGCGTCCCGCTGTGGAACGCCACGGTCGAGGCAGTACCTGCCGAGTCGACCGACCGGCCCGGCGACCCGCGGCAGTCCGTGATCTGGGACCGGCCGTCGATGGCGGGCGGCCGCGGCGGCCTCCTCGACCTGCCCCGAACCTGGGACGCCACCACCCGGGACCTGCTGCGTGCCGTGCTCGGCGGCCGGTACGGCGAGGACCGGCTGGCCCTGCGCACGGCGGGCGTGCTCGCCAGGAAAGTGCGCGTCGCTCCCGTCGACGCCGACCCGTCGAGGCCGCCGTGGCAGCCGCAGGGCAGGGTTCTGCTGGCCGGCGCCGACAGCGGACCGCTCGCCGAGGTACTCACCCGATGGCTGACCACCGCGGGCGCCGAGGTCGTCCGGGGAACGGACCTGCCGCAGGACGCCAGCGCGGTCGTCTACCTGCCGGACCACCAGGCCGGGACACGCTCCATCGAGGCGCTGCTCCACCTGCACGACCAGAGCGTCGACCGCGAACTGTCGGCGTTCGTCGTGATCTCCTCTGCCGGCGCCCACCTCGGGGTCGAGCAGGACCCGGACACGCGTGCCTACGGTGCCTTCGCCGATGCCCTGGTGCGCCTGCGCCGGGCGGCAGGCTGCGCGGCCACCTCGGTCGCCTGGCACGGTGCCGGCTCCGGAGCCGTCGACGGCCTGCGCCACACCGACCCGGACGACCTGCCCGACGTACTTGCCTGGACCGTGGGACACGACCACGCGTCCGTCGTCATCGCGGACATCACCGAAGAGCTGCGCTCCACCATCCTGAGCGGATCACGTCATGGGGTGACGCCCGATCAGCACGGCGGCGCCCTGGCCACCGGCTGGTCGGGGGCGGACGGCGAACGCCGGCTCGCCCGTCTGGTCCTGACCCTTGCCGCCGAGGTACTCGGTCACGACGGTCCACAGGACGTCGATGCCGACCGGAGCTTCCGCGAGCAGGGCTTCGACTCCTACAGCGCGGTCGACCTCCGCAACCGGTTGAAGAGCGCCACCGCACTGCAACTGCCCGCCACCGTCCTGTTCGACCATCCGACGCCGACAGCACTGGTGGCCTACCTGCGGCCGCGGCTGACCGGTGAGCGCGAGGTCGTGCGGGAAACGCCTGCCGCGGTTGCGCGGATGCAGGAACCGGTAGTGATCGTCGGTATGGGGTGCCGGTTCCCGGGCGGAGTGGAGGACCCGGAGGGCTTCTGGCGGTTGATCGCCGCGGGGACCGACGCGATGGCGGGCTTCCCGACGAACCGCAACTGGGACCTGGAGCACTTGGACGGCGCCGACTCCGATGCCGCGGGCGCGGCCTTCGCCCGGGTGGGCGGGTTCCTGGAGGGTGCCGGCGGCTTCGATGCGGAGTTCTTCGGGATCAGTCCGCGTGAGGCGTTGGGGATGGATCCGCAGCAGCGGTTGCTGTTGGAGACGTGCTGGGAGGCGCTGGAGGACGCGGGCATCACTCCGGGTTCGCTGAAGGGCACCGACACGGGTGTCTACGCAGGGGTCACCGCGCTGGGGTACCGGGTCGGCGAGCAGGACGGGGCCGGCGGCTTCGGGATCACGGGGACGACGGCGAGTGTGGCGTCGGGCCGGGTGGCGTACGCGCTGGGGTTACAGGGCCCTGCGGTGTCGGTGGACACGGCGTGTTCCTCGTCGTTGACGGCGATTCACCTTGCGGCGCAGGCGCTGCGGTCCGGTGAGTGCGGGGTCGCCCTGGCCGGCGGCGTCACGGTGATGCCCAACCCGGACATGTTCACGGAGTTCGCTCGGCAGCGGGGGTTGGCTGCTGATGGGCGGTGCAAGCCGTTCGCGGAGGCGGCTGACGGGACCGGGTGGGGTGAGGGTGTCGGGGTTCTGGTGTTGGAGCGGTTGTCGGATGCGCGGAAGCGTGGGCACCGGGTGTTGGCGGTGGTCTCCGGTAGTGCGGTGAACCAGGACGGGGCCAGCAATGGTTTGTCGGCGCCGAATGGTCCGTCGCAGCAGCGGGTGATCCGGGCGGCGTTGGCGAGTGCGGGGTTGCAGCCTGCTGATGTCGATGTGGTGGAGGCGCATGGTACGGGTACGGCGTTGGGTGATCCGATTGAGGCGCAGGCGCTGTTGGCGACGTACGGACAGGGTCGGCCGGAGGGTCGGCCGTTGTTGTTGGGTTCGGTGAAGTCGAACATCGGTCACACGCAGGCGGCGGCTGGTGTGGCGGGTGTGATCAAGATGGTGCAGGCGATGCGGCACGGGATGGTGCCGCAGACGTTGCATGTGGATGCTCCGTCGTCGCACGTGGACTGGTCGGCGGGGGCGGTGGAGTTGCTGACGGCGCCGCGGGAGTGGCCGTCTCATTCCGGTCCGCGTCGGGCTGGGGTGTCGGCGTTCGGGATCAGCGGCACCAACGTCCACTTGATTCTTGAGCAGCCCGCGCAGGACGTGTCCGCGGGGGATGTCCCTGTCCTGGATGGGGTGGAGTCTGCCTCGGAGTTGGGGTCTGGGTCTGGGGGTTCGGTGGCGTGGGTGGTGTCGGCGCGGTCGGGTGGGGCGTTGGCTGCGCAGGCGGGTCGGTTGGCGGAGTTCGTGGGGGCTCGGCCGGAGCTCGGGGCCAGGGACGTTGCGTTGTCGTTGGCGGTGTCGCGGACGACGGCCTTCTCGCATCGTGTGGTGGTGGTCGGCGAGGACCGTGAGCGGTTGGTGGCGGGTCTGGCTGCTGTTGCGGATGGTCAGGAGGCGCCGGGTGTCGTTACCGGTGTGGTGAGTGGGAGTGCTGGTTCGGTGTCTGGGCCGGTGTTTGTGTTCGCGGGTCAGGGTGCGCAGTGGGTCGGGATGGGGGTGGAACTGTGGGATGGGGAGCCGGTGTTCGCGGCAGCGATGGAGCGCTGCGCGGTGGCGTTGGAGCCGTTCGTGGAGTGGCGGTTGCGTGATGTGCTGGGTGATGCGGGGTTGTTGGGGCGGGTGGATGTGGTGCAGCCGGCGTCGTGGGCGGTGGCGGTGAGTTTGGCGGAGTTGTGGCGTGCGTATGGTGTGGAGCCCGCCGCGGTGGTGGGTCACAGTCAGGGTGAGATCGCTGCGGCGTGTGTCGCGGGCGGCTTGTCCTTGGAGGATGGCGCGCGGGTGGTTGCCCTGCGTAGTCGGGGGTTGGCGGGGCTTGCTGGCTCGGGTGGGATGGTGTCGGTGCCGGCGGGGTTGGGTGAGGTGGGGGAGTGGATCTCCGCGTGGGGTGATGACTTGTCGGTCGCGGCCGTCAACGGCCCCCGCCAGGTCGTGGTGGCGGGTGCCGCGAGGGCGTGCACGGAGTTCGCGGAGGCGTATGCGGATCGGGGTGCGCGGCGGATCGCGGTGGACTACGCCTCCCACACCGCGCATGTCGAGGCCGTCGAGGAGCGTCTTGCCGGGGATCTGGCGGGGGTGTCTCCGGTTTCTGGTTCGGTGCCGTTCTTCTCCACGCTTGAGGCCCGCGTGCTGGATACGGCTGAGTTGGATGGTGGGTACTGGTTCCGGAATCTGCGTCGGACGGTGCGGTTCGGTGAGGTCGTCGCGATGCTGGCGGCGGAGGGTCATCGGGTGTTTGTGGAGGTGAGTCCGCATCCGGTGTTGGGGTTGGCGGTCGCGCAGGCCGGTGAGGATCTGGTCGCTGCGGGCACGTTGCAGCGCGGCGATGGCGGCCGGAGCCGCTGGCTGACCGCACTGGCCGGTGCGTATGCCGCCGGTGTCGAGGTGGACTGGACCGCGGTGACCACCGCCGCCGGCGCCAGCAAGGTGGCTCTGCCGACGTATCCGTTCCAGCGCGAGCACTACTGGCCGAAGGCTGTGGCCGGTCGTGGGGATGTTTCGTCGGTGGGGCAGGAGCGGGTGGGGCATCCGTTGCTGGCGGCGGCGGTGTGGCTGGCCGAGGGTGACGGGTTGGTGTTGACGGGGCGCCTGTCGTTGGGGGCGATCCCGTGGCTGGCCGACCACGCGGTCCACGGCACCGTCCTGCTGCCCGGCACGGCCTTCGTGGACTTGGCGGTCCACGCGGGGGATCTGGCCGGTTGCGGCGTGCTGGAGGAGTTGACGCTCCAGGAGCCCCTGGTCCTGCCGGGCTCCGGTGGCGTGCAGCTTCAGGTCCACGTCGGCGACAGCGACGATGACAGCGGCCGGCGAACGGTCACGGTCTCCTCCCGCGACGGAGACGGCGAGTGGGTCCGGCATGCCGTGGGCGTAATGGCCGCAACTGATGGTGAGCCCGTTCCGGCCCCGCTGGCCGCTTGGCCGCCAGCCGGCGCGGAGCCGGTTCCCGTCGATGACGCCTACGAGAAGCTCGCCCAGCGCGGTTACGGCTATGGTCCGGCCTTCCAGGGCCTGCGCCAGGTCTGGCGCGCCGGGGACACGGTCTACGCCGAGGTGGAGCTGCCCCAGGCCGCGGAAGCCGATGCGACCGGGTTCGGTCTGCACCCTGCTCTGCTCGACGCCGCGCTGCACGGCCTCCTGGCCGTCGGCGCCGGCAGTGGCAGCGGCGGGACGGAACTGCCGTTCGCCTGGTCCGGGGTGCAACTGCTGGCGAGCGGTGCCCGCCAGTTGCGCGTGGCGTTCGCTTCCGAGCCGGGCGGAGTCTCGGTCGCCGCATTCGACGGTGTGGGTGAACCCGTCTTACGGGCACGGTCGTTGGCGCTGCGTGAGGCTTCCGCTGGTCGGCTGACGATCGCCGGTCGGCAGTCGCAGCAGTCACTGTTCACGGTCGACTGGGTGCCATTGACGGTACATCAGGTCTCTGGCGCTGTGCCGGAGTGGGTGCGGCATGGTGAGCCGGTCGGCTCCGCGCCGGTGGTGGTGGCGGTGGTGCCGGCTGCGGAGCCCGGGGTGTCGGCGCCGCAGGCAGCTCAGGTGGCCGCGGCGACGGTGCTGGGTTGGGTGCAGCAGTGGCTGGCCGATCCCGCGACCGATGGTTCGCGGTTGGTGGTCTGGATCCGGGGCGCGGCCTCCGGCCTGGATCTGGCCGGTGCGGCGGTGGTGGGTCTGGTGCGCTCGGCGCAGTCCGAGCACCCGGGCCGCCTGGTCGTGGTCGATGTCGACCCGTCAGCCGGTCTCGACCCGGACCGTGACGCCGACGTGGACACCGTCCTGGCCCTGGCCATGGACGCCGATGAACCCGAGGTCCGCATATCGCCGGCCAGTGATGGTGGGGGAGTCGCGGCGTTCGGCCGGCGGTTGGTCCGGGCCGGGGCGTCCGGGGAGCTGGTGCTGCCGGGGGGTTCGGGTTGGCGGGTGGAGGTGACGCGGCCGGGTGACCTGGGCAGTACCGCTGTCGTCGATGCTCCCGAGGCGGACGCGGCGCTGCTGGAGGGGCAGGTGCGGGTGGGGCTGCGTGCGGCGGGGGTGAACTTCCGAGACGTGGTCGCCGGCCTGGGGATGGTCTTCGACGGCCGGGTCCTTGGCCTGGAGGCCGCTGGGGTCGTGCTGGAGGCCGGCCCAGGGGTGGAGGGTCTGGCCGTCGGTCAGTCGGTGATGGGTCTGGTGCCGGGCTGGGGCCCGGTCGGGGTTGTCGACAGCCGACTGGTGGCCGCCGTCCCGCGGGATTGGTCGTTCCAGCAGGCCGCGGCGGTGCCGGTGACATTTCTGACGGCGTTCTACGGGTTGCGGGATCTGGCCCAGGTCCGTCCCGGTCAGCGGGTCCTCATCCATGCCGGAACCGGTGGTGTCGGCACGGCCGCGGTGCAACTGGCCAAGGAATGGGGGCTGGAGGTCTTTGCGACGGCGAGTCCGGCCAAGCAGCCCGCGTTGCGGGCCATGGGCGTGGACGACAGCCACATCGCCTCGACCCGTGATCTCGCGTTCTGCGACCAGTTCCTTGCCGTGACTGGTGGCGAGGGCATGGACGTGGTGGTGAACGCGCTGGCCGGGGAGTTCACGGACGCGTCGCTGCGGTTGCTGCCGCGGGGCGGCCGGTTTGTCGAGATGGGCAAGACGGACATCCGCGACCCCGAGCAGGTGGCCCAGACCTACCCGGGGGTGGTCTACCGGGCGTTCGACCTGATGGACGCCGGTGTGCCGAGGGTGGCGGAGATGCTGGCCGAGCTGGGAGTGATGTTCGAGGCGGGGACGCTGGTTCCGCCTCCGGTGACGTGCTTCGAGCTGTCGCAGGCGGTGGCGGCACTGCGCCATCTCCAGGCCGCCCGCCATATCGGCAAGGTCGTGCTGAACGTCCCCGCTCGGTGGGATCCGCAGGGGACGGTGCTGGTCACGGGCGGTACCGGGACCCTTGGCGGGGAGTTGGCCCGGCACCTGGTGGACGTGCGTGGCATGCGGCATCTGCTGCTGTTGTCCCGGCGCGGTCCGGCGGCTCCGGGAGCCGCGCGCCTGGTCGCGGAACTCGCCGGATCCGGTGCGGAGGTGCGGGTGCAGGCTGGCGATGCCGCCGACCGCGATGCCCTCGCCTCGGTCCTGGCCAGGGTTGCGGTCGACCGTCCGTTGACGGCGGTGGTGCATGCCGCCGGGGTGATCGACGACGCGACCGTGGAGTCGTTGACGGCTGAGCGCATGGCGCCGGTCCTGGCGGCGAAGGCGGACGCGGCCTGGAACCTGCACGAGTTGACCAAGGGCGCCGGCCTGGCCGGCTTCGTCCTCTACTCCTCTGCCATGGCCGCCCTGGGCAGCCCGGGCCAGGGCAGCTACGCCGCCGCGAACGCGTTCCTGGACGCACTCGCCGCCCACCGCCGCGACCGGCACCTGGCCGGTCAATCGTTGGCGTGGGGGCTGTGGGCCCAGGCGTCGGGGATGACCGGGCACCTGGATGGTGCTGACCTGTCGCGTCTGCGCCGCGGTGGTGTTCAACCGATGGCGACCGAGCGGGGCCTGGCGCTGTTCGAGGCCGCTACCGCGTTGGGCGCGCCGCTGGCCGTCCCGGCCCGACTGGACCTGGCCGCGTGGTCGCGGGCCGGGGGGCCGGTGCCTCCGCTGCTACGCGGTCTGGTCACCGGTGGTGCCTCCGTGCGCCGGTCCGCGGCTGTGGCCGCCGTCGTGGGTGGTCTGGCGGCCCGGTTGGCCGCGCTTCCGCCCGCCGATCGTGAGCAGGAGGTCCTGCAGATCGTCCGGGCCGCCGCAGCCGTCATCCTGGGCCATGCCGGCCCTGGGGAGATCGACTCGCAGCGGGCGTTCCGGGACATGGGCATCGACTCGCTGACCGGGCTGGAGCTGCGCAACCGGCTGGCGAACGAGACGGGCCTGAGCCTGCCCGCCACCCTCGTCTTCGACTACCCCGCCCCGCTGGAGCTCGCCCGGTATCTGGTCGCAAAGGCGTACGGGACCGACGGCGCGGCCTCCGTACCTGCCGTATCGGCGGTCCGCGTCGGTACGGACGAGCCGGTGGCGATCGTCGGTATGGGGTGTCGGTTCCCAGGCGGGGTGGAGGACCCGGAGGGCTTCTGGCGGTTGATCGCCGCGGGGACCGACGCGATGTCGGGCTTCCCGATGGATCGCGGGTGGGAGACGCCGGGCCTGTCCGAGTCCGGTGACGCGTGGCCGGCCTATGCCCGGGTGGGTGGTTTCCTGGACGGTGCGGGTGAGTTCGATGCGGAGTTCTTCGGGATCAGTCCGCGTGAGGCGTTGGGGATGGATCCGCAGCAGCGGTTGCTCTTGGAGACGTGTTGGGAGGCGCTGGAGGACGCGGGCATCACCCCAGGTTCGCTAAAGGGCACCGACACGGGTGTCTACGCCGGAATCATCACGTCGGAGTACCGGGCCGGTGAGCAGGACGGCGCGAGCGGCTACGGCATCACCGGAACCCACGCGAGCGTGGCCACGGGTCGGGTGGCGTACTCGCTGGGGTTGCAGGGGCCTGCCGTCTCGATCGACACGGCGTGTTCCTCGTCGCTGACGGCAATTCACCTTGCGGCGCAGGCGCTGCGGTCCGGGGAGTGCGGGATCGCGCTGGCCGGCGGCGTCATGGTGATGGCCACCCCTGGGACGTTCACGGAGTTCGCGTTGCAGCGGGGGTTGGCTGCTGATGGGCGGTGCAAGCCGTTTGCGGAGGCGGCTGACGGGACCGGTTGGGGCGAGGGCGTCGGTGTTCTGGTGTTGGAGCGGCTGTCCGTGGCCCGTGAGCGTGGGCACCGGGTGTTGGCGGTGGTGGCGGGCAGTGCGGTGAACCAGGATGGCGCGTCCAACGGGTTGTCGGCGCCGAATGGTCCGTCGCAGCAGCGCGTGATCCGCCAGGCGCTGGCCAGCGCGGGGCTTCAGCCCGCTGACGTTGACGTCGTGGAGGCGCACGGTACCGGCACCGCGTTGGGTGACCCGATCGAGGCGCAGGCGCTGCTGGCCACTTACGGTCAGGGCCGGCCGGAGGGTCGGCCTCTGTTGTTGGGTTCGGTGAAGTCGAACATCGGTCACACGCAGGCGGCTGCGGGTGTGGCGGGTGTGATCAAGATGGTGCAGGCGATGCGGCACGGGGTGCTGCCGCAGACCCTGCACGTGGATGCTCCGTCGTCTCACGTGGACTGGTCGGCCGGAGCGGTGGAACTGCTCAGCACGCCGCGGGAGTGGCCGGTGGGGTCTGGTCCGCGGCGGGCGGGTGTGTCGGCGTTCGGGATCAGTGGCACCAACGTCCACCTGATCCTTGAGCAGCCCGCGCAGGAAGCGGCTGCCGTGGAGATTCCCGTCCTGGAGGGGTCGGGGTCGGGGGGTTCGGTGGCGTGGGTGGTGTCGGCGCGGTCGGCTGGGGCGTTGGCTGCGCAGGCGGGTCGGTTGGCGGAGTTCGTGGGGGCTCGGCCGGAGGTCGGGGTCCAGGACATTGCGTTGTCGTTGGCGGTGTCGCGGACGACGGCCTTCTCGCATCGTGGGGTGGTGGTCGGGGAGGACCGTGAGCGGTTGGTGGCGGGTCTGGCTGCTGTTGCGGAGGGTCAGGAGGCGCCGGGTGTCGTGACCGGTGTGGTGCGTGGGAGTGCTGGTTCGGTGTCTGGGCCGGTGTTCGTGTTCGCGGGTCAGGGTGCGCAGTGGGTCGGGATGGGGTTGGAACTGTGGGATGGGGAGCCGGTGTTCGCGGCGGCGATGGAGCGGTGTGCTGCTGCGTTGGAGCCGTTCGTGGAGTGGCGGTTGCGTGATGTGTTGGGTGATGAGGGGTTGTTGGGGCGGGTGGATGTGGTGCAGCCGGCGTCGTGGGCGGTGGCGGTGAGCTTGGCGGAGTTGTGGCGTGCGTATGGCGTGGAGCCGGCGGTGGTGGTGGGTCACAGTCAGGGTGAGATCGCGGCGGCGTGTGTGGCGGGCGGTCTGTCTTTGGAGGATGGTGCGCGGGTGGTGGCGTTGCGTAGTCGGGCGTTGGCGGGTCTTGCTGGCTCGGGCGGGATGGTGTCGGTGCCGGCGGGGTTGGGTGAGGTGGGGGAGTGGATCTCCGCGTGGGGTGATGACCTGTCGGTCGCGGCCGTGAACGGTCCTCGGCAGGTGGTGGTGGCGGGTGCCGCGAGGGCGTGTGTGGAGTTCGCGGAGGCGTACGGAGATCGGGGTGCGCGGCGGATCGCGGTGGACTACGCCTCGCACACCGCGCATGTCGAGGCCGTTGAGGAGCGTCTGGCGGAGGACCTTGCGGGGGTGTCTCCGGTTTCTGGTTCGGTGCCGTTCTACTCCACGCTCGAAGCTCGCCTGGTGGATACGGCTGAGTTGGATGGTGGGTATTGGTTCCGGAATCTGCGTCGGACGGTGCGGTTCGGTGAGGTCGTCGCGACGTTGGCGGCGGAGGGGCATCGGGTGTTCGTGGAGGTGAGTCCGCATCCGGTGTTGGGGTTGGCGGTCGCGCAGGCCGGTGAGGATCCGGTTGCGGCGGGCACGTTGCAGCGCGGCGATGGTGGCCGGAGCCGCTGGCTGACCGCGCTGGCCGGAGCGTATACGGCTGGCGTGGAGGTGGACTGGGCGGCGGTGACCGCTGATGGCGGCCGGGCGGTGAAGGTGGCTCTGCCGACGTATCCGTTCCAGCGGGAGCGTTACTGGCCGAAGGCTGTGGCCGGTCGTGGGGATGCTTCGTCGGCTGGGCAGGAGCGGGTGGGGCATCCGTTGCTGGCGGCGGCGGTGTGGCTGGCTGAGGGCGACGGGCTGGTGCTGACAGGCCGTCTGTCGCTGGCGGCGATGCCGTGGCTGGCCGACCACACCGTCCACGGCACCATCCTGCTCCCGGGCACGGCCTTCGTGGACTTGGCGGTCCACGCCGGTGATCTGGCCGGGTGCGGCACGTTGGAGGAGTTGACGCTCCAGGAGCCCCTGGTTCTGCCGGGCTCCGGTGGCGTGCAGCTTCAGGTCCGTGTCAGCGACGGCGATAGTGGTCGGCACACGGTCACGGTCTCCTCCCGTGACGGCGACGGCGAGTGGGTGCGACACGCGGTCGGTGTGCTGGCCGCAACTGATGGTGAGCCCGTTCCGGCCCCGCTGGCCGCATGGCCTCCGGCAGGTGCGGAGCCGGTTCCGGTCGACGGCGCTTACGAGAGGTTCGCCGAGCGTGGTTACGGCTATGGTCCGGCGTTCCAGGGTCTGCGTCAGGTCTGGCGCGCCGGGGACACCGTCTGTGCCGAGGTCGAGCTGCCCGAGGTCGTCGACTCCGATGTGGCCGGGTTCGGTCTGCATCCGGCTCTCCTTGATGCCGCCCTGCATGGTCTGTTGGTCGCCAGTGACGGCAGCGGTGGGACGGAGTTGCCGTTCGCCTGGTCGGGCGTGCAACTGCTGGCGAGCGGTGCCCGCCAGTTGCGCGTGGTGTTCGCTTCCGAGCCGGGTGGAGTGTCCGTCACGGCGTTCGACGGTGTGGGTGAGCCCGTTTTGCGGGCACGGTCGTTGGCGCTGCGCGAGGCTTCCGTCGGTCAGTTCAGCAGCTCCGGTCGGCAGGTACGGCAGTCGCTGTTCACCGTGGACTGGGTCCCGCTGACCGCGCAGGCTTCGGCCGCCCCGGTGCCGTGGGTGCGGCATGGCGAGTCGCTCGGCACTGCGTCCGTGGTGGTCGCGGCTGTGCCGGCTTCCGAGCCGGGGGTGTCGGCGCCGCGGGCGGCTCAGGTGGCTGCGGCGACGGTGCTGGGTTGGGTGCAGGAGTGGCTGGCTGATCCCGAGACCGACGGTTCGCGGTTGGTGGTCTGGATCCGGGGCGCGGCCTCCGGCCTGGATCTGGCCGGTGCTGCGGTGGTGGGTCTGGTGCGCTCGGCGCAGTCCGAGCACCCGGGCCGTCTCGTGCTGGTCGACGTCGATCCGTCGGCCGGCCTGGACCCGACTCACGACGCTGATGTGGACGCTGTCCTGGCCGTGGCCCCGGACGCTGATGAGCCTGAGGTCCGCATCCGACCCGAGGACGGAGGAGTTGCGGCGTTCGGTCGGCGGTTGGTCCGGGCCGGGGCGTCCGGGGAGCTGGTGCTGCCGGGTGGTGCGGGTTGGCGGGTGGAGGTTGCTCGGCCGGGTGACCTGGGCAGTGTCGCTGTCGTCGATGCTCCGGAGGCGGATGCGGCGCTGTCGGCGGGTCAGGTGCGGGTGGGGCTGCGTGCGGTGGGTGTGAACTTCCATGACGTCGTGGGTGGGCTGGGGATGGTCGTGGATGGCCGGGTCTTGGGGATGGAGGGTGCTGGGGTTGTCCTGGAGATCGGTCCCGGGGTGGATGGTCTGACGGTCGGTCAGTCGGTGATGGGTCTGGTGCAGGGGTGGGGGCCGGTCGGGGTTGTGGATGCCCGAGTGCTGGCTCCGATCCCGCAGGGTTGGTCGTTCCAGCAGGCCGCGTCGGTGTCGGCGGGGTTCCTGACCGCGTTCTACGCGCTGCGGGATCTGGCCCAGGTCCGTCCCGGTCAGCGCGTTCTCATCCATGCCGGTACGGGTGGTGTCGGTACGGCGGCGGTGCAGTTGGCCCGGGTGTGGGGGCTGGAGGTCTTTGCGACGGCGAGTCCGGCCAAGCAGTCCGCGTTGCGGGCGATGGGTGTGGACGAGAGCCACATCGCCTCCACCCGCGACTTGGTCTTCTGCGAGCGGTTCCTGGCTGTGACCGGTGGCGAGGGCATGGACGTGGTCGTGAACGCGCTGGCCGGGGAGTTCACGGACGCCTCCCTTCGCTTGCTGCCGCGCGGTGGCCGGTTTGTCGAAATGGGCAAGACCGACATCCGTGACCCCGAGCGGGTCGCCGAGGCCCACCCCGGGGTCGTCTACCAGGCGTTCGACCTGATGGACGCGGGCGAGCCGCGGGTGGCGGAGATGCTGGCCGAGCTGGGCGCGATGTTCGAGGCGGGTGAGCTGGTTCCGCCTCCGGTGACGTGCTTCGAGCTGTCCCAGGCGGTGGCGGCACTGCGCCACCTCCAGGCCGCCCGCCACATCGGCAAGGTCGTGCTGAACGTCCCGGCCCAGTGGGACCCCGAGGGGACGGTGCTGGTCACGGGCGGCACCGGGACCCTGGGCGGGGCGCTGGCCCGGCACCTGGTGGACGTGCGTGGCATGCACCATCTGGTGCTGTTGTCCCGGCGGGGTCCGGCGGCGCCGGGTGTGGCGCGCCTGGTCGCGGAACTCGCCGGATCGGGTGCTGAGGTGCGGGTGCAGGCCGGCGATGCCGCCGACCGCGACGCCCTCGCCTCGATCCTGGCCAAGGTCGCGCTCGACCGTCCGTTGACGGCGGTGGTGCATGCCGCCGGTGTGATCGACGACGCGACCGTGGAGTCGTTGACGCCCGAGCGGATGGCGCCGGTGCTGGCCGCGAAGGCGGACGCGGCGTGGAACCTGCACGAGTTGACCGAGGGCGCGGGCCTGGCGGGCTTTGTCCTGTACTCCTCGGCCGCAGCCATTGTGGGCAATCCGGGACAGGCCGGCTACGCCGCCGCGAACGCGTTCCTGGACGCGCTGGCTGCCTACCGCCGCGACCGGCACCTGGCCGGCCAGTCGTTGGCCTGGGGACTGTGGGCCCACGCCTCGGAGATGACCGGGCACCTGGAGGGCACTGGCCTGTCCCGCCTGCGTCGTGGCGGCATCCAGCCGATGTCGACAGGGCAGGGCCTGGCGCTGTTCGAGGCCGCTACCGCGTTGGGTTCCGCCTTGGTGGTCCCGGCCCGACTGGACTTGGCCGCGCCGTCTCGTGCTGGCGGGCCGGTCCCTGCGCTGCTGCGGAGTCTGGCAGTCGGCGCTCCTGTCCGTCCGTCCGCGTCCGCGGCTGCGATCGTGGGCGGTCTGGCGGCGCGGTTGGCCGGGCTCGGCCCCGTCGAGCGTGAGCAGGAGGTTCTGGAGATCGTCCGGGCGGCTGCGGCGGTGGTTCTGGGCCATGCCCGGCCCGAGGACATTGATCCGCAGCGGGCCTTCCGGGACATGGGCATCGATTCCCTGACCGGGCTGGAGCTGCGCAACCGGCTCGCGAACGAGACCGGACTCACCCTGCCCGCCACCCTCGTCTTCGACCAGCCGACACCACTGGAGGTCGCCCGGTTCCTGGTGGCAGAGATGTGCGGGGCCGACGCAGTCGTCGGGGGGACCGCTCTTCCGGTGGTCCGTGTCGGGACGGACGAGCCGGTGGCGATCGTCGGTATGGGGTGCCGGTTCCCGGGCGGGGTCGAGGACCCGGAGGGCTTCTGGCAGCTTGTTGCTACGGGGACCGATGCGATGTCGGGCTTCCCGGTGAACCGCGGCTGGGAGGTAGACGGCCTGACCGTCTCGGATCCGGGTGACGAGGGCGCCGCTTTCGCCCCGGTGGGTGGATTCCTGTATGGCGCTGGTGAGTTCGATGCGGAGTTCTTCGGGATCAGTCCGCGTGAGGCGTTGGGGATGGATCCGCAGCAGCGGTTGCTGTTGGAGACGTGCTGGGAGGCGCTGGAGGACGCGGGGATCGAGCCGGGTTCGCTGAAGGGCACCGACACGGGTGTCTACGCAGGGGTCATCGCGTCGGGTTACCAGCTCGGTGAGCAGGATGGTGCCGGGGGTTTCGGCCTGACCGGGACGACGGCGAGTGTGGCGTCTGGTCGGGTGGCGTACTCGCTGGGGTTGCAGGGTCCCGCCGTCTCGATCGACACGGCGTGTTCCTCGTCGCTGACGGCCATCCACCTCGCGGCGCAGGCGCTCCGCGCGGGTGAGTGCGGGATGGCGCTGGCCGGCGGGGTCATGGTGATGGCCACCCCTGGGACGTACAGGGAGTTCGCGCGGCAGCGGGGGTTGGCTGCTGACGGGCGGTGCAAGCCGTTCGCGGAGGCGGCTGACGGGACCGGGTGGGGTGAGGGCGTCGGGATGGTCGTCCTGGAGCGGCTGTCGGATGCGCGGGAGCGTGGGCACCGGGTGTTGGCGGTCGTGGCGGGCAGCGCGATCAACCAGGACGGTGCGTCCAATGGTTTGTCGGCGCCGAATGGTCCGTCGCAGCAGCGGGTGATCCGGGCGGCGTTGGCGAGTGCGGGGTTGCAGCCTGCTGATGTTGACGTGGTGGAGGCGCATGGCACGGGTACGGCCCTGGGTGACCCGATCGAGGCGCAGGCGCTGTTGGCGACCTACGGGCAGGACCGGCCGGAGGGTCGGCCGCTTCTGCTGGGTTCGGTGAAGTCGAACATCGGTCATACGCAGGCGGCTGCGGGTGTGGCGGGTGTGATCAAGATGGTGCAGGCGATGCGGTACGGGACGCTGCCGCAGACGTTGCACGTGGACGCTCCGTCGTCGCACGTGGACTGGTCGGCCGGAGCGGTGGAGTTGCTCACCCGGGCACGCCCGTGGGAGGCCGGCCCCCGCCCGCGGCGTGCGGGTGTGTCGGCGTTCGGGATCAGCGGCACCAACGTCCACCTGATCCTTGAAGAGCCGGCTCAGGATGCCTCTGTCCATGAGGAGTTGGAGCCGGAGTCTGCCTCGGGATCTGGGTCTGGGGGTTCGGTGGCGTGGGTGGTGTCGGCGCGGTCGGGTGGGGCGTTGGCTGCGCAGGCGGGTCGGTTGGCGGAGTTCGTGGGGGCTCGGCCGGAGATTTCGGTTCGGGATGTGGCGTTGTCGTTGGCGGTGTCGCGGACGACGGGGTTTGCGCATCGTGGGGTGGTGGTTGGTGAGGACCGTGACCAACTGCTGGCGGGTCTGGGGGCGGTCGCGGAGGGCCGGGAGGCGCCGGGTGTGGTGTCCGGGGTTGTTGGTTCGGTGTCGGTGTCTGGGCCGGTGTTCGTGTTCGCGGGTCAGGGTGCGCAGTGGGTCGGGATGGGCCTGGAACTGTGGGATGAGGAGCCGGTGTTCGCGGCGGCGATGGAGCGCTGCGCGGTGGCGTTGGAGCCGTTCGTGGAGTGGCGGCTTCGTGATGCGTTGGGTGATGCGGGGTTGTTGGGGCGGGTGGATGTGGTGCAGCCGGCGTCGTGGGCGGTGGCGGTGAGTTTGGCGGAGTTGTGGCGGGCCTACGGTGTGGAGCCCGCCGCGGTGGTGGGTCACAGTCAGGGTGAGATCGCTGCGGCGTGTGTCGCGGGCGGCTTGTCCTTGGAGGACGGTGCGCGGGTGGTTGCCCTGCGTAGTCGGGCGTTGGCGGGGCTTGCGGGTACCGGTGGGATGGTGTCGGTGCCGGCGGGGCTGGATGAGGTGGGGGAGTGGATCTCCGCGTGGGGTGAGGACTTGTCGGTCGCGGCCGTCAATGGTCCTCGCCAGGTCGTGGTGGCGGGTGCCGCACAGGCCTGCACGGAGTTCGCGGAGGCGTACGGAGATCGGGGTGCGCGGCGGATCGCGGTGGACTACGCCTCCCACACCGCGCATGTCGAGGCCGTCAAGGAGCGTCTGGCCGCGGACCTGGCGGGAGTGTCTCCGGTTTCTGGTTCGGTGCCGTTCTTCTCCACGCTTGAGGCTCGCCCGGTGGATACGGCTGAGTTGGATGGCGGGTATTGGTTCCGGAATCTGCGTCGGACGGTGCGGTTCGGTGAGGTTGTCGCGACGTTGGCGGCGGAGGGGCACCGGGTGTTTGTGGAGGTGAGTCCGCATCCGGTGTTGGGGTTGGCGGTCGCGCAGGCCGGTGAGGATCTGGTTGCGGCGGGCACGTTGCAGCGCGGCGATGGCGGCCGGAGCCGCTGGCTGACCGCACTGGCCGGTGCTTACGCCGCCGGTGTGGAGGTGGACTGGGCGGCGGTGACCGCTGACGGGGGTCGGGCGGTGAAGGTCGCGCTCCCGACGTATCCGTTCCAGCGCGAGCACTACTGGCCCAAGGCTGTAGCCGGTCACGGGGATGCTCCGTCGATTGGTTTGGAGCGGGCTGGACATCCGTTGCTGGCGGCGGCAGTGTGGTTGGCCGAGGGCGACGGGCTGGTGCTGACGGGGCGCCTGTCGCTGGGGGTGATGCCGTGGCTGGCCGACCACGCGGTCCACGGCACGGTGCTGCTGCCCGGCACCGCGTTCGTGGACTTGGCGGTCCACGCGGGGGATCTGGCCGGGTGCGGGGTGTTGGAGGAGTTGACGCTCCAGGAGCCGCTGGTTCTGCCCGCCTTGGGTGGTGTGCAGCTCCAGGTCCATGTCGGTGACAGCGAGGGCGACAGCGGTCGTCGAACGGTCACGGTGTCCTCCCGTGACGGAGACGGCGAGTGGGTGCGGCACGCGGTCGGCGTGCTGACCCCGGTCGGCGGTGAGCCGTCCCCTGCTCCGCTTCCGGTCTGGCCGCCCGCGGGTGCGGAGCCGGTTCCGGTCGACGATGCCTACGAGAAGCTCGCCCAGCGTGGTTACGGCTACGGTCCGGCGTTCCAGGGTCTTGGTCAGGTCTGGCAGGCCGGGGACACCGTCTACGCCGAGGCCGAGTTGCCGCAGGCCGCGGAGGCAGATGCAGCCGGGTTCGGTCTGCACCCCGCTCTCCTTGATGCCGCGCTGCACGGTCTGTTGGTCGCCAGTGACGGCAGTGGTGGGACGGGGCTGCCGTTCGCGTGGTCGGGGGTGCGGCTGCTGGCCGGCGGTGCCCGCCACCTGCGGGTGGTCCTGGCCCGCGAGACGGGCGGCGTCTCGGTGACGGCGTTCGACGCTGTCGGTCAGCCGGTGTTGCAGGCACGGTCGTTGGCGTTGCGTGAGGTCCCGGCTGGTCAGTTCAGCGGCTCGGGGCGGCAGGTGCGGCAGTCGCTGTTCACTGTGGACTGGGTTGCGCTTCCGGCGATCTCGGCCGCCTCGGTGCCGTGGGTGCGGCATGGTGAGTCGGTCGGCTCCGCGCCGGTGGTGGTGGCGGTGGTTCCGGTTGCCGAGCCGGGGGTGTCGGCGCCGCGGGCGGCTCAGGTGGCTGTGGGGACGGTGCTGGGTTGGGTGCAGGAGTGGCTGGCTGATCCCGCGACGGACACCGCGCGGTTGGTGGTCTGGAGCCGGGGCGCGGCTGCCGGTCATGACCTGGCCGCCGCGGCGGTTATGGGCCTGCTCCGCTCGGCCCAGTCGGAGCACCCCGGCCGCCTGGTCCTGGTCGACGTCGATCCGTCAGCCGGCCTCGATCCGACTCACGACGCCGACGTGGACACCGTCCTGGCCGTGGCCCTGGGAACCGACGAGCCCGAGATCCGTATCCGTCCCGCTTCTGACGGCGGGGGAGTTGCGGCGTTCGGCCGGCGGCTGGTCAGGGCGGGCACGGAGGAGCCCGGGGCCGCGCCCGCCGAGTGGGATGCGCAGCGCACGGTGCTGATCACGGGCGGAACGGGGGCGCTGGGCGGGGAGTTGGCCCGACACCTGGTGGACGCCCGTGGCATGCGGCACCTGGTGCTGATGTCGCGGCGCGGCCCGGCCGCGCCGGGGGCGGCCGGCCTGGCCGCCGAGTTGGCGCGGTCGGGAGCAGAGGTGCGGGTCCAGGCCGGCGACGCCGCCGACCGGGACGCTCTCGCCTCGGCGTTGGCCAGGATCTCGACGGATCGTCCGTTGGCGGCGGTGGTGCATGCCGCCGGGGTGATCGACGACGCGACCGTGGAGTCGTTGACGCCCGAGCGGATGGCGCCGGTCCTGGCAGCCAAGGCCGATGCGGCCTGGAACCTGCACGAGCTGACCGAGGGCGCGGGCTTGGCCGGCTTCGTGCTCTACTCCTCGGCAGCTTCCATCCTGGGGAGCCCCGGCCAGGGAAGTTACTCCGCCGCGAACGCCTTCCTGGACGCGCTGGCCACCCAGCGCCGCGACCGGCACCTGGCCGGCCAGTCTCTTGCCTGGGGGCTGTGGGCCCAGGCGTCGGAGATGACCGGGCATCTCGACGGGACCGGTCAGTCCCGCCTGCGTCGGGGCGGCATCCAGCCGATGACGACGGAGCAGGGCCTGGCCCTGTTCGAGACCGCCGCCGTGCTGGGCACCCCCTTGGCGGTCCCGGCCCGACTGGACCTGGCCGCGCTGTCGCGTGCCGGAGGGCCGGTGCCTCCGCTGCTGCGCGGCCTGGTCGCCGGTGTCTCCGCACGTCCGACCGCAGCCGTGGCCGCGGCTGCGGCCGGCTTGGCGGCCAGGTGGGCGGCCCGGTTGGCGGCGCTCGGTCCCGCGGAGCGTGAGCAGGAGGTCCTGCGGATCGTCCGGTCCGCTGTCGCCGTCGTCATGGGCCATGCCAGCCCCGGGGACGTCGATCCGCAGCGTGCCTTCCGCGAGATGGGCATCGACTCCCTGACCGCCCTGGAGCTCCGCAACCGGCTGTCGGCCGAGACGGGCCTGAGCCTGCCCGCCACCCTGGTCTTCGACTACCCGACACCGGGCGCGGTCGCCGAGTACCTGCGGCCGCGAATGGTCGCCGACGGCGAGGCGGGAATGGCGCCGGTGATCGCCGAGCTCAACCAGCTCGAATCCCGTCTCCTGAATCTGGCGGGCACGTGCGAGGAGCCCGACGGAATCACGAATATCCTGCGCGGAATGCTGTCCACATGGATGAACGCACAGGGGGAGGCCCCATCGGCGGCCGAGCCCGATGGCGCTTCCATAGCGTTCGATTCGGCTACTCCTGATGAAGTATTTGATTTCCTTGACAAAGAATTCCGATTGCATGAGTCGGAACCGGATGACTTTGATCGACGAGTCGATGAGGAAGCCCTTTAATGGAGAATCAGGAAAAGCTCTTCGACTACCTGAAGAAGACGTCGGCTGAACTCGTCCAGATGCGCACGCGCCTCCGGCACATGGAAGCGCGTGAGCATGAGCCGGTGGCGATCGTGGGTATGGGGTGCCGGTTCCCGGGCGGGGTCGAGGGCCCGGAGGGCTTCTGGCGGCTGATCGCCGCAGGAATCGACGCGATGTCGGGCTTCCCGGTCGACCGCGACTGGAACCTGGAACGCCTGGACGCCTCCGACCCCGGCGATGCCAGCACCTCCTTCGCCCGGGTGGGCGGGTTCCTGGAGGGTGCCGGCGGCTTCGACGCGGAGTTCTTCGGGATCAGTCCGCGTGAGGCGTTGGGGATGGATCCGCAGCAGCGGTTGCTGCTGGAGACGTGCTGGGAAGCGCTGGAGGACGCGGGGATCGAGCCGGGTTCGCTGCGTGGCTCCGACACGGGTGTCTACGCCGGCATCATCGCCTCGGGCTATCAGGCCGGGGAACAGGCTGGCGCCGACGGTTATGTGATGACCGGGACCGCCGCGAGTGTGGCGTCGGGTCGGGTGGCGTACGCGCTGGGGTTGCAGGGTCCCGCGGTGTCGGTCGACACCGCGTGTTCGTCGTCGCTGACGGCGATTCACCTGGCGGTGCAGGCGCTGCGGTCCGGCGAGTGCGGGATGGCGCTCGCGGGTGGCGTCACGGTGATGGCCACCCCGGAGACCTTCGTGGAGTTCGCGCGGCAGCGGGGGTTGGCTGCTGATGGGCGGTGCAAGCCGTTCGCGGAGGCGGCTGACGGGACCGGGTGGGGTGAGGGTGTCGGGGTCCTGGTGTTGGAGCGGCTGTCCGTGGCCCGTGAGCGTGGGCACCGGGTGTTGGCGGTGGTCTCCGGTAGTGCGGTGAACCAGGACGGTGCGTCCAATGGTTTGTCGGCGCCGAATGGTCCGTCGCAGCAGCGGGTCATCCGCCAGGCGTTGGCCAGTGCGGGGTTGCAGCCTGCTGATGTTGACGTGGTGGAGGCGCATGGCACGGGTACGGCGTTGGGTGATCCGATCGAGGCGCAGGCGTTGCTGGCGACCTACGGGCAGGGCCGGCCGGAGGGTCGGCCGTTGTTGTTGGGTTCGGTGAAGTCGAACATCGGTCACACGCAGGCGGCGGCGGGTGTGGCGGGTGTGATCAAGATGGTGCAGGCGATGCGGTACGGGGTGCTGCCGCAGACGTTGCACGTGGACGCCCCGTCGTCGCATGTGGACTGGTCGGCCGGAGCGGTGGAACTGCTCAGCACGGCGCGGGAGTGGCCGGTGGGGTCTGGTCCGCGGCGTGCGGGTGTGTCGGCGTTCGGGATCAGTGGCACCAACGTCCACCTGATCCTTGAGCAGCCCGCGCAGGATGCGGCTGTCCAGGTTGAGCCGGAGCCGGAGTCTGTCTCGGGGTCGGGGTCGGGGTCGGGGTCTGGGGGTTCGGTGGCGTGGGTGGTGTCGGCGCGGTCGGCTTCGGCGTTGGCTGCGCAGGCGGGTCGGTTGGCGGAGTTTGTGGGGGCTCGGCCGGAGGTGGGGGTTCGGGATGTGGCGTTGTCGTTGGCGGTGACGCGGACGACGGGGTTTGCGCATCGTTTGGCGGTGGTGGGTGAGAGTCGTGACCAACTGTTGGCGGGTTTGGGGGCGGTTGCGGCGGGCCGGGGGGAGGTGGTGCCGGGTGTGGTGTCGGGGGTTGTTGGTGGTGTGTCTGGTGTGGCTGGTGCGGGTTCTGGTGTGGGTTCTGTTGGTTCTGGTGGCGGTGTTGCTGGTGTTGGTGGTGGTCGGGTGGGGGTGGTGTTTTCGGGTCAGGGTTCGCAGCGGGTGGGGATGGGGTTGGGGTTGTGTGGGGTGTTTCCGGTGTTTGCTCGGGCGTTTGATGAGGTGTGTGAGTGTTTTGAGGGTTTGTTGCCGGGGTCGTTGCGTGAGGTGATTGGTGTGGGGGGTGGGGAGTTGGATCGGACGGTGTTTGCGCAGGCGGGGTTGTTTGCGGTGCAGGTGGGGTTGTTTCGGTTGTGGTCGTCGTGGGGTGTGGTGCCGGATTGTGTGGCGGGTCATTCGTTGGGTGAGGTGACGGCGGCTTATGTGGCGGGGGTGTGGGGTTTGGAGGATGCGTGTGCGGTGGTGGCGGCGCGGGGTCGTTTGATGGAGGGGTTGGGTGGGGGTGGGGCGATGGTGGTGTTGGATGCGTCGGGTGTGGAGGCGGAGGGGTTGGTGGCGGGGCGTGTGGGGGTGTCGGTGGCGGCGGTGAATGGTCCTCGGCAGTCGGTGATTTCGGGTGTGGGGTCGGTGGTGGAGGAGTTGGCGGGGGTGTGGCGTGCGGGGGGTGGGCGTGTTAGGCGGTTGCGGGTGGGTCATGGGTTTCATTCGCCGTTGATGGATCCGATGTTGGGTGAGTTTCGGGGGGTGTTGGAGGGGGTGTCGTTTGGTGAGCCGGGGTTGGTGTTGGTGTCGGGGGTGGTGGGGGCGGATGTGCGGGATCCGGGGTATTGGGTGGGGCATGTGCGGGGGACGGTGCGTCATCACGATGTGGTGGAGGCGATGCGGGCGCGGGGGGTGGGTGTGTTTGCGGAGTTGGGTCCGGATGGTGCGTTGTCGGCGATGGATGAGTCGGGGGTGTCGTTGTGGGTGCCGGCGTTGCGTGGGGGTGGGGATGAGGCGGAGTCGGTGGTGCGGGCGGTGGCGGGGTTGTATGCGGCGGGTGTGGACGTGGATTGGGCCGCGGTAGCCACCGCGGCCGGCGGGGGTGGGGGTGCGAGGACGGTTGCTCTGCCGACGTATCCGTTCCAGCGCCGGCACTACTGGCCGAAGGCTGCGGCCGGTCGTGGGGATGTTTCGTCGGTGGGGCAGGAGCGGGTGGGGCATCCGCTGCTGGGTGCGGCGGTGTGGCTGGCCGAGGGCGACGGGCTGGTGTTGACGGGGCGCCTGTCGTTGGGGGCGATGCCGTGGCTGGCCGACCACACCGTCCACGGCACCGTCCTCCTGCCCGGCACCGCGTTCGTGGATCTCGCGGTCCATGCCGGGGATCTGGCCGGGTGCGGCGTGTTGGAGGAGTTGACGCTCCAGGAGCCGCTGGTTCTGCCCGCCTGGGGTGGTGTGCAGCTTCAGGTCCACGTCGGTGACAGCGAAGGCGACAGCGGCCGGCGGACCGTCACGGTCTCCTCCCGTGAGGGGGAGGGCGAGTGGGTGCGGCACGCGGTCGGCGTGCTCACCCCGGTCGGCAGTGAGCCCGTTCCGGCCCCGCTGGCCGCCTGGCCACCGGCCGGCGCGGAGCCGGTTCCGGTCGACGGCGCCTATGAGAGGTTCGCTGAGCGTGGCTACGGCTATGGTCCGGCGTTCCAGGGTCTGCGTCAGGTCTGGCGCGCCGGGGACACCGTCTACGCCGAGGTCGAGCTGCCGGAGGTCGTCGACTCCGATGTGGCCGGGTTCGGTCTGCACCCGGCGCTGCTCGATGCCGCTTTGCACGGTCTGCTGGCCGCCAGTGAAGGTGGTACTGGGACGGGGTTGCCGTTCGCGTGGTCGGGGGTGAAACTGCTGGCCGGCGGTGCCCGCCACCTTCGGGTGGTCCTGGCCCGTGAGTCGGGCGGCGTTTCGGTCACCGCGTTCGACGGTGTGGGTGCGCCGGTCCTGCGGGCGCGGTCGTTGGCGTTGCGTGAGGTCCCGGCTGGTCAGTTCAGCGGCTCGGGTCGGCAGGTGCGGCAGTCGCTGTTCACCGTGGACTGGGTCCCGCTGACCGCGCAGGCTTCGGCCGCCCCGGTGCCGTGGGTGCGGCACGGCGAGTCGGTCGGGTTCGAGGTGGCGCCGGTGGTGGTGGCGGTGGTGCCGCCTGCCGAGCCGGGGGTGTCGGCTCCGCGAGCGGCCCAGTCGGCTGCCGCGACGGTGCTGGGTTGGGTGCAGCAGTGGCTGGCCGATCCCGCCACCGATGATGCGCGGTTGGTGGTCTGGACCCAGGGTGCGGCCGCCGGCCAGGACCTGGCCGCCGCGGCGGTGACGGGTCTGGTGCGCTCGGCCCAGTCCGAGCACCCCGGCCGCCTCGTGCTGGTCGACGTCGACCCGTCGGCCGGCCTGGACCCGGACCTTGACCGTGATGTGGACACCGTCCTGGCCGCGGCACTGGGCACTGACGAGCCTGAGATCTGTGTCCGTCCCGCTACGGACGGCCGGACCGTGGCTGCTTATGGTCGGCGGCTGGTCCGGGGCGGTGCCTCTGGGGAGTTGACACTTCCAAGCGGTGCGGGTTGGCGGGTGGAGGTGGCTCGGCCGGGTGACCTGGGCAGTGCCGCTGTCGTCGATGCTCCCGAGTCGGGCGTGGCGCTGTCGGCGGGCCAGGTGCGGGTGGGCCTGCGCGCGATGGGAGTGAACTTCCGCGACGTGGTGACCGGCCTCGGGATGGTCGCGGACAACCGCGGCCTCGGAGGGGAAGGTGCGGGTACCGTCCTGGAGACCGGTCCCGGGGTGACCGGCCTGACGGTCGGTCAGTCGGTGATGGGCCTGGTTCCGGGCTGGGGCCCGGTCGGGATCGTGGACAGCCGGGTGCTG
The DNA here is from genome assembly GCF_016756395.1 of Streptomyces sp. SN-593. Lineage (NCBI taxonomy): Bacteria > Bacillati > Actinomycetota > Actinomycetes > Kitasatosporales > Streptomycetaceae > Actinacidiphila > Actinacidiphila reveromycinica. The sequence goes on from NZ_AP018365.1 coordinate 7,379,174, forward strand.
GCCCCGGTACCGCAGGGTTGGTCGTTCGAACAGGCCGCAGCGGTGCCGGTCGGGTTCCTGACCGCGTTCTACGGATTGCGGGATCTGGGCCAGGTCCAGTCCGGTCAGCGGGTGCTGATTCACGCCGGTACGGGTGGTGTGGGTACGGCGGCGGTGCAGCTTGCCCGGGCGTGGGGGCTGGAGGTGTTCGCGACGGCGAGCCCGGCCAAGCAGTCCGCGTTGCGGGCCATGGGCCTGGACGAGAGCCACATCGCCTCGACCCGTGATCTCGCGTTCTGCGACCAGTTCCTTGCTGTGACCGGTGGCGAGGGTATGGACGTGGTGGTGAACGCCCTGGCCGGGGAGTTCACGGACGCCTCCCTGCGGTTGCTTCCGCGCGGTGGCCGGTTCGTGGAGATGGGCAAGACCGATATCCGCGACTCCGAGCAGGTGGCCCAGACCTATCCGGGCGTGGTGTATCAGGCGTTCGACCTGATGGACGCCGGTGCCCCGCGGGTCGCGGAGATGCTGGCCGAGCTGGGAGTGATGTTCGAGGCGGGCACGCTGGTTCCGCCGCCGGTGACGTGCTTCGAGCTGTCCCAGGCGGTGGCGGCACTGCGCCACCTCCAGGCTGCCCGGCACATCGGCAAGGTCGTCGTGAACGTCCCCGCTGAATGGGACCCCCAGGGCACGGTGCTGGTGACCGGTGGGACCGGAACGTTGGGTGGGGAGTTGGCCCGGCACCTGGTGAAGGTCCGGGACATGCGGCATCTGCTGCTGGTGTCCCGGCGCGGCCCGGCGGCGCCGGGCGTGGCGCGCCTGGTCGCCGAGTTGGCTGAGCTTGGTGCGGAGGTGCGGGTGCAGGCCGGCGACGCCGCCGACCGCGACGCCCTCGCCTCGATCCTGCACCGGGATACAGCACTCCGCCCGTTGACGGCGGTGGTGCACGCCGCCGGGGTGATCGACGACGCCACCGTGGAGTCGCTGACGCCCGAGCGCATGGCGCCGGTCCTGGCGGCGAAGGCGGACGCGGCCTGGAACCTGCACGAATTGACCGAGGGCGCGGGCCTGGCCGGCTTCGTCCTGTACTCCTCGGCCGCGGCGGTCATGGGCAGCCCCGGGCAGGGCAGCTACGCCGCCGCGAACGCGTTCCTCGACGCACTCGCCGCCCACCGCCGCGACCGCCACCTGGCCGGCCAGTCGCTGGCATGGGGATTGTGGGCCCAAGCCTCGGAGATGACCGGCCACCTCGACGGCACGGGTCTGTCCCGTCTGCGCCGTGGCGGCGTCCAGCCGCTGTCGACGGAGCAGGGCATGGCGCTGTTCGAGGCCGCTACCGCGTTGGGCGCGCCGCTGGCCGTCCCGGCCCGACTCGACGTGGCCGCGCTGTCGCGTGCTCGCGGGCCGGTGCCCGCGCTGCTGCGGGAGCTGGCCGCCGGCGGTGTCCCGGCGCGTCCGACGGCGGCCGTTGCTGCGGATACCGATTCGGGTGGGTTGGCGGCCCGCTTGGTCGCGCTCGGTGCGGCTGAACGTGAGCAGGAGGTCCTGCAGATCGTCCGGGCCGCTGCCGCCGTGGTCCTGGGTCACAGTCGCCCTGGCGACATTGATCCCCAGCGGGCGTTCCAGGACATGGGCATCGACTCCCTGACCGGGCTGGAGCTGCGCAACCGGCTGTCCGCCGAGACCTCCCTGAGCCTGCCCGCCACCCTGGTCTTCGACCACCCGACACCAGTCGACCTCGCCCGGCATCTGGTGGCGGAGGCGTGCGGGACCGACGGCGATACCGCTGTCCCTGTCGTCCGCGTCGGCATGGACGAGCCGGTGGCGATCGTGGGCATGGGGTGCCGGTTCCCGGGCGGGGTCGAGGACCCGGAGGGCTTCTGGCAGATGGTCGTCGGCGGGTCCGACGCGATGTCGGGCTTCCCGATGGACCGCGGCTGGGACATGGTGGCCGCCCTGCCTGACCCGGGCTCCGATGACGGGGGCGAGGATTACGCCCGAGTGGGTGGTTTCCTGGACGGCGCTGGTGAGTTCGATGCGGAGTTCTTCGGGATCAGTCCGCGTGAGGCGTTGGGGATGGATCCGCAGCAGCGGTTGCTGCTGGAGACGTGCTGGGAGGCGCTGGAGGACGCGGGCATCACCCCGGCTTCACTGTACGGATCCGATACCGGGGTCTATGCCGGCATCATCGCGTCGGGTTACCAGCTCGGTGAGCAGGACGGGGCCGGCGGCTTCGGGATAACGGGGACGACGGCGAGTGTGGCGTCGGGTCGGGTGGCGTACTCGCTGGGGTTGCAGGGGCCTGCCGTCTCGATCGACACGGCGTGTTCCTCGTCGCTGACGGCCATCCACCTGGCCGCGCAAGCGCTCCGCGCGGGTGAGTGCGGGATCGCGCTGGCGGGTGGCGTCACGGTCATGGCCACTCCGGGTGCGTTCACGGAGTTCGCGCGGCAGCGGGGGTTGGCTGCTGATGGGCGGTGCAAGCCGTTCGCGGAGGCGGCTGACGGGACCGGGTGGGGTGAGGGTGTCGGGGTTCTGGTGTTGGAGCGGTTGTCGGATGCGCGGGAGCGTGGGCACCGGGTGTTGGCGGTGATCTCCGGTAGTGCGGTGAACCAGGACGGAGCCAGCAATGGGTTGTCGGCGCCGAATGGTCCGTCGCAGCAGCGGGTGATTCGGGCGGCGTTGGCGAGTGCGGGGTTGCAGCCTGCTGACGTTGATGTGGTGGAGGCGCATGGCACGGGTACGGCGTTGGGTGATCCGATCGAGGCGCAGGCGCTGTTGGCGACCTACGGTCAGGACCGACCGGAGGGCCGGCCGCTTCTGCTGGGCTCGGTGAAGTCGAACATCGGTCACACGCAGGCGGCGGCGGGTGTGGCGGGTGTGATCAAGATGGTGCAGGCGATGCGGCACGGGATGCTGCCCGAGTCCCTGCATGTGGATGCTCCGTCGTCGCATGTGGACTGGTCGGCGGGGGCGGTGGAGTTGCTGACGGCGCCGCGGGAGTGGCCGTCTCATTCCGGTCCGCGTCGGGCTGGGGTGTCGGCGTTCGGGATCAGCGGCACCAACGTCCACCTGATCCTTGAGCAGCCCGCGCAGGACGTGTCCGCGGTGGATGTCCCTGTCCTGGATGGGGTGGAGTCTGCCTCCGAGTTGGGGTCTGGGTCTGGGGGTTCGGTGGCGTGGGTGGTGTCGGCGCGGTCGGGTGGGGCGTTGGCTGCGCAGGCGGGTCGGTTGGCGGAGTTCGTGGGGGCTCGGCCGGAGGTCCGGGTCCAGGACGTTGCGTTGTCGTTGGCGGTGTCGCGGACGACGACGTTCTCGCATCGTGGGGTGGTGGTTGGTGAGGACCGGGACCAACTGCTGGCGGGTCTGGGGGCGGTCGCGTCGGGCCGGGAGGCGCCGGGCGCTGTGACCGGGGTTGTTGGTTCGGTGTCGGTGTCTGGGCCGGTGTTCGTGTTCGCGGGTCAGGGTGCGCAGTGGGTCGGGATGGGGTTGGAACTGTGGGATGGGGAGCCGGTGTTCGCGGCGGCGATGGAGCGCTGCGCGGTGGCGTTGGAGCCGTTCGTGGAGTGGCGGCTGCGTGATGTGCTCGCGGATGCGGGGTTGTTGGGGCGGGTGGATGTGGTGCAGCCGGCGTCGTGGGCGGTGGCGGTCAGTTTGGCCGAACTGTGGCGTGCCTACGGTGTGGAGCCCGCCGCGGTGGTGGGTCACAGTCAGGGTGAGATCGCGGCGGCGTGTGTCGCGGGCGGTCTGTCTTTGGAGGATGGCGCGCGGGTGGTTGCCCTGCGTAGTCGGGCGTTGGCGGGTCTTGCGGGTACCGGTGGGATGGTGTCGGTGCCGGCGGGGTTGGGTGAGGTGGGGGAGTGGATTTCCGCCTGGGGTGAGGACTTGTCGGTGGCGGCGGTGAATGGTCCTCGGCAGGTGGTGGTGGCGGGTGCCGCGAGGGCGTGCACGGAGTTCGCGGAGGCGTATGCGGATCGGGGTGCGCGGCGGATCGCGGTGGACTACGCCTCCCACACCGCGCATGTCGAGGCCGTCGAGGAGCGTCTGGCGGAGGACCTGGCGGGGGTGGTTCCTGAAAGCAGCCCGGTGCCGTTCTTCTCCACGCTTGAGGCTCGTGTGCTGGATACGGCTGAGTTGGATGGCGGGTACTGGTTCCGGAATCTGCGTCGGACGGTGCGGTTCGGTGAGGTCGTCGCGATGCTGGCGGCGGAGGGTCATCGGGTGTTTGTGGAGGTGAGTCCGCATCCGGTGCTGGGGTTGGCGGTCGTGCAGGCCGGTGAGGAACTGGTCGCGGCGGGCACGTTGCAGCGCGGCGATGGCGGCCGGAGCCGCTGGCTGACCGCGCTGGCTGGTGCGTATGCGGCTGGTGTGGAGGTGGACTGGGCGGCGGTGACCGCTGATGGCGGCCGGGCGGTGAAGGTGGCTCTGCCGACGTATCCGTTCCAGCGGGAGCGTTACTGGCCGAAGGCTGTGGCCGGTCACGGGGATGCTCCGTCGGCCGGGCAGGAGCGGGTGGGGCATCCGTTGCTGGCGGCGGCCGTGTGGCTGGCCGAGGGCGACGGGCTGGTGCTGACGGGGCGCCTGTCGCTGGCGGTGATGCCGTGGCTGGCCGACCATGCGGTCCATGGCACCGTCTTGCTGCCGGGTACCGCGTTCGTGGACCTGGCGATCCACGCCGGTGATCTGGCCGGGTGCGGCGTGTTGGAGGAGTTGACGCTCCAGGAGCCGCTGGTTCTGCCGGGCTCGGGTGGTGTGCAGCTTCAGGTCCATGTCGGTGACAGCGACGGGGACAGCGGTCGCCGAACGGTCACGGTCTCTTCCCGCGGAGGCGAGGGCGAATGGCTCCGGCATGCGGTCGGTGTGCTGGTCGCGACTGATGGTGAGCCCGGTCCGGCGTCGCTGGCTGTCTGGCCTCCGGCGGGTGCGGAGTCCCTTCAGATGGATGGCGCTTACGAGAGGTTCGCTGGGCGGGGTTATGGCTATGGTCCGGCGTTCCAGGGTCTGCGTCAGGTCTGGCGCGCCGGGGACACTGTCTACGCCGAGGTCGAGCTGCCGGAGGTCGTCGACTCCGATGCGACCGGGTTCGGTCTGCACCCTGCTCTGCTCGATGCCGCTTTGCACGGTCTCCTGGCCGTCGGCAGCAGCAACAGCAGTGGTGGGACGGGGTTGCCGTTCGCGTGGTCGGGGGTGCGGCTGCTGGCGAGCGGCGCTCGCCACTTGCGGGTTGTTCTGGCCCCGGCGCAGGGGGGTGTCTCGGTCACCGCGTTCGACGGTGTGGGTGAACCGGTGCTGCACGCGCGGTCGTTGGTGCTGAGGGACTCCTCGGCCGGTCAGCTCGCTGGGCCGGGTCGGCAGGTGCGGCAGTCGCTGTTCACCGTGGACTGGGTCCCGCTGCCGGTGCCGCCTGAGACGGTTGACACCGCGGTGCGGTGGGTGCGGCACGGCGAAACTGAGTTGGCGCCCGTTGTTGTTGCTGCGGTGCCGGCTGCCGAGCCGGGGGTGTCGGCGCCGCGGGCGGCTCAGGTGGCTGCGGCGACGGTGCTGGGTTGGGTGCAGGAGTGGCTGGCCGATCCCGCGACCGATGATGCGCGGTTGGTGGTCTGGACCCGGGGTGCGGCCGCTGGTCAGGATCTCGCTGCCGCGGCGGTGGTGGGTCTGGTGCGCTCGGCGCAGTCCGAGCACCCGGGCCGTCTCCTGTTGCTCGACGTCGATCCGTCGGTCGGCCTGGACCCGACTCATGACGCTGATGTGGACACCGTCCTGGCTGTGGCATTGGGTGCTGACGAGCCCGAGGTCCGTATCTCGTCGGCCAGTGATGGTGGGGGAGCCGCGGCGTTCGGTCGGCGGTTGGTCCGCGCCGGGGCGTCCGGGGAGCTGGTGTTGCCGGGTGGTTCGGGTTGGCGGGTGGAGGTGGCTCGGCCGGGTGACCTGGGCAGTGTCGCTGTCGTCGATGCTCCGGAGGCGGATGCGGCGCTGTCGGCGGGCCAGGTGCGGGTGGGACTGCGTGCGGTGGGTGTGAACTTCCATGACGTCGTGGGTGGGCTGGGGATGGTCGTGGATGGCCGGGTCCTGGGGATGGAGGGTGCCGGGGTTGTCCTGGAGATCGGTCCCGGGGTGACTGGCCTGACGGTCGGTCAGTCGGTGATGGGTCTGGTGCAGGGGTGGGGGCCGGTCGGGGTCGTGGATGCCCGGCTGCTGGCCCCGGTTCCGCAGGGTTGGTCGTTCCAGCAGGCCGCGTCGGTGTCGGCGGGGTTCCTGACCGCGTTCTACGCGCTGCGGGATCTGGCCCAGGTCCGTCCCGGTCAGCGCGTTCTCATCCATGCGGGTACGGGTGGTGTCGGTACGGCGGCGGTGCAGTTGGCCCGGGCGTGGGGGTTGGAGGTCTTTGCGACGGCGAGTCCGGCCAAGCAGTCCGCGTTGCGGGCGATGGGCGTGGAGGAGAGCCACATCGCCTCGACCCGCGACTTGGTCTTCTGTGAGCGGTTCCTGGCTGTGACCGGTGGCGAGGGCATGGACGTGGTGGTGAACGCGCTGGCCGGGGAGTTCACGGACGCGTCACTGCGGTTGCTGCCGCGCGGTGGTCGGTTCGTGGAGATGGGCAAGACCGATATCCGCGATGCGGTGCAGGTCGCTGCGTCCCACCCGGGGGTGATCTACCGGGCGTTCGACCTGATGGACGCGGGCGAGCCGCGGGTGGCGGAGATGCTGGCCGAGCTGGGCGCGATGTTCGAGGCGGGTGAGCTGGTTCCGCCTCCGGTGACGTGCTTCGAGCTGTCCCAGGCGGTGGCGGCACTGCGCCACCTCCAGGCCGCCCGCCACATCGGCAAGGTCGTGCTGAACGTCCCGGCCCAGTGGGACCCCGAGGGGACGGTGCTGGTCACGGGCGGCACCGGGACCCTGGGCGGGGCGCTGGCCCGGCACCTGGTGAAGGCCCGCGGCATGCGGCATCTGGTGCTGATGTCCCGCCGGGGCCCGGCGGCGCCGGGCGTGGCGCAACTCGTCGGCGAGTTGGCGGCCACGGGAGCAAGTGTGCGGGTGCAGGCCGGCGATGCCGCCGACCGCGACGCCCTCGCCTCGGTCCTGGCCAGGGTCGCTGCTGACCGGCCCCTCACGGCGGTGGTGCATGCCGCCGGGGTGATCGATGACGCGACCGTGGAGTCGCTGACACCCGAGCGCATGGCGCCGGTGCTGGCCGCGAAGGCCGACGCAGCCTGGAACCTGCACGAGCTGACCGAGACCGCGGGCCTGTCCGGCTTCGTCCTCTACTCCTCGGCCGCGGCGGTCATGGGCAGCCCCGGGCAGGGCAGCTACGCCGCCGCGAATGCGTTCCTGGACGCACTCGCCACCTACCGCCGCGACCGCCACCGGACCGGCCAGTCGTTGGCCTGGGGACTGTGGGCCCAAGCCTCGGAGATGACCGGCCACCTGGCGGGTGCTGACCTGTCCCGTGCGCGCCGTGGCGGCATCCAGCCGTTGACGACGGAGCAGGGCATGGCGCTGTTCGAGGCCGCTACCGTGTTGGGCGCGCCCTTGGCGGTCCCGGCCCGGCTGGATCTGACGGGACTGTCTCGCGGCGGAAGGCCGGTGCCCGCGCTGCTGCGGGGTCTGACCACCGGTGATGTCTCCGCTCGCCCGACCGCGGCCATGGCAACGGTTGCACCTGCGGGTGGCCTGGCGGCGCGTCTGGTCGCGCTCGGTCCTACCGAGCGTGAGCAGGAGGTTCTGCAGATCGTCCGGGCCGGCACCGCCGTCGTCCTGGGCCATGCCGGCCCTGGGGAGATCGACTCCCAGCGGGCGTTCCGGGACATGGGCATCGACTCGCTGACCGGGTTGGAGCTGCGTAACCGGCTCGCGAACGAGACCGGCCTCACCCTGCCCGCCACCCTGGTCTTCGACCAGCCGACACCGCTGGAGGTCGCCCGGTTCCTGGTGGCCGAGGTGTGCGGGACGGAGCTGGTCGTCGATGCGGCGGCTGTGCCGGCGGTCCGTGTCGCTACGGATGAGCCGGTGGCGATCGTCGGTATGGGGTGCCGGTTCCCAGGCGGGGTCGAGGACCCGGACGGCTTCTGGCAGCTTGTTGCTACGGGGACCGACGCGATGTCGGGCTTCCCGGAGAACCGGGGCTGGGAGACGCCCGACCTGTCCGATTCCGCTGACGGGAGTACCGCTTTCGCCCCGGTGGGCGGGTTCCTGGACGGCGCTGGTGAGTTCGATGCGGAGTTCTTCGGGATCAGTCCGCGTGAGGCGTTGGGGATGGATCCCCAGCAGCGGCTGCTGTTGGAGACCTGCTGGGAGGCGCTGGAGGACGCGGGCATCACCCCGGGTTCGCTGAAGGGGACCGACACAGGTGTCTACGCCGGCATCATCACATCGGGATACCGGATCACTGAGCAGGACGGTGCTGGTGGTTTCGGCCTGACCGGGACGACGGCAAGTGTGGCGTCGGGTCGGGTGGCGTACTCGCTGGGGTTGCAGGGTCCTGCCGTCTCGATCGACACGGCGTGTTCCTCGTCGCTGACGGCCATTCACCTTGCGGCGCAGGCGCTCCGCGCGGGTGAGTGCGGGATCGCGCTGGCGGGCGGCGTCACCGTCATGGCCACCCCTGGGACGTACAGGGAGTTCGCGCGGCAGCGGGGGTTGGCTGCTGATGGGCGGTGTAAGCCGTTCGCGGAGGCGGCTGACGGGACCGGGTGGGGTGAGGGTGTCGGGGTTCTGGTGTTGGAGCGGTTGTCGGATGCGCGGGAGCGTGGGCACCGGGTGTTGGCGGTGGTGGCGGGCAGTGCGGTGAACCAGGATGGCGCGTCCAACGGGTTGTCGGCGCCGAATGGTCCGTCGCAGCAGCGGGTGATTCGGGCGGCGTTGGCGAGTGCGGGGTTGCAGCCTGCTGATGTCGATGTGGTGGAGGCGCATGGCACGGGTACGGCCCTGGGTGATCCGATCGAGGCGCAGGCCCTGCTGGCGACCTATGGTCAGGGCCGGCCGGAGGGTCGGCCGCTTCTGTTGGGTTCGGTGAAGTCGAACATCGGTCACACGCAAGCGGCTGCGGGTGTGGCGGGTGTGATCAAGATGGTGCAGGCGATGCGGCACGGGATGCTGCCCCAGACCCTGCACGTCGACGCCCCATCGTCGCACGTGGATTGGTCGGCCGGAGCGGTGGAACTGCTCAGCACGCCGCGGGAGTGGCCGGTGGGGTCCGGTCCGCGGCGTGCGGGTGTGTCGGCGTTCGGGATCAGTGGCACCAACGTCCACCTGATCCTTGAGCAGCCCGCGCAGGATGCGGCTGCCGTGGAGATTCCTGTCCTGGAGGGGTCGGGGTCCGGGGGTTCGGTGGTGTGGGTGGTGTCGGCGCGGTCGGGTGGGGCGTTGGCTGCGCAGGCGGGTCGGTTGGCGGAGTTCGTGGGGGCTCGTCCGGGGGTTTCGGTTCGGGATGTGGCGTTGTCGTTGGCGGTGTCGCGGACGACGGCCTTCTCGCATCGTGTGGTGGTCGTCGGGGAGGACCGTGAGCGGTTGGTGGCGGGTCTGGGGGCGGTCGCGGCGGGCCGGGAGGCGCCGGGTGTCGTGACCGGTGTGGTGTCCGGGGTTGCTGGTTCGGTGTCTGGGCCGGTGTTCGTGTTCGCGGGTCAGGGTGCGCAGTGGGTCGGGATGGGGTTGGAACTGTGGGATGGGGAGCCGGTGTTCGCGGCGGCGATGGAGCGGTGTGCTGCTGCGTTGGAGCCGTTCGTGGAGTGGCGGTTGCGTGATGTGCTCGCGGATGCGGGGTTGTTGGGGCGGGTGGATGTGGTGCAGCCGGCGTCGTGGGCGGTAGCGGTGAGCTTGGCGGAGTTGTGGCGGGCCTACGGTGTAGAGCCCGTCGCGGTGGTGGGTCACAGTCAGGGTGAGATCGCGGCGGCGTGTGTCGCGGGCGGTTTGTCCTTGGAGGATGGCGCGCGGGTGGTGGCGTTGCGTAGTCGGGCGTTGGCGGGGCTTGCTGGCTCGGGTGGGATGGTGTCGGTGCCGGCGGGGTTGGGTGAGGTGGGGGAGTGGATCTCCGCGTGGGGTGAGGACTTGTCGGTCGCGGCGGTGAACGGCCCCCGCCAGGTCGTGGTGGCCGGTGCCGCGAGGGCGTGCACGGAGTTCGCGGAGGCGTATGCGGATCGGGGTGCGCGGCGGATCGCGGTGGACTACGCCTCGCACACCGCGCATGTCGAGGCCGTTGAGGAGCGTCTGGCCGGGGATCTGGCGGGGGTGTCCCCGGTTTCTGGTGCGGTGCCGTTCTTCTCCACGCTTGAGGCCCGTGTGCTGGATACGGCTGAGTTGGATGGTGGGTATTGGTTCCGGAATCTGCGTCGGACGGTGCGGTTCGGTGAGGTCGTCGCGATGCTGGCGGCGGAGGGTCATCGGGTGTTCGTGGAGGTGAGTCCGCATCCGGTGTTGGGGTTGGCGGTCGCGCAGGCCGGTGAGGACCTGGTCGCTGCGGGCACGTTGCAGCGCGGCGATGGCGGCCGTAACCGCTGGCTGACCGCACTGGCCGGAGCGTACGCCGCCGGTGTTGAAGTGGACTGGGCGGCGGTGACCACCGCCGCCGGCGCCAGCAAGGTGACTCTGCCGACGTATCCGTTCCAGCGCGAGCACTACTGGCCCAAGGCTGTAGCCGGTCACGGGGACGCTCCGTCGATCGGTTTGGAGCGGGCTGGACATCCGTTGCTGGCGGCGGCCGTGTGGTTGGCCGAGGGCGACGGGCTGGTGCTGACGGGGCGCCTGTCGCTGGGGGCGATGCCGTGGCTGGCCGACCACACCGTCCACGGCACCGTCCTGCTCCCGGGCACGGCCTTCGTGGACCTGGCGGTCCACGCCGGGGACCTGGCTGGGTGCGGCACGTTGGAGGAGTTGACGCTCCAGGAGCCGCTGGTTCTGCCGGGCCAGGGTGGCGTGCAGCTTCAGGTCCACGTCGGTGACAGCGAAGGCGACAGCGGCCGGCGGACCGTCACGGTCTCCTCCCGTGACGGCGACGGCGAGTGGGTGCGGCACGCGGTCGGCGTGCTGACCCCGGTCGGCGGTGAGCCGACCCCTGCTCCGCTTCCGGTCTGGCCGCCCGCGGGTGCGGAGCCGGTTCCCGTCGACGATGCCTACGAGAAGCTCGCGCAGCGTGGTTACGGCTACGGTCCGGCGTTCCAGGGTCTGCGTCAGGTTTGGCAGGCCGGGGACACGGTCTACGCCGAGGTGGAGCTGCCGCAGGCCGCGGAGGCCGATGCAGCCGGGTTCGGTCTGCACCCCGCTCTCCTCGATGCGGCCCTGCACGGTCTCCTGGCCGTCGGCAGCAGCAACGGCAGTGGCGGAACAGGGTTGCCGTTCGCGTGGTCGGGGGTGCGGCTGCTGGCGAGCGGTGCCCGCCACCTGCGGGTCACCCTCGTCCGTGGAGCGGGTGACGTCTCGGTCACGGCGTTCGACGGTGTAGGTGAACCGGTTCTTCAGGCACGGTCGTTGGCGATGCGTGAGGCATCGGCCGGTCAGCTCGCCGGGCCGGAGCGGCAGGTGCGGCAGTCGCTGTTCACCGTGGACTGGGTCCCGCTGCCGGCACCTCAGCCCGTTGGCATCACGGTGCCGTGGGTGCGGCACGGTGAGTCGCTCGGCTCCGCGCCGGTGGTGGTGGCGGTGGTTCCGGCTGCCGAGCCGGGGGTGTCGGCGCCGCGGGCGGCTCAGTCGGCTGCCGCGACGGTGCTGGGTTGGGTGCAGCAGTGGCTGGCTGATCCCGAGACGGACACCGCGCGGCTGGTGGTCTGGACCCAGGGAGCAGCCGCCGGCCAGAACCTGGCCGCCGCAGCGGTGACGGGCCTGCTCCGCTCGGCCCAGTCCGAGCACCCCGGCCGCCTGGTCCTGGTGGACGTCGACCCGTCAGCCGCTCTCGACCCGACTCACGACGCCGACGTGGACACCCTCCTGGCCGTGGCCCTGGGAACCGACGAGCCCGAGATCCGCATCCGACCCGAGACCGGAGGAGTCGCGGCGTTCGGTCGGCGGTTGGTCCGGGCCGGGGCGTCCGGGGAGCTGGTGCTGCCGGGTGGTGCGGGTTGGCGGGTGGAGGTTGCTCGGCCGGGTGACCTGGGCAGTGTCGCCGTCGTCGACGCTCCGGAGGCGGATGCGGCGCTGTCGGCGGGTCAGGTGCGGGTGGGGCTGCGTGCGGTGGGCGTGAACTTCCATGACGTCGTGGGTGGTCTGGGGATGGTCGTGGATGGCCGGGTCCTGGGGATGGAGGGTGCCGGGGTCGTGCTGGAAACCGGCGCCGCAGTCGACGGACTTACGGTGGGCCAGCCGGTGATGGGTCTGCTGCCGGGTTGGGGCCCGGTCGGGGTCGTGGACAGCCGGCTTCTCGCACCCATCCCGCACGGTTGGTCGTTCCAGCAGGCCGCGGCGGTACCGGCGGGGTTCCTGACCGCGTTCTACGCGCTGCGGGATCTGGCCCAGGCCCAGCCCGGTCAGCGGGTCCTCATCCACGCCGGTACGGGTGGTGTCGGCACCGCTGCTGTGCAACTGGCGAAGATGTGGGGTTTGGAGGTGTTCGCGACGGCGAGCCCGGCCAAGCAGCCCGCGCTGCGGGCGATGGGTGTGGCCGACACCCACATCGCCTCGACCCGCGACTTGGTCTTCTGCGAGCGGTTCCTTGCCGTGACCGGTGGCGAGGGCATGGACGTGGTCGTCAACGCCCTGGCCGGGGAGTTCACGGACGCGTCGCTGCGGCTGCTTCCGCGGGGCGGCCGGTTCGTGGAGATGGGCAAGACCGATATCCGCGATGCGGCGCAGGTCGCTGCGTCCCACCCGGGCGTGATCTACCGGGCGTTCGACCTGATGGACGCCGGTGTGCCGAGGGTGGCGGAGATGCTGGCCGAGCTGGGAGTGATGTTCGAGGCGGGGACGCTGGTTCCGCCGCCGGTGACGTGCTTCGAGCTGTCGCAGGCGGTGGCGGCGCTGCGCCATCTCCAGGCCGCCCGGCATGTGGGCAAGGTCGTGCTGAACGTTCCGGCCCAGTGGGACCCCGAGGGCACGGTGCTGGTGACCGGTGGGACCGGGACGTTGGGTGGGGAGTTGGCCCGGCATCTGGTGGACGTGCGTGGCATGCGGCATCTGCTGCTGTTGTCCCGGCGGGGTCCGGCGGCGCGGGGGGTGGCGCGCCTGGTCGCGGAACTCGCCGGATCGGGTGCGGAGGTGCGGGTGCAGGCCGGCGACGCCGCCGACCGCGACGCCCTCGCCTCGGTCCTGGCCAGGGTCGCTGCTGACCGGCCTCTCACGGCGGTGGTGCATGCCGCCGGGGTGATCGACGACGCCACCGTGGAGTCGCTGACGCCCGAGCGCATGGCGCCGGTGCTGGCCGCGAAGGCGGACGCGGCCTGGAACCTGCACGAGTTGACGGAGGGCGCGGGCCTGGCGGGCTTCGTGTTGTACTCCTCGGCTGCGGCGGTCATGGGTAGTGCGGGGCAGGGGAGTTACGCCGCCGCGAACGCGTTCCTGGACGCGCTGGTCGCCTACCGCAGGGAACGGCACCTGGCCGGCCAATCGTTGGCGTGGGGGCTGTGGGCCCAGGCGTCGGGGATGACCGGTCACCTGGAAGGTGCGGGTCTGTCCCGCCTGCGTCGCGGTGGTGTTCAGCCGCTGTCGACGGAGCAGGGTTTGGCGCTGTTCGAGGCGGCCGCCGCGCTGGGTGCGCCGCTGGCCGTCCCGGCCCGGCTGGACCTGAGCGGGCTGTCCCGCGGCGGAAGGCCGGTGCCCGCGCTGTTGCGGCGGCTGACTGCTGGTGATGTCTCCGCACGCCCGACGGCGGCCGCTGCTGCGGATGCCGGTGGCCTGGCGGCCCGGTTGGCCGCGCTTCCGCCCGCTGATCGCGAGCAGGAGGTCGTGGAGGTCGTTCGGGCCTCTGCGGCGGTGGTTCTGGGTCACAGTCGCCCTGAGGACATTGATCCTCAGCGGGCGTTCCGGGACATGGGCATCGACTCGCTGACCGGGTTGGAGCTGCGTAACCGGTTGGCGAACGAGACGGGCCTCACCCTGCCCGCCACCCTGGTCTTCGATCAGCCGACGCCGTTGGAGGTCGCCCGGTTCCTGGTGGCCGAGGCATGCGGGGCCGGCGGGGTCGTCGGGGAGACCGCTCTTCCGGTGGTCCGTGTCGGCACGGACGAGCCGGTGGCGATCGTGGGCATGGGGTGCCGGTTCCCGGGCGGGGTCGAGGACCCGGAGGGCTTCTGGCAGCTTGTTGCTACGGGGACCGATGCGATGTCGGGCTTCCCGGTGAACCGTGGCTGGGAGACGCCCGACCTGTCCGAGCCTGCCGACGGGGGCGCCGCTTTCGCCCCGGTGGGTGGATTCCTGTATGGCGCTGGTGAGTTCGATGCGGAGTTCTTCGGGATCAGTCCGCGTGAGGCGTTGGGGATGGATCCGCAGCAGCGGCTGCTGTTGGAGACCTGCTGGGAGGCGCTGGAGGACGCGGGCATCACCCCGGGTTCGCTGCGTGGCTCCGACACGGGTGTCTACGCCGGGATCGTCGCCTCGGGATACCGGATCAGTGAGCAGGACGGGGCCGGCGGCTTCGGGATGACCGGGACGACGGCGAGTGTCGCGTCGGGTCGGGTGGCTTACTCGCTGGGGCTCCAGGGTCCTGCCGTCTCGATCGACACGGCGTGCTCGTCGTCATTGACGGCGATTCACCTGGCCGCGCAGGCGCTGCGGTCCGGGGAGTGCGGGATGGCGCTCGCGGGCGGCGTCACCGTCATGGCCACCCCTGGGACGTACAGGGAGTTCGCTCGGCAGCGGGGGTTGGCTGCTGACGGGCGGTGCAAGCCGTTCGCGGAGGCGGCTGACGGGACCGGGTGGGGCGAGGGCGTCGGGATGGTCGTCCTGGAGCGGCTGTCGGATGCCCGTGAGCGTGGGCACCGGGTCTTGGCGGTCGTGGCGGGCAGCGCGATCAACCAGGACGGTGCGTCCAATGGGTTGTCGGCGCCGAATGGTCCTTCGCAGCAGCGGGTGATTCGGGCGGCGTTGGCGAGTGCGGGGTTGCAGCCGGCTGATGTTGATGTGGTGGAGGCGCATGGCACTGGTACGGCCCTGGGTGACCCGATCGAGGCGCAGGCCCTGCTGGCGACGTACGGTCAGGGTCGGCCGGAGGGCCGGCCGCTTCTGTTGGGCTCGGTGAAGTCGAACATCGGTCACACGCAGGCGGCGGCTGGTGTGGCGGGTGTGATCAAGATGGTGCAGGCGATGCGGCACGGGATGGTGCCGCAGACGTTGCACGTGGATGCTCCGTCGTCGCATGTGGATTGGTCGGCGGGGGCGGTGGAGTTGCTGACGGCGCCGCGGGAGTGGCCGGTGGGATCCGGCCCGCGGCGGGCTGGGGTGTCGGCGTTCGGGATCAGCGGCACCAATGTGCACCTGATCCTTGAAGAGCCCACCGTGAACGGATCTGCGCTGGAGGGGTCTGACGGCGGTGGACGCCTCGTGGATGCCTCGATTCCGGATGCCGCTGTCCTGGAAGGGCCAGAATCCGGGGGTTCGGTGGCGTGGGTGGTGTCGGCGCGGTCGGCTGGGGCGTTGGCTGCGCAGGCGGGTCGGTTGGCGGAGTTTGTGGGGGCTCGGCCGGAGGTGGGGGTTCGGGATGTGGCGTTGTCGTTGGCGGTGACGCGGACGACGGGGTTTGCGCATCGTTTGGCGGTGGTGGGTGAGGACCGTGACCAACTGTTGGCGGGTCTGGTTGCGGCGGGTCGGGGGGAGGTGGTGCCGGGTGTGGTGTCTGGTGTTGCTGCTTCTGCTTCTGCTTCTGGTTCTGGTTCTGGTGTTGGTGGTGGTCGGGTGGGGGTGGTGTTTTCGGGTCAGGGTTCGCAGCGGGTGGGGATGGGTTTGGGTTTGTGTGGGGTGTTTCCGGTGTTTGCTCGGGCGTTTGATGAGGTGTGTGAGTGTTTTGAGGGTTTGTTGCCGGGGTCGTTGCGTGAGGTGATTGGTGTGGGGGGTGGGGAGTTGGATCGGACGGTGTTTGCGCAGGCGGGGTTGTTTGCGGTGCAGGTGGGGTTGTTTCGGTTGTGGTCGTCGTGGGGTGTGGTGCCGGATTGTGTGGCGGGTCATTCGTTGGGTGAGGTGACGGCGGCTTATGTGGCGGGGGTGTGGGGTTTGGAGGATGCGTGTGCGGTGGTGGCGGCGCGGGGTCGTTTGATGGAGGGGTTGGGTGGGGGTGGGGCGATGGTGGTGTTGGATGCGTCGGGTGTGGAGGCGGAGGGGTTGGTGGCGGGGCGTGTGGGGGTGTCGGTGGCGGCGGTGAATGGTCCTCGGCAGTCGGTGATTTCGGGTGTGGGGTCGGTGGTGGAGGAGTTGGCGGGGGTGTGGCGTGCGGGGGGTGGGCGTGTTAGGCGGTTGCGGGTGGGTCATGGGTTTCATTCGCCGTTGATGGATCCGATGTTGGGGGAGTTTCGGGGGGTGTTGGAGGGGGTGTCGTTTGGTGAGCCGGGGTTGGTGTTGGTGTCGGGGGTGGTGGGGGCGGATGTGCGGGATCCGGGGTATTGGGTGGGGCATGTGCGGGGGACGGTGCGTCATCACGATGTGGTGGAGGCGATGCGGGCGCGGGGGGTGGGTGTGTTTGCGGAGTTGGGTCCGGATGGTGCGTTGTCGGCGATGGATGAGTCGGGGGTGTCGTTGTGGGTTCCGGCGTTGCGTGGGGGTGGGGATGAGGCGGAGTCGGTGGTGCGGGCGGTGGCGGGGTTGTATGCGGCGGGTGTGGATGTGGATTGGGCCGCGGTGGCCACCGCAGCCGGCGGGGGTGGGGGTGCGAGGACGGTTGCTCTGCCGACGTATCCGTTCCAGCGCCGGCACTACTGGCCCAAGGCCGTCAGCGCGCGTGGGGATGTTTCGTCGGTGGGGCAGGAGCGGGTGGGGCATCCGTTGCTGGGTGCAGCGGTGTGGTTGGCCGAGGGCGACGGGTTGGTGTTGACGGGGCGCCTGTCGTTGGGGGCGATGCCGTGGCTGGCCGACCACACCGTCCACGGCACCGTCCTGCTCCCGGGTACGGCCTTCGTGGACCTCGCAGTCCACGCCGGTGATCTGGCCGGGTGCGGCGTGCTGGAGGAGTTGACGCTCCAGGAGCCCCTGGTCCTGCCGGGCCAAGGTGGTGTGCAGCTTCAGGTCCACGTCGGTGACAGCGACGACGGCAGCGGTCGCCGAACGGTCACGGTCTCTTCCCGTGAAGGGGAGGGCGAGTGGGTCCGGCATGCCGTGGGCGTACTGGTCCCGGGCGGTAGTGAGCCCGTCCCGGCCCCGCTTGACGCCTGGCCTCCGGCGGGTGCGGAGCCCGTTCAGATGGATGGCGCTTACGAGAACTTCGCCGAGCGTGGTTATGGCTACGGCCCGGCGTTCCAGGGCATGCGTCAGGTCTGGCGCTCCGGGGACACCGTCTATGCCGAGGTGGAACTGCCTGAGGTCGTCGACTCCGATGTGGCCGGGTTCGGTCTGCACCCGGCGCTGCTCGATGCCGCTTTGCACGGTCTCCTGGCCGTCGGTAGCAGCAACAGTAGTGGCGGGGCGGGGTTGCCGTTTGCGTGGTCGGGGGTGCGGCTGTTGGCCGGTGGTGCCCGCCATCTGCGGGTTGTTCTGGCCCCGGCGCAGGGGGGTGTCTCGGTCACCGCGTTCGACGGTGTGGGTGCACCGGTGTTGGAGGCGCGGTCGTTGGCGCTGCGTGAGGCATCGGCCGGTCAGCTCGCCGGGCCGGGGCGGCAGGTGCGGCAGTCGCTGTTCACCGTGGACTGGGTCCCGCTGCCGGCATCTCAGGCCGTTGGCACTGCGGTGCAATGGGTGCGGCACGGCGGGGCTGAGCTGGCGCCCGTTGTTGTTGCCACGGTTCCGGCCGCGGAATCCGGGGTGTCGGCTCCGCGAGCGGCCCAGTCGGCTGCCGCGACGGTGCTGGGTTGGGTGCAGCAGTGGCTGGCCGATCCCGCCACCGATGATGCGCGGTTGGTGATCTGGACCCAGGGCGCGGCTGCCGGCCAGGACCTGGCCGCCGCGGCGGTGACGGGTCTGCTCCGCTCGGCCCAGTCCGAGCACCCCGGCTGCCTGGTCCTGGTCGACGTCGACCCGTCAGCCGGTCTCGACCCGACCCACGACGCCGACGTGGACACCGTCCTGGCCGTGGCCCTGGACGCCGACGAGCCCGAGGTCCGCATCCGTCCCGCTACTGACGGCGGGAACGTCGCGGCGTTCGGCCGGCGGCTGGCCCGGGCGGGGGCGGCCGGCGAACTGGAGCTCCCCCGTGGTTCGGGTTGGCGGGTGGAGATTGCTCGGCCGGGTGACCTGGGCAGTGCCGCTGTCGTCGACGCTCCCGACGCGGGCGTGGCGCTGTCGGCGGGCCAGGTGCGGGTGGGCCTGCGTGCGGTGGGCGTGAACTTCCGCGACGTGGTGACCGGGCTGGGGATGGTCTCCGACGGCCGGATCCTCGGCGGGGAAGGTGCGGGTACCGTCCTGGAGATCGGTCCCGGGGTGACCGGCCTGACGGTTGGTCAGTCGGTGATGGGTCTGGTTCCGGGCTGGGGCCCGGTCGGGATCGTGGACAGCCGGGTGCTGGCCCCGATCCCGCAGGGTTGGTCGTTCGAACAGGCTGCGGCGGTGCCGGTCGGGTTCCTGACCGCGTTCTACGGGTTGCGGGATCTGGGCCAAGTCCAGTCCGGTCAGCGGGTGCTGATTCACGCCGGTACGGGTGGTGTGGGTACGGCGGCGGTGCAGCTTGCCCAGGCGTGGGGGCTGGAGGTCTTTGCGACGGCGAGTCCGGCCAAGCAGTCCGCTTTGCGGGCCATGGGCGTGGAGGAGAGCCATATCGCCTCGACCCGTGATCTCGCGTTCCGCGACCGGTTCCTGGCTGTGACCGGTGGCGAGGGCATGGACGTGGTCCTCAACGCGCTGGCCGGGGAGTTCACGGACGCGTCGCTGCGGTTGCTGCCGCGCGGTGGCCGGTTCGTGGAGATGGGCAAGACTGATATCCGCGACCCCGAGGAGGTGGCCCAGACCTATCCGGGCGTGGTGTATCAGGCGTTCGACCTGATGGACGCGGGCGAGCCGCGGGTGGCGGAGATGCTGGCCGAGCTCGGTGCGATGTTCGAGGCGGGCACGCTGGTGCCGCCGCCGGTGACGTGCTTCGAGTTGTCGCAGGCGGTGGCGGCACTGCGCCACCTCCAGGCCGCCCGCCATATCGGCAAGGTCGTCGTGAACGTCCCGGCCCAGTGGGACCCCGAGGGCACGGTGCTGATCACGGGCGGCACCGGGACCCTGGGCGGGGAGTTGGCCCGGCACCTGGCCGGCTCCCGGGGCATGCGGCACCTGCTGCTGTTGTCCCGGCGGGGTCCGGCGGCGCCGGGTGTGGCGCGCCTGGTCGCGGAACTCGCCGGATCGGGTGCTGAGGTGCGGGTGCAGGCCGGCGATGCCGCCGACCGCGACGCCCTCGCCTCGGTCCTGGCCAAGAACGCGGTCGATCGTCCGTTGACGGCGGTGGTGCATGCCGCTGGAGTGATCGACGACGCGACCGTGGAGTCGTTGACGCCCGAGCGTATGGCGCCGGTGCTGGCGGCGAAGGCGGACGCAGCGTGGAACCTGCACGAGTTGACCGAGGGCGCGGGCCTGGCCGGCTTCGTCCTGTATTCCTCGGCCGCAGCCAGCGTGGGCAGCCCCGGGCAGGGCAGTTACGCCGCCGCGAACGCGTTCCTGGACGCGCTGGCCGCCTACCGCCGGGAACGGCACCTGGCCGGCCAGTCGCTGGCGTGGGGGTTGTGGGCCCAGACCTCCGAGATCACCGGGCAGTTGGCCGGTGCCGACCTCTCCCGTCTGCGCCGTGGCGGCATCCAGCCGCTGGCGACGGAGCAGGGGCTGGCGCTGTTCGAGGCGGCCGCCGCGCTGGGCGCGCCGCTGGCGGTCCCGGCCCGGCTGGACCTGGCGGCGTTCACTCGCGGCGGAAGGCCGGTGCCCGCGCTACTGCGGGGGCTGGTCGCTGGTGGCGTCGCCGCACGCCCGACCGCGGCCGTTGCCGCGGATGCCGGTGGCCTGGCGGCGCGGCTGGCCGTGCTCGGCCCTGCCGAGCGTGAGCAGGAAGTCCTGGAGATCGTCCGGGCCTCTGTCGCCGTCGTGCTGGGCCACGCACACCCCGGGGACATCGATCCCCAGGGGGCCTTCCGGGACATGGGCATCGACTCCCTCACCGGGCTGGAACTGCGCAACCGGCTTGCGAACGAGACCGGCCTCACCCTCCCCGCCACCCTGGTCTTCGACCAGCCGACACCACTGGAGGTCGCCCGGTTCCTGTGCCCGGAGATCGTTGCGGACACGGTGGTGGAACCGGCGGTCCTCACCCAACTCGCCCAGCTTGAATCAATCCTCTCCGAGATACCCGCGGACAGCGAAATGCGCTCCGACATCACGGCCCGGCTGCGGACCGTGCTGTTGAAATGGATGCGCAACCAGGAGCCGACCGCGGAGAACACCGCGGCGCAGAAACTCGAGTCGGCCTCGGCTGATGAAGTCTTTGACTTTATTGCTAAAGAGCTAGGAGTTTCCTGATCCCATGACTGAGATGACAGAGCACGAGAAGCTCCTCAGCTATCTGAAGAAGGTCACGGCCGACTCCTACGAGACCAAGGAACGCCTGCGGAAGATCGAGGCACGCGAAAAGGAACCGGTGGCGATCGTCGGTATGGGGTGCCGGTTCCCGGGCGGGGTCGAGGACCCGGAGGGCTTCTGGCGAATGGTCGCTGCCGGGACCGACGCGATGTCGGGCTTTCCGGCGAACCGTGGGTGGGAGACGCCGGGCCTGTCCGATCCCCGTGACGAGGGCGCTGCCTACACTCCTGTGGGTGGTTTCCTCGATGGTGCCGGTGAGTTCGATGCGGAGTTCTTCGGGATCAGTCCGCGTGAGGCGTTGGGGATGGATCCCCAGCAGCGGCTGCTGTTGGAGACGTGCTGGGAGGCGCTGGAGGACGCGGGCATCACTCCGGGTTCGCTGAAGGGCACCGACACGGGTGTCTACGCCGGGATCATCGCCTCGGGCTACCGGGTCGGTGAGCAGGATGGTGCCGGGGGTTTCGGCCTGACCGGGACGACGGCGAGTGTGGCGTCGGGTCGGGTGGCGTACGCGCTGGGGTTACAGGGTCCCGCGGTGTCGGTGGACACGGCTTGCTCCTCGTCGCTGATGGCGATTCACCTGGCTGCGCAGGCGCTCCGCGCGGGTGAGTGCGGGATGGCGCTGGCCGGCGGTGTGACGGTGATGGCCTCGCCCGGGACGTTCACGGAGTTCGCTCGGCAGCGAGGGTTGGCTGCTGATGGCCGGTGCAAGCCGTTCGCGGAGGCGGCTGACGGGACCGGGTGGGGTGAGGGTGTCGGGGTCCTGGTGTTGGAGCGGCTGTCCGTGGCCCGTGAGCGTGGGCACCGGGTGTTGGCGGTGATCTCCGGTAGTGCGGTGAACCAGGATGGCGCGTCCAACGGGTTGTCGGCGCCGAATGGTCCGTCGCAGCAGCGGGTGATCCGGGCGGCGTTGGCGGGTGCGGGGCTTCAGCCGGGTGATGTCGATGTGGTGGAGGCGCACGGAACTGGTACGGCCCTGGGTGATCCGATCGAGGCGCAGGCGCTGTTGGCGACCTACGGTCAGGGTCGACCGGAGGGTCGGCCGCTTCTGTTGGGTTCGGTGAAGTCGAACATCGGTCATACCCAGGCGGCTGCGGGTGTGGCGGGTGTGATCAAGATGGTGCAGGCGATGCGGTACGGGACGCTGCCGCAGACGTTGCACGTGGACGCCCCGTCCTCGCACGTGGACTGGTCGGCGGGGGCGGTGGAGTTGTTGACGGCGCCGCGGGAGTGGCCGGTGGGGTCCGGTCCGCGGCGGGCTGGTGTGTCGGCGTTCGGGATCAGCGGCACCAATGTGCACCTGATCCTTGAGCAGCCCGCGCAGGACGTGTCCGCGGGGGATGTCCCTGTCCTGGATGGGGTGGAGTCTGCCTCGGGGTCGGGGTCGGGGTCTGGGGGTTCGGTGGCGTGGGTGGTGTCGGCGCGGTCGGCTGGGGCGTTGGCTGCGCAGGCGGGTCGGTTGGCGGAGTTTGTGGGGGCTCGGCCGGAGGTGGGGGTTCGGGATGTGGCGTTGTCGTTGGCGGTGACGCGGACGACGGGGTTTGCGCATCGTGTGGCGGTGGTGGGTGAGGACCGTGACCAACTGTTGGCGGGTCTGGGGGCGGTTGCGGCGGGCCGGGGGGAGGTGGTGCCGGGTGTGGTGTCGGGGGTTGTTGGTGGTGTGTCTGGTGTGGCTGGTGCGGGTTCTGGTGTGGGTTCTGTTGGTTCTGGTGGCGGTGTTGCTGGTGTTGGTGGTGGTCGGGTGGGGGTGGTGTTTTCGGGTCAGGGTTCGCAGCGGGTGGGGATGGGGTTGGGGTTGTGTGGGGTGTTTCCGGTGTTTGCTCGGGCGTTTGATGAGGTGTGTGAGTGTTTTGAGGGTTTGTTGCCGGGGTCGTTGCGTGAGGTGATTGGTGTGGGGGGTGGGGAGTTGGATCGGACGGTGTTTGCGCAGGCGGGGTTGTTTGCGGTGCAGGTGGGGTTGTTTCGGTTGTGGTCGTCGTGGGGTGTGGTGCCGGATTGTGTGGCGGGTCATTCGTTGGGTGAGGTGACGGCGGCTTATGTGGCGGGGGTGTGGGGTTTGGAGGATGCGTGTGCGGTGGTGGCGGCGCGGGGTCGTTTGATGGAGGGGTTGGGTGGGGGTGGGGCGATGGTGGTGTTGGATGCGTCGGGTGTGGAGGCGGAGGGGTTGGTGGCGGGGCGTGTGGGGGTGTCGGTGGCGGCGGTGAATGGTCCTCGGCAGTCGGTGATTTCGGGTGTGGGGTCGGTGGTGGAGGAGTTGGCGGGGGTGTGGCGTGCGGGGGGTGGGCGTGTTAGGCGGTTGCGGGTGGGTCATGGGTTTCATTCGCCGTTGATGGATCCGATGTTGGGTGAGTTTCGGGGGGTGTTGGAGGGGGTGTCGTTTGGTGAGCCGGGGTTGGTGTTGGTGTCGGGGGTGGTGGGGGCGGATGTGCGGGATCCGGGGTATTGGGTGGGGCATGTGCGGGGGACGGTGCGTCATCACGATGTGGTGGAGGCGATGCGGGCGCGGGGGGTGGGTGTGTTTGCGGAGTTGGGTCCGGATGGTGCGTTGTCGGCGATGGATGAGTCGGGGGTGTCGTTGTGGGTTCCGGCGTTGCGTGGGGGTGGGGATGAGGCGGAGTCGGTGGTGCGGGCGGTGGCGGGGTTGTATGCGGCGGGTGTGGATGTGGATTGGGCCGCGGTGGCCACCGCAGCCGGCGGGGGTGGGGGTGCGAGGAGGGTTGCTCTGCCGACGTATCCGTTCCAGCGCCGGCACTACTGGCCCAAGGCCGTCAGCGCGCGTGGGGATGTTTCGTCGGTGGGGCAGGAGCGGGTGGGGCATCCGTTGCTGGGTGCTGCGGTGTGGCTGGCCGAGGGCGACGGGTTGGTGTTGACGGGGCGCCTGTCGTTGGGGGTGATGCCGTGGCTGGCCGACCACACCGTCCACGGCACCGTCCTGCTCCCGGGTACGGCCTTCGTGGACCTCGCAGTCCACGCCGGGGACCTGGCCGGGTGCGGCATGCTGGAGGAGCTGACGCTCCAGGAACCCCTGGTCCTGCCCGCCTCGGGTGGTGTGCAGCTTCAGGTCCACGTCGGTGACAGCGACGACGACAGCGGCCGCCGAACGGTCACGGTCTCCTCCCGTGAAGGGGACGGCGAGTGGGTGCGACACGCGGTCGGCGTGCTCACCCCGGTCGGCAGTGAGCCCGTCCCGGCCCCGCTGGACGCCTGGCCACCGGCCGACGCGGAGCCGGTTCCGGTCGACGGTGCCTACGAGAACTTCGCCGAGCGGGGCTACGGCTATGGTCCGGCGTTCCAGGGTCTGCGTCAGGTCTGGCGCGCCGGGGACACCGTCTACGCCGAGGTCGAGCTGCCGGAGGTCGTCGACTCCGATGTGGCCGGGTTCGGTCTGCATCCGGCTCTGCTTGATGCCGCTTTGCACGGTCTGCTGGCCGTCGGTAGCAGCCACAGTAGTGGCGGGGCGGGGTTGCCGTTCGCGTGGTCGGGGGTGCGGCTGTTGGCCGGTGGTGCCCGCCACTTGCGGGTTGTTCTGGCCCCGGCGCAGGGGGGTGTCTCGGTCACCGCGTTCGACGGTGTGGGTGCACCGGTTCTGCACGCGCGGTCGTTGGCGCTGCGTGAGGCATCGGCCGGGCAGCTCAGCGGCTCGGGGCGGCAGGTGCGGCAGTCGCTGTTCACCGTGGACTGGGTCCCGCTGACCGCGCAGGCTTCGGCCGCCCCGGTGCCGTGGGTGCGGCATGGCGAGTCGCTCGGCACTGCGTCCGTGGTGGTCGCGGCTGTTCCGACTGCCGAGCCGGGGGTGTCTGCGCCGCGGGCGGCTCAGGTGGCTGCGGCGACGGTGCTGGGTTGGGTGCAGCAGTGGCTGGCCGATCCCGCCACCGATGATGCGCGGCTGGTGGTCTGGACCCGGGGCGCGGCCTCCGGCCAGGACCTGGCCGCCGCGGCGGTGGTGGGCCTGGTGCGCTCGGCTCAGTCCGAGCATCCCGGCCGTCTCGTGCTGGTCGATGTCGACCCGTCAGCCGGTCTCGACCCGACCCACGACGGCGATGTGGACACCGCCCTGGCCGTGGTCCTGGAAGCTGACGAGCCCGAGGTTCGTATCTCTTCGGCTGCTGACGGCGGGGGCGTGGTTGCCCTTGGTCGGCGCTTAACACGCGCCAGTGAGCTGGCGTTGCCGGGTGGTGCGGGTTGGCGGGTGGAGGTGGCTCGGCCGGGTGACCTGGGCAGTGCCGTTGTCATCGACGCTCCCGAGGCGGGCGTGGCGCTGTCGGCGGGCCAGGTGCGGGTGGGCCTGCGCGCGGTGGGCGTGAACTTCCGCGACGTGGTGACCGGCCTCGGGATGGTCGCGGACAACCGCGGCCTCGGCGGGGAAGGCGCCGGGATCATCCTGGAGATCGGTCCCGGGGTGGATGGTCTGGCCGTCGGTCAGTCGGTGATGGGGCTGGTGCCGGGTTGGGGGCCGGTCGGGGTCGTGGACAGCCGGTTGGTGGCTGCTGTCCCGCGGGGTTGGTCGTTCCAGCAGGCCGCGGCGGTGTCGGTCGGGTTCCTGACGGCGTTCTACGGGTTGCGGGATCTGGCCCAGGTCCGTCCCGGTCAGCGGGTCCTCATCCATGCCGGGACTGGTGGTGTCGGTACGGCGGCGGTGCAGCTTGCCCGGGCGTGGGGCCTGGAGGTCTTTGCGACGGCGAGTCCGGCCAAGCAGTCCGCGTTGCGGGCGATGGGGGTGGAGGAGAGCCATATCGCCTCGACCCGTGATCTGGCGTTCTGCGAGCGGTTCCTGGCTGTGACCGGTGGCGAGGGTATGGACGTGGTCGTCAATGCGCTGGCCGGGGAGTTCACGGACGCGTCGCTGCGGTTGCTGCCGCGCGGTGGTCGGTTCGTGGAGATGGGCAAGACCGATATCCGCGACCCCGAGCAGGTGGCCCAGACCTATCCGGGCGTGGTGTATCAGGCGTTCGACCTGATGGACGCGGGCGAGCCGCGGGTGGCGGAGATGCTGGCCGAGCTGGGCGCGATGTTCGAGGCGGGTGAGCTGGTTCCGCCTCCGGTGACGTGCTTCGAGCTGTCGCAGGCGGTGGCGGCGCTGCGCCATCTCCAGGCCGCCCGGCACGTGGGCAAGGTCGTGCTGAACCTTCCGGCCCAGTGGGACCCCGAGGGCACGGTGCTGGTGACCGGTGGGACCGGGACGCTGGGTGGGGAGTTGGCCCGGCACCTGGTGGACGTGCGTGGCATGCGGCATCTGCTGCTGTTGTCCCGGCGCGGCCCGGCGGCGCCGGGGGTGGCGCGCCTGGTCGCGGAACTCGCCGGATCGGGTGCGGAGGTGCGGGTGCAGGCCGGCGATGCCGCCGATCGCGACGCTCTCGCCTCGGTCCTGGCCAAGGTCGCGGTCGATCGTCCGTTGGCGGCGGTGGTGCATGCCGCCGGGGTGATCGACGACGCGACCGTGGAGTCGTTGACGCCCGAGCGGATGGCGCCGGTGCTGGCGGCGAAGGCCGATGCGGCGTGGAACCTGCACGAGTTGACGGAGGGCGCGGGCCTGGCGGGCTTCGTGCTGTACTCCTCGGCCGCGGCGGTCATGGGCAGCCCCGGGCAGGGCAGTTACGCCGCCGCGAACGCGTTCCTCGACGCACTTGCCACCCACCGCCGCACTCGCCACCTGACCGGTCAGTCGCTGGCGTGGGGCTTGTGGGGCCAGACCTCGGAGATGACCGGCCACCTCCACGGCACGGGTCTGTCCCGTCTGCGCCGTGGCGGCGTCCAGCCGTTGACGACGGAGCAGGGGCTGGCGCTGTTCGAGGCCGCTACCGCGTTGGGCGCGCCGCTGGCCGTCCCGGCCCGGCTGGAACTGACGGGTCTGTCCCGCGGCGGTCGCCCGGTGCCCGCGCTGCTGCGCGGGTTGGCCGTTGGCGCTGCGGCCCGCCCGACGGCGGCCGTTGCTGCGGATGCCGGCGGTCTGGCGGCGCGGTTGGCCGCGCTCGGCCCCGTCGAGCGTGAGCAGGAGGTTCTGGAGATCGTCCGGGCGGCTGCGGCGGTTGTGCTGGGCCATGCCCGGCCCGAGGACATTGATCCGCAGCGGGCGTTCCGGGACATGGGCATCGATTCCCTGACCGGGCTGGAGCTGCGCAACCGGCTCGCGAACGAGACCGGCCTCACCCTCCCCGCCACCCTGGTCTTCGACCAGCCGACACCACTGGAGGTCGCCCGGTTCCTGGTGGGCGAGGTGTGCGAGGCCGACGGGGTCGTCGGGGGGACCGCTCTTCCGGTGGTCCGTGTCGGCACGGACGAGCCGGTGGCGATCGTCGGTATGGGGTGCCGGTTCCCGGGCGGGGTCGAGGACCCGGAGGGTTTCTGGCAGATGGTCGCTGCCGGGACCGATGCGATGTCGGGCTTCCCGGCGAACCGTGGGTGGGAGACGCCGGGCCTGTCCGATTCCGGTGACGAGGGCGCTGCCTACACTCCGGTGGGTGGTTTCCTCGATGGTGCCGGTGAGTTCGATGCGGAGTTCTTCGGGATCAGTCCGCGTGAGGCGTTGGGGATGGATCCCCAGCAGCGGCTGCTGTTGGAGACGTGCTGGGAGGCGCTGGAGGACGCGGGCATCACCCCGGGTTCGCTGAAGGGCACTGATACCGGGGTTTATGCCGGCATCATCGCGTTGGGGTACCGGGTCGGTGAGCAGGACGGGGCTGGCGGCTTCGGGATGACCGGGACGACGGCGAGTGTCGCGTCGGGTCGGGTGGCGTATGCGCTCGGGCTTCAGGGGCCTGCCGTCTCGATCGACACGGCGTGCTCGTCGTCGCTGACGGCCATCCACCTCGCGGCGCAGGCGCTCCGCGCGGGTGAGTGCGGGATGGCGCTCGCGGGCGGCGTCACCGTCATGCCGACTCCTGGGACGTTCACGGAGTTCGCTCGGCAGCGAGGACTTGCTGCCGATGGCCGGTGCAAGCCGTTCGCGGAGGCGGCTGACGGGACCGGGTGGGGTGAGGGTGTCGGGGTCCTGGTGTTGGAGCGGCTGTCCGTGGCCCGTGAGCGTGGGCACCGGGTGTTGGCGGTGATCTCCGGTAGTGCGGTGAACCAGGATGGCGCGTCCAATGGGTTGTCGGCGCCGAATGGTCCGTCGCAGCAGCGGGTGATTCGGGCGGCGTTGGCGAGTGCGGGGTTGCAGCCGGCTGATGTTGATGTGGTGGAGGCGCATGGTACGGGTACGGCCCTGGGTGACCCGATCGAGGCGCAGGCGCTGCTGGCGACGTACGGTCAGGGTCGGCCGGAGGGCCGGCCGTTGTTGTTGGGTTCGGTGAAGTCGAACATCGGTCACACGCAGGCGGCGGCTGGTGTGGCGGGTGTGATCAAGATGGTGCAGGCGATGCGGCACGGGATGCTGCCCGAGTCCCTGCATGTGGATGCTCCGTCGTCGCATGTGGATTGGTCGGCGGGGGCGGTGGAGTTGCTGACGGCGCCGCGGGAATGGCCGGCGGGGTCTGGTCCGCGGCGGGCTGGGGTGTCGGCGTTCGGGATCAGCGGCACCAATGTGCACCTGATCCTTGAGCAGCCCGCGCAGGATGCGGCTGTCCAGGTTGAGCCGGAGCAGGAGTCTGCCTTGGGGTCGGGGTCGGGGTCGGGGTCGGGGGGTTCGGTGGCGTGGGTGGTGTCGGCGCGGTCGGCTGGGGCGTTGGCTGCGCAGGCGGGTCGGTTGGCGGAGTTTGTGGGGGCTCGGCCGGAGGTGGGGGTTCGGGATGTGGCGTTGTCGTTGGCGGTGACGCGGACGACGGGGTTTGCGCATCGTCTGGCGGTGGTGGGTGGGGGTCGTGAGGAGTTGTTGGCGGGTCTGGGGGCGGTTGCGGCGGGCCGGGAGGGGCCGGGTGTGGTGTCTGGTGTTGCTGGTGGTGGTCGGGTGGGGGTGGTGTTTTCGGGTCAGGGTTCGCAGCGGGTGGGGATGGGGTTGGGGTTGTGTGGGGTGTTTCCGGTGTTTGCTCGGGCGTTTGATGAGGTGTGTGAGTGTTTTGAGGGTTTGTTGCCGGGGTCGTTGCGTGAGGTGATTGGTGTGGGGGGTGGGGAGTTGGATCGGACGGTGTTTGCGCAGGCGGGGTTGTTTGCGGTGCAGGTGGGGTTGTTTCGGTTGTGGTCGTCGTGGGGTGTGGTGCCGGATTGTGTGGCGGGTCATTCGTTGGGTGAGGTGACGGCGGCTTATGTGGCGGGGGTGTGGGGTTTGGAGGATGCGTGTGCGGTGGTGGCGGCGCGGGGTCGTTTGATGGAGGGGTTGGGTGGGGGTGGGGCGATGGTGGTGTTGGATGCGTCGGGTGTGGAGGCGGAGGGGTTGGTGGCGGGGCGTGTGGGGGTGTCGGTGGCGGCGGTGAATGGTCCTCGGCAGTCGGTGATTTCGGGTGTGGGGTCGGTGGTGGAGGAGTTGGCGGGGGTGTGGCGTGCGGGGGGTGGGCGTGTTAGGCGGTTGCGGGTGGGTCATGGGTTTCATTCGCCGTTGATGGATCCGATGTTGGGTGAGTTTCGGGGGGTGTTGGAGGGGGTGTCGTTTGGTGAGCCGGGGTTGGTGTTGGTGTCGGGGGTGGTGGGGGCGGATGTGCGGGATCCGGGGTATTGGGTGGGGCATGTGCGGGGGACGGTGCGTCATCACGATGTGGTGGAGGCGATGCGGGCGCGGGGGGTGGGTGTGTTTGCGGAGTTGGGTCCGGATGGTGCGTTGTCGGCGATGGATGAGTCGGGGGTGTCGTTGTGGGTGCCGGCGTTGCGTGGGGGTGGGGATGAGGCGGAGTCGGTGGTGCGGGCGGTGGCGGGGTTGTATGCGGCGGGTGTGGACGTTGATTGGGCCGCGGTGGCCACCGCCGCCGGTGGGAGTGCGAGGACGGTTGCTCTGCCGACGTATCCGTTCCAGCGCCGGCACTACTGGCCGAAGGCTGCGGCCGGTCGTGGGGATGTTTCGTCGGTGGGGCAGGAGCGGGTGGGGCATCCGCTGCTGGGTGCGGCGGTGTGGCTGGCCGAGGGCGACGGGCTGGTGTTGACGGGGCGCCTGTCGTTGGGGGCGATGCCGTGGCTGGCCGACCACACCGTCCACGGCACCGTCCTGCTCCCGGGCACCGCGTTCGTGGATCTCGCGGTCCATGCGGGGGATCTGGCGGGGTGCGGTGTGTTGGAGGAGTTGACGCTCCGGGAACCCCTGGTTCTGCCGGGCTCGGGTGGTGTGCAGCTTCAGGTCCACGTCGGTGACAGCGAAGGCGACAGCGGTCGCCGAACCGTCACGGTGTCCTCCCGTGACGGCGGCGGCGACGGCGAGTGGGTCCGGCATGCCGTGGGCGTACTGGTCCCGGTCGGCAGTGAGCCCGTCCCGGCCCCGCTTGACGCCTGGCCACCGGCCGACGCGGAGCCGGTTCCGGTCGACGGCGCCTACGAGAACTTCGCCGAGCGTGGTTATGGCTACGGTCCGGCGTTCCAGGGTCTGCGTCAGGTCTGGCGCTCCGGGGACACCGTCTATGCCGAGGTCGAGCTGCCTGAGGTCGTCGACTCCGACGTGGCCGGGTTCGGTCTGCATCCGGCACTGCTCGATGCCGCGCTGCACGGTCTCCTGGCCGCCAGTGAAGGTGGTCCTGGGACGGGGTTGCCGTTCGCGTGGTCGGGGGTGCGGCTGCTGGCGAGCGGCGCTCGCCACTTGCGGGTGGTCCTGGCCCGTGAGTCGGGCGGCGTTTCGGTGACGGCGTTCGACGGTGTGGGTGCGCCGGTTCTGCGGGCGCGGTCGTTGGCGTTGCGTGAGGTCCCGGCTGGTCAGTTCAGCGGCTCGGGTCGGCAGGTGCGGCAGTCGCTGTTCACCGTGGACTGGGTCCCGCTGCCGGCATCTCAGGCCGTTGGCACTGCGGTGCAATGGGTGCGGCACGGCGGGGCTGAGCTGGCGCCCGTTGTTGTTGCCACGGTTCCGGCCGCGGAATCCGGGGTGTCGGCTCCGCGAGCGGCCCAGTCGGCTGCCGCGACGGTGCTGGGTTGGGTGCAGCAGTGGCTGGCCGATCCCGCGACCGATGGTTCGCGGTTGGTGGTCTGGACCCAGGGTGCGGCTGCCGGTCAGGACCTGGCTGCCGCGGCGGTGACGGGTCTGCTCCGCTCGGCCCAGTCCGAGCATCCCGGCCGTCTCCTGCTGGTCGATGTCGACCCGTCGGCCGGCCTGGACTCTGACCGTGACGGTGATGTGGACACCGTCCTGGCCCTGGCCCTGGACGCCGACGAGCCCGAGGTCCGCATATCGCCGGCCAGTGATGGTGGGGGCGTCGCGGCGTTCGGCCGGCGGCTGGCCCGCGCCAGTGAGCTGGCGCTGCCGGGTGGTGCGGGTTGGCGAGTGGAGGTTGCTCGGCCGGGTGACTTGGGCAGTGCCGCTGTCGTGGACGCTCCCGAGGCGGGCGTGGCGCTGTCGGCGGGCCAGGTGCGGGTGGGGCTGCGTGCGGTGGGGGTGAACTTCCGCGACGTGGTTGCCGGTCTGGGAATGGTTGCGGACAACCGTGGTCTCGGCGGGGAAGGCGCCGGCATCGTCCTGGAGATCGGTCCCGGGGTGACTGGCCTGACGGTCGGTCAGTCGGTGATGGGGCTGGTTCCGGGTTGGGGGCCGGTCGGGGTCGTGGACAGCCGGTTGGTGGCTGCTGTCCCGCGGGGTTGGTCGTTCCAGCAGGCCGCGGCGGTGCCGGTCGGGTTCCTGACCGCGTTCTACGGGTTGCGGGATCTGGCCCAGGTCCGTCCCGGTCAGCGGGTCCTCATCCATGCCGGGACCGGTGGTGTCGGCACGGCCGCGGTGCAACTGGCCCAGGCGTGGGGCCTGGAGGTCTTTGCGACGGCGAGTCCGGCCAAGCAGTCCGCTTTGCGGGCCATGGGCGTGGACGAGAGCCATATCGCCTCGACCCGTGATCTCGCGTTCTGCGAGCGGTTCCTTGCCGTGACCGGTGGCGAGGGCATGGACGTGGTCGTCAACGCGCTGGCCGGGGAGTTCACGGACGCCTCGCTGCGGTTGCTTCCGCGCGGTGGCCGGTTTGTCGAGATGGGCAAGACTGATATCCGCGACCCCGAGCAGGTCGCCGAGGCCCACCCCGGGGTCGTCTACCGGGCGTTCGACACGATGGACTCCGGTGCCCCGCGGGTCGCGGAGATGTTCGCCGAACTCGGTGCGATGTTCGACGCAGGTGAGCTGACTCCGCCTCCGGTGACGTGCTTCGAGCTGTCCCAGGCGGTGGCGGCACTGCGCCACCTCCAAGCTGCCCGCCATATCGGCAAGGTCGTCGTGAACGTCCCCGCCGAATGGGACCCCGAGGGCACGGTACTGGTCACGGGCGGGACCGGGACCCTGGGTGGGGAGTTGGCCCGGCACCTGGTCAAGGTCCGGGACATGCGGCATCTGCTGCTGTTGTCCCGGCGCGGTCCGGCGGCTCCGGGCGTGGCGCGCATGGCTGCCGAGTTGGCTGAGCTTGGTGCGGAGGTGCGGGTGCAGGCCGGCGACGCCGCCGACCGCGACGCCCTCGCCTCGATCCTGCACCGGGATACAGCACTCCGTCCGTTGACGGCGGTGGTGCACGCCGCCGGGGTGATCGACGACGCGACCGTGGAGTCGTTGACGCCCGAGCGGATGACGAAGGTCTTGGCGGCGAAGGCGGACGCGGCCTGGAACCTGCACGAATTGACCGAGGGCGCGGGCCTGGCGGGCTTCGTCCTCTACTCCTCGGCCGCGGCGGTCATGGGCAGCCCCGGGCAAGGCAGTTACGCCGCCGCGAACGCGTTCCTCGACGCACTTGCCACCCACCGCCGCACTCGCCACCTGGCCGGTCAGTCGTTGGCGTGGGGGCTGTGGGCCCAGACCTCCGAGATCACCGGGCAGTTGGCCGGCGCCGACCTCTCCCGTCTGCGCCGTGGCGGCATCCAGCCGCTGTCGACCGAGCAGGGTTTGGCGCTCTTCGAGGCCGCTACCGCGCTGGGCGCGCCGCTGGCCGTCCCGGCCCGACTGGATCTGAGTGCCCTCTCCCGCCCGGGACGACCGCTGCTTCCGCTGCTGCGGAGTCTGGCAGTCGGCGCGTCCGCCCGCCCGACGGCGGCCGTTGCTGCGGATGCCGGTGGCCTGGCGGCGAGGTTGGTCGCGCTCGGCCCCGTCGAGCGTGAGCAGGAGGTTCTGCAGATCGTCCGGGCGGCTGCGGCGGTGGTTCTGGGCCATGCCCGGCCCGAGGACATTGATCCGCAGCGGGCGTTCCGGGACATGGGCATCGACTCGCTGACCGGGTTGGAGCTGCGCAACCGGTTGGCGAACGAGATCGGCCTCACCCTGCCCGCCACCCTCGTCTTCGACTACCCCGTCCCTCTGGAACTCGCCCGACACCTGGTGACAGAGGTGTGCGGGACGGCCGAGGCCGCCGGAACGCTGACCGTGCCGACAGTCCGCTTCGGGACGGACGAACCGGTGGCGATCGTCGGTATGGGGTGCCGGTTCCCGGGCGGGGTCGAGAATCCGGAGGGCTTCTGGCAGATGGTCGCTGCCGGGTCCGACGCGATGTCGGGCTTCCCGGCGAACCGCGGCTGGGACGTGGACGGCCTGACCGTCCCGGATCCCGCCGACGAGGGCGCCGCCTTCGCCCCGGTGGGCGGGTTCCTCGATGGTGCGGGTGAGTTCGATGCGGAGTTCTTCGGGATCAGTCCGCGTGAGGCGTTGGGGATGGATCCGCAGCAGCGACTGCTCTTGGAGACGTGCTGGGAGGCGCTGGAGGACGCCGGCATCACCCCGGCGTCACTCCGCGGCTCCGACACGGGTGTCTACGCCGGCATCATCGCCTCGGGATACCGGGCCGGTGAGCAGGACGGTGCTGGTGGTTTCGGCCTGACCGGGACGACGGCGAGTGTGGCGTCGGGTCGGGTGGCGTACTCGCTGGGGTTGCAGGGTCCTGCCGTCTCGATCGACACGGCGTGCTCGTCGTCGCTGACGGCCATTCACCTTGCGGCGCAGGCGCTCCGCGCGGGTGAGTGCGGGATGGCGCTCGCCGGTGGTGTGACGGTGATGGCCTCGCCCGGGACGTTCACGGAGTTCGCGCGGCAGCGGGGGTTGGCTGCTGACGGGAGGTGTAAGCCGTTCGCGGAGGCGGCTGACGGGACCGGGTGGGGTGAGGGTGTCGGGGTTCTGGTGTTGGAGCGGTTGTCGGATGCGCGGGAGCGTGGGCACCGGGTGTTGGCGGTGGTTTCCGGTAGTGCGGTGAACCAGGACGGGGCCAGCAATGGTTTGTCGGCGCCGAATGGTCCGTCGCAGCAGCGGGTGATCCGGGCGGCGTTGGCGAGTGCGGGGTTGCAGCCTGCTGATGTCGATGTGGTGGAGGCGCACGGTACCGGCACCGCCCTGGGCGACCCGATCGAGGCGCAGGCCCTGCTGGCGACCTACGGGCAGGACCGACCGGAGGGCCGGCCGCTTCTGCTGGGCTCGGTGAAGTCGAACATCGGTCACACGCAGGCGGCTGCGGGTGTGGCGGGTGTGATCAAGATGGTGCAGGCGATGCGGCACGGGACGCTGCCGCAGACGCTGCATGTGGATGCCCCGTCGTCGCACGTGGATTGGTCGGCCGGAGCGGTGGAACTGCTCAGCACGGCGCGGGAGTGGCCGGTGGGGTCTGGTCCGCGGCGTGCGGGTGTGTCGGCGTTCGGGATCAGCGGCACCAACGTCCACCTGATCCTTGAGCAGCCCGCGCAGGATGCGGCTGCCGTGGAGATTCCTGTCCTGGAGGGGTCGGGGTCCGGGGGTTCGGTGGTGTGGGTGGTGTCGGCGCGGTCGGGTGGGGCGTTGGCTGCGCAGGCGGGTCGGTTGGCGGAGTTCGTGGGGGCTCGTCCGGGGGTTTCGGTTCGGGATGTGGCGTTGTCGTTGGCGGTGTCGCGGACGACGACGTTCTCGCATCGTGTGGTGGTGGTCGGGGAGGAGCGTGACCAACTGCTGGCGGGTCTGGGGGCGGTCGCGGCGGGCCGGGAGGCGCCGGGTGTCGTGACCGGTGTGGTGTCCGGGGTTGCTGGTTCGGTGTCTCGGCCGGTGTTTGTGTTCGCGGGTCAGGGTGCGCAGTGGGTCGGGATGGGGTTGGAACTGTGGGATGGGGAGCCGGTGTTCGCGGCGGCGATGGAGCGGTGTGCTGCTGCGTTGGAGCCGTTCGTGGAGTGGCGGTTGCGTGATGTGCTCGCGGATGCGGGGTTGTTGGGGCGGGTGGATGTGGTGCAGCCGGCGTCGTGGGCGGTGGCGGTCAGTTTGGCGGAGTTGTGGCGTGCCTACGGTGTGGAGCCCGCCGCGGTGGTGGGTCACAGTCAGGGTGAGATCGCGGCGGCGTGTGTGGCGGGCGGCTTGTCCTTGGAGGATGGCGCGCGGGTGGTGGCGTTGCGTAGTCGGGCGTTGGCGGGTCTTGCTGGGACGGGTGGGATGGTGTCGGTGCCGGCGGGGCTGGATGAGGTGGGGGAGTGGATCTCCGTCTGGGGTGATGACCTGTCGGTCGCGGCGGTCAACGGCCCTCGGCAGGTGGTGGTGGCGGGTGCCGCGAGGGCGTGCACGGAGTTCGCGGAGGCGTATGCGGATCGGGGTGCGCGGCGGATCGCGGTGGACTACGCCTCCCACACCGCGCATGTCGAGGCCGTCGAGGAGCGTCTGGCGGAGGACCTGGCCGCGGTGGTTCCTGAAAGCAGCCCGGTGCCGTTCTTCTCCACGCTCGAAGCCCGCCTGCTGGATACGGCTGAGTTGGATGGTGGGTACTGGTTCCGGAATCTGCGTCGGACGGTGCGGTTCGGTGAGGTCGTCGCGACGCTGGCGGCGGAGGGTCATCGGGTGTTCGTGGAGGTGAGTCCGCATCCGGTGTTGGGGTTGGCGGTCGCGCAGGCCGGTGAGGACCTGGTTGCGGCGGGCACGTTGCAGCGCGGCGATGGCGGTCGTAACCGCTGGCTGACCGCACTGGCTGGTGCGTATGCGGCTGGCGTGGAGGTGGACTGGGCGGCGGTGAGCACCGCCGCCGGCGCCGGCAAGGTGACTCTGCCGACGTATCCGTTCCAGCGCCGGCACTACTGGCCCAAGGCCGTCAGCGCGCGTGGGGACGCCTCCTCGATCGGACTGCAGCGCTCCGGTCACCCGTTGCTGGGTGCTGCGGTGTGGCTGGCCGAGGGCGACGGGCTGGTGTTGACGGGGCGCCTGTCGTTGGGGGCGATGCCGTGGCTGGCCGACCATGCGGTCCACGGCACCGTCCTGCTGCCCGGCACCGCGTTCGTGGACTTGGCGGTCCACGCCGGTGACCTGGCCGGGTGCGGCATGCTGGAGGAGCTGACGCTCCAGGAGCCCCTGGTCCTGCCGAGCCTGGGTGGCGTGCAGCTTCAGGTCCATGTCGGTGACAGCGAAGGCGACAGCGGCCGCCGAACGGTCACGGTGTCCTCCCGTGACGGAGACGGTGAGTGGGTCCGGCATGCCGTGGGCGTACTGGCCGCAACTGATGGTGAGCCGGTGCCGTCCCCGCTGGCCGTTTGGCCACCGGCCGGCGCGGAGCCGGTTCCGGTCGACGACGCCTACGAGAAGCTCGCCGGGCGTGGTTACGGCTACGGTCCGGCCTTCCAGGGTCTGCGTCAGGTCTGGCGCGCCGGGGACACGGTCTACGCCGAGGTGGAGCTGCCCCAGGCCGCGGAAGCCGATGCGACCGGGTTCGGTCTGCACCCCGCTCTGCTCGACGCCGCGCTGCACGGTCTGCTGGCAGCGAGTGACGGCAGCGGTGGGACGGGGCTGCCGTTCGCGTGGTCGGGGGTGCGGCTGCTGGCCGGCGGTGCACGCCATCTGCGGGTGGCCCTGGCCCAGGTCCAGGGTGGTGTCTCGGTCACCGCGTTCGACGCCGTCGGTCAGCCGGTGTTGCAGGCGCGGTCGTTGGCGTTGCGTGAGGTCCCGGCTGGTCAGCTCAGCGGCTCGGGTCGGCAGGTGCGGCAGTCGCTGTTCACCGTCGACTGGGTCCCGCTGACCGCGCAGGCTTCGGTGGCCGCCGGCGTGCACTGGGTACGGCACGGCCAGCCGGTCGGCTCCGCGCCGGTGGCGGTCGCGGCCGTGCCGGCCGCCCCGTTCGGGATGTCGGCGCCGCAGGCGGCCCAGGTGGCCGCCGCGACGGTGCTGGACTGGGTGCAGCAGTGGCTGGCCGACCCCGAGACGGACACCGCACGGTTGGTGGTATGGACGCAGGGAGCGGCCTCCGGTCAGGACCTGGCCGCCGCGGCGGTGACGGGTCTGGTCCGCTCGGCCCAGTCCGAGCACCCCGGCCGCCTGGTCCTGGTCGACGTCGACCCGTCAGCCGGGCTCTACCCCAGCTACGACGCCGACGTGGAGACCGTTCTCGCGGCTGTGCTGGATGCCGACGAACCGGAGGTCCGGGTCCGTCCCGCTGCCGACGGTGGCGGCGTGGTGGCGTTCGGCCGGCGGCTGGTCCGGGCGGGGACGGAGGAGCCCGGGGCCGCGCCCGCCGAGTGGGACGCGCAGGGCACGGTGCTGATCACGGGCGGAACGGGGGCGCTGGGCGGGGAGTTGGCCCGACACCTGGTGGACGCCCGTGGCATGCGGCACCTGGTGCTGATGTCGCGGCGCGGCCCGGCCGCGCCGGGAGTGGCGCGCCTGACTGCCGAGTTGGCGGCCTCGGGAGCGTGCGTGCGGGTGCAGGCGGGTGACGCCGCCGACCATGACGCCCTGGCTCCGGTGCTGGAAAGGATCGCGGCTGCGCGGCCGTTGACGGCGGTGGTGCATGCCGCCGGGGTGATCGACGACGCGACCGTGGAGTCGTTGACGCCCGAGCGTATGGCGCCGGTGCTGGCCGCGAAGGCCGATGCGGCGTGGAACCTGCACGAGTTGACGGAGGGCGCGGGCCTGGCGGGCTTCGTGCTGTACTCCTCGGCCGCGGCGGTCATGGGCAGCCCCGGGCAGGGGAGTTACTCCGCCGCGAACGCCTTCCTGGACGCACTCGCCACCTACCGCCGGGACCGGCACCTGGCCGGCCAGTCACTGGCCTGGGGCTTGTGGGCCCAGACCTCGGAGATGACCGGCCACCTCGACGGCACGGGTCTGTCCCGCCTGCGCCGTGCCGGCATCCAGCCGTTGACGGCCGAGCGCGGCCTGGCGCTGTTCGACGCCGCAGCCGCGCTGCGTGCGCCCTTGGCAATTCCGGCTCTGTTGGACCTGACGACGCTGTCCCGCCCCGGAAGGCCGTTGCCGCCAATGCTGCGCGGCCTGGTCGCCGGTGGTCCCGCCCGCCCGACCGCGGCCGGGGCGGCGACCGCGGCTCCGGACGCGGGCGGCCTGGCGGCCCGGTTGGCGGCGCTGTCCGGCGCCGAGCGCGAGCAGGAAGTCCTCGAGATCGTCCGGGTGGCTGCGGCGGCTGTCCTGGGCCATGCCGGCCCCGGGGACATCGATCCCCGGCGGGCGTTCCGCGAACTGGGCCTCGACTCCCTGACCGCACTGGAGTTGCGCAACCGACTGGTCGCGGAGACGGGCCTGAGCCTGCCCGCCACCCTCGTCTTCGACTACCCCGTCCCGCTGGAACTCGCCCGGCACCTGGTGGCGGAGGCGTGCGGGACGGCCGAACCCCTCGGCGAGAGCGCCGGGCCGGCGGTTCGTGTCGGTACGGACGAGCCGGTGGCGATCGTCGGAATCGGCTGCCGGTTCCCGGGGGGAGCGGAGGGACCGGAGGGCTTCTGGCAGTTGGTCGCCGGTGGCTCGGACGCGATGGCGGGCTTCCCGTCGAACCGCGGCTGGGACCTGGCCGGTCTGCCGGACCTCGAGTCGGGCGATGACGAGGGCGCGCGGTACGCCCCGGTGGGTGGCTTCCTGGACAGCGCTGGTGAGTTCGATGCCGAGTTCTTCGGGATCAGTCCGCGTGAGGCGTTGGGGATGGATCCCCAGCAGCGGCTGCTGTTGGAGACGTGCTGGGAGGCGCTGGAGGACGCGGGCATCACCCCGGGTTCACTCCACGGCTCCGACACGGGCGTCTACGCCGGCATCATCACCTCCGGCTACCGAGTCGGGGGCCAGTACGGGGCCGGCGGCTACGGGATGACCGGGACGACGGCGAGTGTTGCGTCCGGACGCGTGGCGTACGCGCTGGGGCTCCAGGGTCCCGCGGTCTCGATCGACACGGCGTGTTCCTCGTCGCTGACGGCGATCCACCTGGCCGCGCAGGCGCTGCGGTCCGGGGAGTGCGGGATCGCGCTCGCGGGCGGCGTCACCGTGATGGCCACCCCGGGCGCGTACCTGGAGTTCGCGCGACAGCGAGGACTTGCTGCCGATGGCCGGTGCAAGCCGTTCTCGGATGCCGCCGACGGCACCGGGTGGGGCGAGGGCGTCGGAGTAGTGGTGCTGGAGCGGCTGTCCGTCGCCCGTGAACGTGGGCACCGGGTGCTCGCGGTGGTGGCGGGGAGCGCGATCAACCAGGACGGGGCCAGCAACGGGTTGTCGGCGCCGAATGGTCCGTCGCAGCAGCGGGTGATTCGGGCGGCGTTGGCGAGTGCGGGGTTGCAGCCTGCTGATGTCGATGTGGTGGAGGCGCATGGCACGGGTACGGCGTTGGGTGATCCGATCGAGGCGCAGGCGCTGTTGGCCACGTACGGTCAGGGTCGGCCGGAGGGTCGGCCGTTGTTGTTGGGTTCGGTGAAGTCGAACATCGGGCACACGCAGGCGGCTGCGGGTGTGGCGGGCGTGATCAAGATGGTGCAGGCGATGCGGCACGGGATGCTGCCCGAGTCCCTGCATGTGGATGCTCCGTCGTCGCATGTGGACTGGTCGGCGGGGGCGGTGGAGTTGCTGATGGCGCCGCGGGAGTGGCCGGTGGGGTCTGGTCCGCGGCGGGCTGGGGTGTCGGCGTTCGGGATCAGCGGCACCAACGTCCACCTGATCCTTGAAGAGCCCACCGTGAACGGCCCTGCGCCGGACGGATCCGACGACGGCGGACGCCTCGTGGACGCCTCGGCTCCGGATACCGCTGTCCTGGAAGGGCCGGAATCCGGGGGTTCGGTGGCGTGGGTGGTGTCGGCGCGGTCGGGTGGGGCGTTGGCTGCGCAGGCGGGTCGGTTGGCGGAGTTCGTGGGGGCTCGGCCGGAGATTTCGGCCAGGGACGTTGCGTTGTCGTTGGCGGTGTCGCGGACGACGACGTTCTCGCATCGTGGGGTGGTGGTTGGTGAGGACCGTGACCAACTGCTGGCGGGTCTGGGGGCGGTCGCGGAGGGCCGGGAGGCGCCGGGCGCTGTGTCCGGGGTTGTTGGTTCGGTGTCGGTGTCTGGGCCGGTGTTCGTGTTCGCGGGTCAGGGTGCGCAGTGGGTCGGGATGGGCCTGGAACTGTGGGATGGGGAGCCGGTGTTCGCGGCGGCGATGGAGCGGTGTGCTGCGGCGTTGGAGCCGTTCGTGGAGTGGCGGCTTCGTGATGTGCTGGGTGATGCGGGGTTGTTGGGGCGGGTGGATGTGGTGCAGCCGGCGTCGTGGGCGGTAGCGGTCAGTTTGGCCGAGCTGTGGCGGGCCTGCGGTGTGGAGCCGGCGGTGGTGGTGGGTCACAGTCAGGGTGAGATCGCGGCGGCGTGTGTCGCGGGCGGCTTGTCCTTGGAGGACGGTGCGCGGGTTGTGGCGTTGCGTAGTCGGGCGTTGGCGGGTCTTGCTGGGACGGGGGGGATGGTGTCGGTGCCGGCGGGGTTGGGTGAGGTGGGGGAGTGGATCTCCGCGTGGGGTGAGGACTTGTCGGTCGCGGCCGTCAACGGCCCCCGCCAGGTGGTGGTGGCGGGCGCCGCGAGCGCGTGCACGGAGTTCGCGGAGGCGTATGCGGATCGGGGGGCGCGGCGGATCGCGGTGGACTACGCCTCCCACACCGCGCATGTCGAGGCCGTCGAGGAGCGTCTTGCCGGGGATCTGGCGGGGGTGTCCGCGGTCTCTGGTTCGGTGCCGTTCTTCTCCACGCTTGAGGCCCGCCTGGTGGATACGGCTGAGTTGGATGGTGGGTATTGGTTCCGGAATCTGCGTCGGACGGTGCGGTTCGGTGAGGTCGTCGCGATGCTGGCGGCGGAGGGGCATCGGGTGTTCGTGGAGGTGAGTCCGCATCCGGTGTTGGGGTTGGCGATTGCGCAGGCCGGTGAGGATCTGGTTGCTGCGGGCACGTTGCAGCGCGGCGATGGTGGCCGGAGCCGCTGGCTGACCGCGTTGGCCGGAGCGTATACGGCTGGTGTGGAGGTGGATTGGGCGGCGGTGACCGCTGACGGGGGTCGGGCGGTGAAGGTCGGGCTGCCGACGTATCCGTTCCAGCGGGAGCGTTACTGGCCGAAGGCTGTGGCCGGGCGTGGGGATGCTTCGTCGGCTGGGCAGGAGCGGGTGGGGCATCCGTTGCTGGCGGCGGCGGTGTGGCTGGCCGAGGGCGACGGGCTGGTGCTGACGGGCCGTCTGTCGCTGGGGGCGATGCCGTGGCTGGCCGACCACACCGTCCACGGCACCGTCCTGCTGCCGGGCACGGCCTTCGTGGACCTGGCGATCCACGCAGGGGACCTGGCCGGTTGCCGCACGTTGGAGGAGTTGACGCTCCAAGAGCCCCTGGTCCTGCCGGGCCAGGGTGGTGTGCAGCTTCAGGTCCATGTCGGTGACAGCGAAGGCGACAGCGGCCGCCGAACCGTCACGGTCTCCTCCCGCGGAGGCGAGGGCGAATGGGTCCGGCATGCCGTGGGCGTACTGGTCCCGGGCGGTGGTGAGCCTGTTCCGGTCCCGCTGGCCGCTTGGCCTCCGGTCGGCGCTGAGCCGGTTCCGGTCGACGGCGCCTACGAGAGGTTCGCCGAGCGGGGCTACGGCTACGGTCCGGCGTTCCAGGGCCTGCGTCAGGTCTGGCAGGCCGGGGACACCGTCTACGCCGAAGCCGAACTGCCCGAGGCCATCGGCTCCGATGTGGCCGGGTTCGGTCTGCACCCGGCACTGCTCGACGCCGCGCTGCACGGTCTCCTGGCCGTCGGCACCAGCAGCAGCACCAGCAATGGCATCGGCAACGGCAGCGGCGGGACGGGATTGCCGTTCGCGTGGTCGGGGGTGCGGCTGCTGGCCGGCGGTGCCCGCCATCTGCGGGTGGTCCTGGCCCGTGAGTCGGGCGGCGTCTCGGTGACGGCGTTCGACGCTGTCGGTCAGCCGGTCCTGCGGGCTCAATCGCTGGCGATGCGTGAGACCTCGGCCGGTCAGCTCGCCGGGTCCGGTCGCCAGGTGCGGCAGTCGCTGTTCACCATGGACTGGGTGCCGTTGACCGCGCAGGCTTCGGCCACCCCGGTGCCGTGGGTGCGGCACGGCGAGTCGGTCGGCTCCGCGCCGGTGGTGGTGGCGGTGGTTCCGGCTGCGGAGCCCGGGGTC
This sequence comes from Streptomyces sp. SN-593, assembly GCF_016756395.1. Taxonomy (NCBI): domain Bacteria; kingdom Bacillati; phylum Actinomycetota; class Actinomycetes; order Kitasatosporales; family Streptomycetaceae; genus Actinacidiphila; species Actinacidiphila reveromycinica. The sequence continues at coordinate 7,421,094 of NZ_AP018365.1, forward strand.
TCGGCGCCGCAGGCGGCCCAGGTTGCCGCCGCGACGGTGCTGGGTTGGGTGCAGCAGTGGCTGGCCGATCCCGAGACCGACGACGCGCGGCTGGTGGTCTGGACCCAGGGTGCGGCTGCCGGCCAGGATCTCGCTGGTGCGGCGGTGGTGGGCCTGGTCCGCTCGGCGCAGTCCGAGCACCCCGGCCGCCTCCTCCTGGTTGATGTCGACCCGTCAGCCGGTCTCGACCCGGACCGTGACGCCGACGTGGACACCGTCCTGGCCGTGGCACTGGACGCCGACGAGCCCGAGATCCGCATCCGACCCGCTACTGACGGCGGGAACGTCGCGGCGTTCGGCCGGCGGCTGGTCCGGGCCGGGGCGTCCGGGGAACTGGTGCTGCCCGGTGGTGCGGGTTGGCGGGTGGAGGTGACCCGGCCGGGTGACCTGGGCAGTACCGCTGTCATCGACGCTCCGGAGGCGGATGCGATGCTGTCGGAGGGTCAGGTCCGCGTGGGCCTGCGTGCGGCGGGGGTGAACTTCCGCGACGTGGTCGCCGGTCTGGGGATGGTCTCCGACGGCCGGATCCTCGGCGGGGAAGGTGCCGGGATCGTCCTGGAGACCGGTCCCGGGGTGACCGGCCTGACGGTTGGTCAGTCGGTGATGGGGCTGGTTCCGGGTTGGGGGCCGGCCGGGATCGTGGACAGCCGGTTGGTGGCTGCTGTCCCGCAGGGTTGGTCGTTCCAGCAGGCTGCGGCGGTGCCGGTCGGGTTCCTGACGGCGTTCTACGGGTTGCGGGATCTGGCCCGGGTCCGTCCCGGTCAGCGGGTGCTGATTCATGCCGGTACGGGTGGTGTCGGCACGGCCGCGGTGCAGCTTGCCCAGGCCTGGGGCCTGGAGGTCTTTGCGACGGCGAGTCCGGCCAAGCAGTCCGCGTTGCGGGCCATGGGGGTGTCCGACACCCATATCGCCTCGACCCGTGATCTGGCGTTCTGCGACCAGTTCCTTGCCGTGACCGGTGGCGAGGGCATGGACGTGGTGGTGAACGCGCTGGCCGGGGAGTTCACGGACGCCTCCCTGCGGCTGCTGCCGCGCGGTGGCCGGTTCGTGGAGATGGGCAAGACCGACATCCGCGACCCCGAGCAGGTCGCCGAGGCCCACCCCGGGGTCGTCTACCAGGCGTTCGACCTGATGGACGCCGGTGTGCCGCGGGTGGCGGAGATGCTGGCCGAACTGGGCGCGATGTTCGACGGGGGTGAGCTGACTCCGCCGCCGGTGACGTGCTTCGAGCTGTCGCAGGCGGTGGCGGCGCTGCGTCACCTCCAGGCCGCCCGGCACATCGGCAAGGTCGTCGTGAACGTCCCTGCTGAATGGGACCCCGAGGGGACGGTACTGGTCACGGGCGGCACCGGGACGTTGGGTGGGGAGTTGGCCCGGCACCTGGCCGGCTCCCGGGGCATGCGGCATCTGCTGCTGATGTCCCGGCGCGGCCCGGCGGCTCCGGGAGCGGCCCGCCTGGTCGCGGAACTCGCCGGATCGGGCGCTGAAGTGCGGGTGCAGGCCGGCGACGCCGCCGACCGCGACGCCCTCGCCTCGATCCTGCACCGGGATACAGCACTCCGCCCGTTGACGGCGGTGGTGCACGCCGCCGGGGTGATCGACGACGCCACCGTGGAGTCGCTGACGCCCGAGCGCATGGCGCCGGTCCTGGCGGCGAAGGCGGACGCGGCCTGGAACCTGCACGAATTGACCGAGGGCGCGGGCCTGGCCGGCTTCGTGCTGTACTCCTCGGCCGCGGCGGTCATGGGCAGCCCCGGGCAGGGCAGCTACGCCGCCGCGAACGCGTTCCTCGACGCACTCGCCGCCCACCGCCGCGACCGCCACCTGGCCGGCCAGTCGCTGGCGTGGGGATTGTGGGCCCAAGCCTCGGAGATGACCGGCCACCTCGACGGCACGGGTCTGTCCCGTCTGCGCCGTGGCGGCGTCCAGCCGCTGTCGACGGAGCAGGGCATGGCGCTGTTCGAGGCCGCTACCGCGTTGGGCGCGCCGCTGGCCGTCCCGGCCCGGCTGGACCTGACGGGGTTGTCCCGCGGCGGAAGGCCGGTGCCCGGGCTGCTGCGGGAGCTGGCCGCCGCTGGCGGTGTCACCGAGCGTCCGACGGCGGCCGTGGCCGCGGATGCGGGTGGCCTGGCGGCCCGGTTGGCCGCGCTTCCTCCCGCCGATCGCGAGCAGGAGGTCCTGCAGATCGTTCGGGCCGCCGCGGCCGTGGTCCTGGGCCATGCCCGCCCCGGGGACATCGATCCCCAGCGGGCCTTCCGTGAACTGGGCCTCGACTCCCTGACGGCGCTGGAGCTCCGCAACCGGCTCTCGGCCGAGACCGGCCTGAGCCTGCCCGCCACCCTGGTCTTCGACCACCCCGTCCCCCTGGACCTCGCCCGGCATCTGCACGAACAACTGGTGCCGCGCGAAGCCGGCGCCATCGAGACGGCCCTGGCAGATCTGGACGGTCTGCGCGCTGTGTTGTCGGCTGTGCCTCTCGAAGACGTCGATCGCGGGAGGATCACCGAACAGTTGTATGCCCTGATGGCGGACTGGCGAGCGCAGGAATCAGAGGCGGGCGAGGAGGACGACCTGGAATCGGCCACGAACGAGGATCTCTACCAGATCGTCGAGCGCGGGTTCGACAAGTAGCCGAATGGTCTGCCGCGAAACAAGGAGGAGGAGTAACTGAGCGCGCGCCGCCGCCGGCTCGGCCGCTGGGCTGTCGCCGACCACCGTCACCCGAGGCGGCGAACGAGGACGGCCGTGGTGCCGTGCCGGGCGGCGCCGTCCGGGAAGAGCGGAGGAACCGTGGCGGAGCCGGGACCGCGGCTGGTGAAACGTAACAACCAGCCGTCCGGCGTCGATGTCGGCGAGCGGCCGATGGCATGGAGACAAGGCTCGGCGGAACTCGTCGGCCGAGCCGGTCTTTGCGGCGCACCGGCGTAAAAGGCATACGGCGGCGCCGTCAAGAGACTGAATATGTGCAGCGCACAGAGCAATTGATGCTCTTACGCGCCGTGCGGACCCTGATCGGTGCGTCGTCCGGCCCCGCGGACAGGACCCGCATCGGCTGGATTTCGCCTCGGATCACCCAAAGCCGCGCGCGGAAAATCGTTTCAAATATCCTCTTGACGGTGCTCAGTCAGCGCCGTAGCGTCCCAGCCCGTCAGGTCTCGTCGGACCGCAACTTCTTCGCACCGTTCCGAAAGTGAGGGCAGCATGCCGTCAGGTACCGCTTGCACCACGATCGTGGCCCCGCCGCCTCGGGCCGCCGGTATGGAGACCGCTCGGCGGCATGCGCGACAAGGTGCCCGGTCCAGTCCCACCGGTGGCTGACCGAACAGTCGGACACCCTGGTCGTCGGCCCGGAGACGGTCGAGGGCCGACCCCGTGCCCGTGCCGAGTGGATCGCGGCCCGGGCCTGCGGCAGTCGGCGGGTCGGCGCCCAGCCAGCCGGAGACATCGACCAGGGCGCTGAAGACCGTCCACCCCGCCGAGGCGTTCGGCATGGACGGCGAGATGCACGGCGGTGGCACGGCGACCCGGCTGTGCTCAGTGCCGTGCTCGGCGCCGTGCTCGGCGCCGTGGACAACAGCCGCTGGTACGAACGCGGACTGCTGCACCCTCTCCACGACTTCGATGAAGTCCCCCCCCGCATCCGGACCGGGCCACACCGCCATCCGCATCGGCCGTCACAGGCGTGCGCTTCCCGCAGGAGAGTTCCGATGAGACTGCGTCACACAGCCGCCCCGCGCCCTGCCCATCCGCTGCGGACCCTCGCCGTGGCCACGACTTTGGCCTGCGCTCTGCCCCTGACCGCCTGCGGTTCGGGCTCAGGCTCCTCCGACGGCAAGGTCAAGCTGAGCTTCTCGTGGTGGGGGGACGCCTCCCGGGCCAAGGCGACGGAGGCAGCCGTCGCCGCCTTCGAGAAGGTCCACCCGAACATCGAGGTCGGCACCCAGTACGCCACGTTCGCCGCCTACAACCAGAAGCTGGCCACCCAGATCGCCGGCGGTGGTGCCTCCGACGTGATCCAGATCGACTGGGGCAACCAGAGCCAGTACGCCCAGAGCCACACCCTGCTCGACCTGTCGTCCGGGCCCGGCAAGGTCGACGTCTCCGGCCTCGACCCGAAGTTCGCCGCCAGCGGCAAGGAGGGCTCCGACCAGGTCGCCGTCCCGTTCGGCCAGACCGCCCAGAGCATCGTGGTGGACGAGACCAGGCTGGACGCGCTCGGCGTGCCGGTCCCGAAGGCCGGCTGGACCTGGGAGGACTTGCAGACGTTCGCGCAGCAGGTGCACGCCAGGTCCGGGGGGAAGACCGCCGGCATCACCGATCCCGGCTCCACCTGGCCCGCCTTCCAGTCCTGGCTGCTTCAGCGCGGCAAGCCGCTGTACACCGCAGACGGCGCTTTCGGGTTCACGAAGGATGACCTCGCCGGCTTCTGGACCTTCTGTACCCAACTGCGCAAGTCCGGGGCGGCGACCGCGGCCAACCTCACCGAGACGGTCGTCTCCGGCCCGGCCGAGGACCCGCTGGCCAAGGGCGCCGCGGCCGCCGAGTGGGATTACGACAGCATCTACACCAGCCATGTCGCGGCCAACAAGGACAAGTTGGTGCTCGTTCCGCTGCCCACCGTGAACGGCAGGACAGGCATGTACGCGAAACCGTCGATGCTGCTGTCGGTCTACGCCCGCTCCAAGCACCCCAAGGAGGCGGCGGAACTCGTGAGTTTCCTGGTGACCGACTCCCGTGCGGCCACCGCCCTCGGCAGCAGTCGCGGCCTGTTCCCCGACCTGGTGGTGCGCCAGCAGCAGGGGGCGAGCGCGACGGGGGCCGACAAGGTGGTGGCGGACTACGAGGCGGCCGCCGACTCGCTGCTCAGCGCCACCCCCTCGGCTCCTCCGAAGGGAGACGCCCAGCTGATCACCCTGATGCAACGGGTCTACGACGAGGTCAGCTTCGGTCGGCAGAGCCCGCAGGACGCATCGGCCTCCTTCATGCAGCAGGCCGGACAGATCCTCGAGCAGTGAACGCCTGACGGCTCCCGCCCCCGCGCGCACCCCGGCGAAGGACGAAGCACGAAGGAGGCAGTCCGGTGAGCTCGACGGCCAGGTTCGACGGACCGGGGGCGATGACCCCGGCGAGCAGACGACGCAGACCCGCTCGTCCCGGCGGGGTCGCCGACCGCACCGCCGGATACGTCTTCCTGCTGCCCTGGTTCGCCGGGTTGGCGATCTTCACGGTCGGCCCGCTCGTCTACTCCCTGTACCTGTCGTTCACCCGGTACGACCTGCTGGACGCGCCGAAGTGGATCGGGCTGGCCAACTACCGGCGGATGTTCACCTCCGACCCCCGCTACTTCCACGCGGTGCGCGTCACGCTGGAGTACGTGGTGGTGGTGACTCCGGTCAAGCTCGGGCTGGGCCTGGCGGTGGCACTGCTGCTCAACCGCAGACGACGCGGCGTCGGCCTCTACCGCTCGCTCTTCTACCTGCCCTCGCTGCTCGGCACGAGCGTGGCGGTGGCCCTGGTGTGGCGCTCGTTGTTCGCCCAGGGCGGCGCGGCCTCCGACGGCCTGTCTTCGCTCGGCCTCCCCGGGACCGACTTCGTCAACGATCCCTCGTGGTCGCTGCCGACCATCATCCTGCTGTCCTGCTGGCAGTTCGGCGCACCCATGGTGATCTTCCTGGCCGGGCTGAAACAGATCCCCTCCGAGCTGTACGACGCCGCCGCCGTCGACGGGGCGGGCTTCCGGCAACGGTTCCTGCACGTGACCCTGCCGCTGCTGTCACCGGTGATCTTCTTCAACGTGCTGCTGGAGACGATCAACTCCTTCCAGGCCTTCACCCCGGCGTTCATCATCAGCGGCGGCACCGGCGGACCGGCGGACTCCACGCTCTTCTACACGCTCTACCTGTACCAGTCCGGCTTCAACGACTTCCGGTTCGGCTACGCGTCGGCCATGGCCTGGGTGCTGATCGCGGCGGTGGCGGTCATCACCGCGCTGATGTTCCGCCTCTCCCGGCTCTGGGTCTTCTACGGGGACGGAGGAAACCGATGAGCGAGCCCACCCCGAGGGCGGCCCCGGCGCCCGCCGCGTTCGCACCGCCCTCCGGGAGGCGGACACGGACGGTTCTGTGGCACCTGCTGGTGGCAGCCGTCCTCGTCGTCGTGCTCTACCCGGTGATCTGGATGCTGGGCACGTCGTTCAAGCCCGCTACCGAGATCGTCACCTCCGACCGTCCCTGGCCGCTGCACTGGACCTCGCACAACTTCCCGGACGGCTGGCACGCCGACCCGGGGGTGACGTTCGGCCGGTTCTTCGCCAACTCGCTGACCGTCTCGGCCCTGGCAGTGGCCGGCACGCTGGTGTCGTGCTCCCTGGCCGCCTACGCCTTCAGCCGGCTGGAGTTCCGCGGGCGCTCGGTGATGTTCGCCGCCATGGTGGCGACGATACTGCTGCCGTACCACGTGCTGATCGTCCCGCAGTACGCGATCTTCAAGAAGCTCGGCTGGATCAACACCGACCTGCCGCTCGTCGCCCCGAAGTTCCTGGCCACCGAGGCGTTCTTCATCTTCCTCATGGTGCAGTTCATGCGGGGCATCCCCCGGGAGATCGACGAGGCCGCCCGGCTCGACGGCTGCGGTCCGTACCGGACCTTCCTCTTCGTCGTGCTGCCGTTGACCCGGCCCGCACTGATCACCAGTGCGATCTTCAGCTTCCTGTGGACGTGGAACGACTTCTTCACACAGCTCGTGTACCTCAACGACACGGACAAGTTCACCGTGCCCATCGGCCTGTCGCTCTTCGTCGACCAGACGGGCATGACCTCCTACGGGCCCATGATGGCCATGTCGGTCCTGGCGCTCCTGCCGGTCTTCCTGTTCTTCCTCGCCTTCCAGCGGCTCCTGGTGGACGGCGCGACATCCAGCGGACTGAAGGGCTGAGCCCGATGACCTCATCTCGCGCATCCCTGCGCGGCCGGCCGGCCGCCGGCGGCGGCGACGGGCCCGTGCTCAGCGCCGAGCGCAGCGAACACCTGCGCACGGCGGCGGAGACCATGGCGGTCGGCGTCCTGTTCCTGGTGTTCGCGCTGCCCCTGGTCACGATCGGCGCGGCGTGGTGCGCGGCGGCCGAGATCGTCGCGGGCTGGCACGAGGGACGTGAGGCGCCGCTGCTACGGACCTTCGCGCGGGTGGTACGCCGGGACCTGTGGACCGGTGCCGCACTGGAGGCCGTCGTGTCGGCCGTGCTGGGCGCCACCTGGCTGGAGGCGCACGCGGTGCTCCGCTCGCGGATGCCGGGGCGCCCGGCGGAGGCGGTCGCGCTGGTCCTGGTGGCGGCGGCGGTCGTGGCGTTCGCCCTGCTGGCGGCCGGCTGCCGGGCCGCCGGGGGGAACTCCTGGCCGCAGGCGGTGCGCACGGCTGCGGACCTCGCGCGGTCCGTTCCGGCGACGGTGCCCCTGATCGTCACCGCCGTCGCGTGCGTCGTCGCGCTGGTCGCGGCCATCCCGGCCTTCGCCGGCTTCATGGCAGGTCCACTGGCCTACGCGGTGTCCGCGACCGTCGTCCGTGCCGCACGGCTGCGGACCCGGGAGGCCGGCCGATGACGTCCGCCACGGCCGCCGGGCTTCGGCTCGGCTGCCGCACCGCATCGCATCGCATCGCACCGCATCGCATCGGCTCGGCTCGTGGCCGGCCGCCCCGCCTCGGTTGCGGCGGGACGGCCGGTGGTCGGCGCGGCGGTCAGGGGGTGTGGACGGTGGGGCGGGGCGGGGTCGGCATGCCGTTGCCGATGAAGAAGCCGGGGTGCGGCGGCTGGTTGTAGGCGGTGTTCTGCCAGGCGACGGCCTCGCGGTACTGGGTGTCGTGCATCAGCGTGGTGATCCGCAGGGTGGTGGGGTCGGGGGTGGCGTAGATGCGCAGGGCGCGGTTGTCGGTGGTGGGCCAGACGACTTCCTCGCGCCAGTCGCCGAACAGGTCGGCGGACAGGGACGGGGTGGCCTTGGTGGTGTTGTTCGAGTGGACGCCCGAGGCGGTGAGCAGTCGGCTGTCGGCGCTGGTGCCGTACTTGTCGATGTGGGTGTCGTCGAGGAGTTCGCGCACCGGGTCCCCGTCCCACCACACCACGAAGTTGGCCGAGCCCGGCTTGCGGCCGATGTTCTGGCCGAGGGTGTTGTACGGGCCACTGACGCCGGCGGACCAGGATTCCGCCCCGGGGCTGCCCGCGTAGACGTCGTCGGAGACGCCTCGGCCGTTGTCGCACGCGCAGTCCGGCTGGTGCCACAGGATCTGGCCGGTGCGGGCGTCGGCGAACCAGGCGGAGAGCTTGCCGGTGTCCTCGTCCACCTTGAACTCCTCCAGCCCGGGGCGTGACGGGTCGAGATCGCCGACGTGCATGGCGTCACCGTGCCCCTCACCGGTGTTCCACAGGGCGTGGCCGTTGTCGTCCACGGCCATGGCGCCGTAGACGATCTCGTCCTTGCCGTCCTTGTCCACGTCGGCGACCGCGAGCTGGTGGTCGCCCTGGCCGGCGTAGGAGCTGTTTCCGGAGTCGTTGGTGTCGAAGCGCCAGCGCTCCGTCAGTTTGCCGTCACGCCAGTCCCACGCGGCGATGACGGTGCGCGTGTAGTAGCCCCGGGCCATGATGATCGAGGGGCGCGAGCCGTCCAGGTAGGCGGTGCCGGCCAGGAAGCGGTCCACGCGGTTGCCGTAGGTGTCGCCCCAGGACGAGACGGTGCCCCGTGGCGGGTCGTAGTTCACGGTCTGCATCGCCGCGCCGGTCTGCCCGTTGAAGACGGTCAGGTACTCCGGGCCGGACAGGATGTAGCCCGAGGAGTTGCGGTAGTCCGCGCTCGCGTTCCCGATGACCTTGCCGACGCCGTCCGTCGTGCCGTCGGCGGTCTTCATGGCGACCTCGGCCTTGCCGTCGCCGTCGTAGTCGTAGACCTGGAACTGCGTGTAATGAGCCCCTGAGCGGATGTTGCGGCCCAGATCGATCCGCCACAGCCGGGTGCCGTCGATCCGGTAGGCGTCGATGTAGGTGTCACCGGTGTAGCCGGCCTGCGAGTTGTCCTTGGCGTTGGTCGGATTCCACTTGAGCACGAACTCGTAGCTTCCGTCGCCGTCCAGGTCGCCCACGCTGGCGTCGTTGGCCTCGTAGGTGTACGAGACCCCGTCCGGTGTCGTGCCGCCGGCCGGCGGCCTGATCGGCACGTCGTGGTAGCCGTTCGCGAAGGACACGGACGGCGGTGAGGCGGTCTGCTCCACGCCGTCGACCACGGCGCGCACCGTGTAGACGGCGTCGGCGGGAGCTCCGGCGTCCGTGAAGTCCGTGGCGCCGGTCAGCGGTGAGGAGTTCACCTTCGTTGTGCCGCGGTAGACGTTGAACGCGATGTCGTCCGGGTCGGTGGCGAGCCAGCGCCACGAAACGAGGTTTCCGCTGCCGCTGCGTACCGAGACGACCCCGCGGTCGAGCTTTTCCACCTGCCGTCCCTGGCCGGCCGGGGGCGTTCCGGTCCCGCCGGTGTTCCCGCCGGTGTCCCCGCCGGCCGCGGCGCCGGAGTCGGAGCCCCCGCTGGTCGAGACGCCGCCGGTGCAGACCGTTCCGTTGAAGGTGAACGACGGGGGTACGGTGGGGCTCCCGGAGCCGGGCACGGAGCCGTTGAAACCGAAGTCCACCGAACCGCCCGTGGGGACGGCGCCGTTGTAGCTCAGACTGCCCGCGGTCACCTGGGTGCTGTTCAACGTCACGTCGGCGTTCCACGCCTGGGTCACTGTCTCGCCCGCGGCGAACGACCACCGCAGCGTCCAACTCGACACGGCGTTGCCGAGATTGGTGACCTTCACGCTCGCACCGAAGCCGCCCGTCCAGGTGCTGGTGACGGAGTAGTCGACCGTACAGCCGGCCGACGCCGCACCGGCCTGCTGCTGTACCGCCCAGGTCGCGCCGACCGCGACCAGGCCGCCGGCGGCGAGCCCTGCCGCCGTCCGCAGAGCTCGGTTCCTGGGATGTCCTCTTCTCATACCGGTCCTCCAGAGGTGGGGGAGAAGACCTCATGGGAGCGCTCCCATAGTTGTGTCGGGCCATCAAGCCAGAGCGAGGTGGCGTCGTCAAGGCGCGGATCCCGGTTGGCCGAAAGCGGCCCGGAGCGCGGGGCCTGGGGGAAGCGGACAACGGTGCACCGCGCGAGAGGGGTCGCGCATGGCGCTCGGAACGGCCCGAACCGAGGCGATTTCCCCCGGCCGCGGTCCGCCGTGGGTCCCCAGTCGGTCCCCAGGCCGCGGACGGGCCGTCAGGTGGGAACGGTTGCCGACCACGCGGAAGGGCCCGCTGACCTGGAGAAACTCCAGTCCAAACGGGCCCTTCGTGCACGGTCAGGGCGACAGGATTTGAACCTGCGACCCCCTGGCCCCCAGTTTTATTGGAGCAGGCGATATTCATACCAATAGGTATGAAAATTCAGTGCGCTTCGTGTGGATACGCGAGTATCGCTCATTGTCGAGCGTGGCGTGTGGTCCCCGATCGGTCCCCAGAAATCTCGTCCGACGCTGCAGAGGGCGTCGGTTCCTCGCGGTGTGTTGCTTGTCGAAACCGCACATCTGCCCTGCGGCTTTGCAGATGACCAGGGCGGTCGACAGATCGGGCCGGGTCCGTCCTTGCAGGCGGACGAGGCCCGATCAGTCACGCCGGATCAGGCTTTCGCCACCTGCAATCCGAGTGTGCCGTACACAAGGCCGGTCGGCACGATCAGCACCGTGTAGGACCCCGCCGGCAAGGCCGACATCGTGTACAGCGATCCACTGCTTCCACAGCCGCGGCTTCCGCTCTTGAGTTGGGTGCCTGTCTGGTCGTAGAGGTAGAAGTACACCGACGTGGAGTCGCAGGTGCCGCCGGTGATCGTCGAGGAGCCCGTCAGCGCCACGTTCTGCGCGGTGGAGTTCGTGAAGCCGATCGACACGGCCTGCGCGGAGCTCGAAGAGAGTGGCAGCGTGCTGACGGGGGGTCAACAAGCAGTCCGTGGCCGGATGCCGTTATCGGACACCGTCGGCGGGCACCAGAGCCTGGCCGAAGTCGGCACGCGCCTGGTCAAGGACCGAGTGTCCAGGGCCGCCGGGACCGAGCCATGCGGCCAGATCCGGTGCCTCGACGAGCGTGCGCTCGGCAGTGACGTGGGTGACGGTCCACCCTGAGAGATCAGTGACCCGGTCCAGGTGCTCGTCGGTGAGCAGTTGCATGCAGTGCACGTCCGGGACGAACCGGCTCCACAGGTCCGCGTGCATGCGCAGTGCATAGGCGGGGATCTCCTCCCGCAGTGGCGGCAGGGCCCGGGTGCGTGCGTCCCAGCCGTACGCCCGGTGTGGCGTCGGCGCAACGAACGCGTAGTCCGCGTAATCCGCTTCGGCCAGAATCGCCGCGCGGGCCCGATCGGCCTGAACCACCAGGGAGGCGGACACGTCATGGGTCTGATAGATCGCCTGGCCGTCAGAGCCGACCTCAGCCATTGCCGCCCGCGACGCGCGCGCGTCCGCGTACAGAACCGCGCCGGACGAAGCCACATGCAGGGCGGACGCCAGGTGCGCCGCCACCTCCCCGGTGGCGTCGAGCTGACTCATCCCGGAACTTCCGACGTAGGCGTCCCCTCCGGCCTCAGCCGCCCAGCGCACCGCCCGCTCGGCCCAGCCCGCCGCCCCGGCTCGCCCCAGCGCGGACAACGCGCCCAGCGCGATGTACGCCGTCATCATCGGATCAGGCGAATCCCAGGCCGGCAGACGGACGGTCTCCGTGGCCCGCAGCTCACCCGACAGTCCGCCCGCCCGAACACGGCCGCCGAACGCCTCCAGCCACGTCTCCAGCGCCTCCTGACTGTCCATCGACCCCAGCCTCACTGAGAAACCCGCGAGGCTTGCTGTCAGCAAGGACCCCCAGATGGAGTCTGGCAACGCCTCGTTGGCCACGTCATTGGCGGTGTCCACCGCCTGACGCACCACGTCGGCAACCGCGGCCGCACCGCCACCGTCATCCGGAACGAACTCCACCCGGACTTCGTCGAAGCCTTGAGCCTCCAACTGCAGCAGAATGCCGTCGAGATCGACACGGACGCCGTCACGGTTCGCCATACCGCCAGAGTACGGCGAAGGCCCGCGACATGAGCCGAAGTCCGGGGCAGGCGCATCACCTTGGCGGGCACGGCGCTGTCGGCGTTCGAGAACGCCGACAGCGCCCAGCGCTCTGACGGCGGGCGATACCGGCGCAGCAAAGCCGGGCGAAACCCTCGTCGGTCAGCGCATCGGGATCCACGGTGGCCAACGGGTCTCACCTGCGCCCGCGACTGTCATGTACACCAGATCCCGAGCGCGTGGTCGGCAGATACCGAACGCCTTGCGGATCGGAGGAGGGAGCGGCGCCCAAGCGGCCTGTTGATCTGCCTGACTGAGCCTGGGCGGCCGTTGACGCCCTGGTAGAAGTCCGCGGGCGAACTGCTGTAGCCGGACAGGTCCAGGACGAGGCCGTGGTGCGGCGTCGTGGGGATCTGCTCGGTGCGCGGGCGGTCCCAGTCCAGGGCCGGCTGGCGAGTTCGTCGGCCGGCACGCCCACCTCGTGCAGGACGCGGAGGGCCGTCGTACGGCGGCCGGTGTCGGTCGGCCCGGTGAGTACCAGGATGTCGTGCTGGGCCATGGAGCGGTTCAACAGCCGTATTGCACGGGCGACGTGGGCCTCCCCGGCCGGTGTGGTCGGCTCTCCCTGGGCGTAGTCCGATGCGACGAGGCGTACTTCGTCCTGATCGAACTCGACGACACTCAGGTACTCCCAGCCGCGGACGTAGCGGCGATGGTGTTCCTCGTGGTTTCCGGCCACCTGCTTGACGATGGAGTTGCCGGACGCATGCGCTTCCTGCCGTACCCGCTCCTCGGCGGGCTCGGACGCGCTCATGACCGCCTCGGCTTGATAACGGTCTGGTCCCGTCCGACCTGCGTGATCTGTGACCTGCCCTTGGCTTCCGCCTTCTGGCGGACCACGGACGGTTGCGGTGCGGACCCAGGTCCTCGTCGCGCCACTGCTTCACGTAGGCGAGCAACTCCTGTGCCGCCGCAGGGTCCTCGTCCGCTGCATCCTGCAGTCGGACAGCCTATGCGGAGCAGAGGTTGTCGACGCGACCCGCCCGCTCATCCTCCGATACGGCGATGAGGGCACCCGCGCCGAGCTGAAACGCCTGGTCAAGCGCAACGTCCACACCGAGGCCGAGACCGGCAGCATCACCAGGAAGCAGTAGCCGACGAACACGGTGACCAGGGGCCCTTTCCCAGCCTCATCCCGAAAGGGACATCACACCGCGAACCACCCTCTGAGAACGAAGGCGCTCAGCGCGGGCACCTGATCGTGCCCATTCTCGGCGACTCCAGCCGCCACGGCTCCATCCCGGACATGGCGGCCTCCATCAGCCCGTGGGCCGACAACGCGACCGGAGCCGTCGTGCCCGACACCGGACACTTCATCCCCGACGAGTAGCCCGGGCTCGTCGCCGGCGCCATCCCCGGTTCGTCCTCGACGGCGACTGACCTGGCGCCGTCACGCGCGGTCCTGAGCCTGTTCCGCCGAAGACCAGCACCTGTTCGCCCGGAGACCAGCGCCTGCTCAGCCGAAGAAGGGACGAGCTCACGGGGCCGGGCCGCACGGATCACGTCGCCGATCACCCGCGAGGTCGATGTCGCACCCGGGCGCCGGGCGAGCCCGTGTCCCGTTCTCCGATCGCCAGGGCTCCCCTGAGTCCGCCCAGGGCGTCCCGGATCGCGTCGGCTACGGGGGCGTGCCCGGGGGCCGCGCGGAGCCCGTGCCCGCCAGGCTGCCGGCAAGGCAGGCGAGGTGGGCAGGGATTTCGAGAAGCGGCTTGGCGCGGGGACGGTACGCGGACCGGCGCCCTGAAGGGGGCCGGCCCGCGCATGTCACCGGCGCCACTTCAGGGCGCACCGGTGCTCACAAGGCGCTCAGCCCGTTCGGTGTGCCGTTGCCGGTGGGACCGTCATACCCTTCGACCCCCGTGCACAGGTAGTCCCCGGCGCAGTTGCCGTTGGAGCCGCCGACCACGTCGTTGAGGCCGGAGGCCGCGCCGGCGGAGTAGAGCCGGGAGGCGTCGGGGAAGGCCGAGGGGTTCCCGGCCAGGGCGATCAGTCCCGCGATGAACGGCGAGGACGCGCTGGTGCCGCCCACCACGGCCCACCCCGTCCGCGGCCCGGTGGTGTTGTACACCGCGAGCCCGGTCTGCGGGTCGGCGACCGCGGAGACGTCCGCGATCGTACGGCCCGGGCAGTCGGTGTCCTGCTGCCACGCCGGCTTGGCGAACCAGGCGGAACACCCGCTGCCCGCCCCGGCCCAGGCGGTCTCCTGCCAGCCGCGGTCGTTGTCGGCCGGGGTCAGTGAGGTGCCGCCCGCCGCGACGACGCCGGGGTAGGCCGCCGGGACCGACGGTACGCCGTATCCGGCGTCGCCGGAGGACGCCACCACGGCCACCCCCGGGTGGCTGTAGTCCTGGGCGAGGACGTCGTCCCCGTTGTGCTCGGTGACGCCGTAGCTGTTGGACACCTCGGTCGCGCCCAGCGCGGCGGCGGAGTCCACGGACTGCGCCAGGTCCTGCTCAAGGGGCTCGTCGGCCTCGACCAGCAGAATGTGGCACTGCGGGCAGGCCGCGGACACCATGTCCAGGTCGAGGGCCTCCTCCTCGGCCCAGCCGGAGGCCCCCGCCGACACCGGCAGCGGGCTCGCCGCGCCGCTCTGGTTCACCTTGCGGAAACAGCCGTTGTCGGTGGTACAGGCGGGCAGCCCGTAGGTGGCGCGGTAGACGGCGAGGTCGGCCTCGGCGGTGGGGTCGTCGTAGGCGTCGACCAGGGCGACGGTCTGGTCGGCGCCGCCGGTGGTGGGCAGGTCGTATGCGGAACGCAGGTCCGCCGGGCCGTAGCCCGCGGGGAGGGGCGCGTCGGCGGCTCCCGCGGCCCTGGGACCGCGTACGCCCAGGCCGCCGTGGACGTCGGTGCGGATCTCCGCCAGGCAGCGGGCCTGCCCGGCCGGCGCCGGTCCGCAGGCGTTCTCGACGTCGGCCGGCAGGGTGGTGGGCACGGTGCCGGCGGCCGGGGCGGGCGTGGCCGCCTGGGCGGCGCCCGCCGCGGGTATCGCCAGGGCGAGCGGCAGTAAAACGGTCGCGGCGGTCCGCAGGGTACGGACCAGGCGGGTGCTGGTGGTCATCCCGGGATCGGTCTCCTTGTCCGGTGGGGCGGCGGTCATGACGTGATGCCGGCGACGGTGTAGGCGTGCATGACCGTCTGGCTGAGGGTGTTGCCGTCGGCGTCCGCGGCGGTCACCCGGATCGAGGGGTTGGTGCCCCGGGCGCCGACCGGGTTGGTCCAGTGGGCCTGGTAGTGGCCGGCGGAGCCGGTGACGGAGGCCTTCTGCCAGGTCTGGCCGTCGTTGAAGGAGACCTGCACGGTGGCGGAGGTGATTGCGGCCCGCGAACCGGCGCCCTGGTAGGTCACGTGGCCGATCTCCACGCCCATGCGCTGTTCGGTGCGGTGGCTGGTGCCGGTGCCGTCGGTGGCCAGGTCGTAGTGCGCGGTGAGCAGCGGCAGGACCAGGCAGGGCGTGCTGTCGGACTGGCCCGCGCAGGACAGGGTGTCCGGCAGCAGGGAGTCGGTGTCGGCCGCCGAGGGCAGGCCGAAGGTCAGCTCGGTGCGGCTGCTGGTGGACTGGCTGACGGAGGTTTCCGCGCTGGAGTCCTGGTCGGCGACCAGGTCGTAGCGGGCGCCGGGCGTGTCCTGGCCCTCGGCGTACACGCCGGGGCTGTCCTCGCTGTCCACCAGGGTGCCATCACGGGAGAGACTGGCCTGGTACCCGGGGGAGGCGTCGGCATAGACGCTGGGGCCGCCGGCGTGGCCCGGATCGCTGTCGTTCGTCTCCAGGAAGGCCAGCAGGTCGCCGTCCGCGACGCATGCCTCACAGATCCCGGCCGGGATCGTGTCCGGGTACTGGCCGAGCCCCAGGGTCACCGGTCCGCGCGCCCAGTCCACCGAGTAGTTGTGTCCGGCCTGCACGGTGCGCTCGCCTATGAAGACGAGGTCACCGGTGAACGACTCCTGGAGCCAGTCCCCTCCGTTGAAGGTGCTCAGGTAGTCCGTGAGGCGGGCGGGCATGGTCTGGGTCGCCATCGCCGACCACATGCCGGGTGTGTCCGAGGCGAGTTCGCCGCTGGTCACCTGGCCGTCCGCGGGGCTGGCCGGGTCGCGGTCGTAGCGTTCCGCCACGGCGGCGAGCTGCCCGGTGGTGACGTGGATCTGCTGATCGGCCGGGACGTCGGCGGTGCCGGCCGAGTCGAGGTCGTAGCGGTAGCCGCCGGCGGCGTCGGGCGCGTGGCCTGACCACTGCTCGTTGTAGCTGACCGCGCCGACGGCGGCCGCCGGCTGGGCGTTGACGTAGACCGGAGTGCCGTCGGTGGTGGTCGTCCAAACGGTCGGGGCGTACTCGACCGGTGTCTGCCCGGTGGCGTCGGTCCGGGCCCAGTTGGCGCTGACGAAGTCGGCGTCGGCCGGGCGGGGGGTGTCGGCGGTCACCGACGCCGTGGCCGTGCGCGCGTCCATGTCCTCGGTGGTGGCGCCGGACACGGTGAAGTCGGTGATGGTGACCAGGGACTGCGCGGTGACGTCACCCGCCGCGTCGTACGTCGGCACCGGTATGGCGGCGCTGTAGTGGCCGTCGGGAACAGCCACCTTCTCGACGCCGTCGACGACCGGGAGCACAGCCGCGAACACGGTCGCGTCGTCGGTGTCGGTCAGCAGCACCGTGCCGGTGGCCCCGGCGCCGGAGCGGTCCTCGACGTCCAGGGTGAGGATGTCGAGTTTGTAGCCGTTCGACGTGCCGCTTTGGAGACCGTCCGCGGCGGTGCCCGCCGACGCGCCCGTGTCGGCCGCGCCGGTCCTGCCGACCGAGGCCACCCCCTGGAACAGCGGTGTGGTGCCGGGCTTGCGTCCTGCTGTGACGTCGGCGCCGATGCGCTGTTTCAGCAGCCGCGCCAGTTGCCGGCCCGAGGCGGCGGTGGCGTAGCCGCGCGCAGAGGCGCCCCGTCCCGCCGTCCCGCCGGCGGGTGCCGGGGTGGTGGAGGTCAGCGTCAGTCCGGTCGGGGCGGTCGGCTGCGTACCGGCTTTGAAGGACACGGTCACCGGTACTCGGTCGGCGGCCGAGGGGTCCTTCATCAGCGCGGTGACGTCGAACAGGGACAGGGCCAACTGCCGTCCGGCGTACGGCTCGGCGGACGCCGGGATGACGTACCGGTCGCCGGAGGCGTCCTGGAATGAGGTGAAAGCGCCCGCGCCGGCGGCATGCGAGGCCGGACGCACGGCCAGGACGTCC
The DNA here is from genome assembly GCF_016756395.1 of Streptomyces sp. SN-593. Classification (NCBI taxonomy): domain Bacteria; kingdom Bacillati; phylum Actinomycetota; class Actinomycetes; order Kitasatosporales; family Streptomycetaceae; genus Actinacidiphila; species Actinacidiphila reveromycinica. Next base: position 7,438,510 of record NZ_AP018365.1, read on the forward strand.
TGGCCGGACGCGGTGGTGGTGACGGCGACCCGGTCACCGGTCACCAGGGTGACGTCCTGGGTGCGGGTGCCGGTCGCGGCGGGCGAGGTGTCGGGGGCGGCGGCTGCGGTGCCAGCGCTCGCCACCGCGGCCGAGGCGGCCAGTCCCAGCGCGAGGGCGCCGCCCAGAAAACCGGTCAGGGCCCGGTTCCGCACTCGGTGTAAAGGGGTTGTGTTTTCCGGTTCCGCCCACCTGATGGGCCATGCATCCATACGCACTCACGTCTCCTTTGCCGAGGCGAATATCCGCAGGCAGCATGACGCAAAGGGTTCGGCCCGGAATAGTTTTATGACCAAGCTGTCACCTTGTAACTGCCTCCGGTCGATGTGCTGTGGCAGCCTCGGGCGGCACGACTGCCGCCCGGCAACCGACCACTCAGGAGCCACCCCGGTGTACCGCCTTCTCCTCGTCAAGGCCGACGCGGCCTGCGACGATTCGCTCGAACCCGTACTGCGCGCCATGGGACACCGGGTGACCCCGGTCGACCGGGACGCGGAAGTGCTGGACCGGCTGCGCGACCTGCGCGACGCAGTGGACCTGATCGTCCTCGACATTGCGTCACCGCATTCCGGCACCTTTGAGACATGCCGTCGAATTCAGGCCGAAAATCCTGTGCCATTGGTCATTCTCGCGGCCCAGGGCAACCCGAACGACGTTGTAACCGGTTTGAACAACGGCGCCGCCGACTATCTCGTGAAACCGGTGGGCGCGCGGGTCCTCGAAGCGCGGCTGCGGGCAGTTCTGCGTCGGTCGGGCCTGCGTCACCGTTCCCCGGAACGGGCGCTCGACCTCGGTCCGCTGAGTGTCGACATCGCGACGCTCACCGCCGTCCGGGACGGCGTGACGGCCCGCCTCACCCCGATCGAGGTGCGGCTCCTGATCGAACTCGCCGCCCGCCGGGGCCGGGTGGTGCCCCGGCGGACCCTGCTGGAGCGGGTCTGGGGCCACCGGCACACCCAGGGCGACATGCGGTTGGTCGACACCTGCGTGTCGCGGCTGCGCCGCAAGATCGAACCGGACCCCTCGGCCCCGGCCCTGCTGCTCACGGTGCGCGGCGTCGGCTACCGCCTGAGCTACTGAACTCGCGGGGTGATGCCGGGGCGTCAGCCCGGCGGTGACCCCTCGGCGGTGCGGCGGGGACTTCGGCGGACGCCGTCAGGCAGCGCCTACCCGGTGGCGGTCTGTCCAGCGACTGGCTCTGTTCCGTAGTCGGTGGTGACGGTGGGTCTGGTGCACGAACGGGCTGCTGCGGCAGTACTTCCCCAAGGGCACCGACCTGTCCGTCCACAACCCCGCCTCCCGTGCCGCACACGGGCCGGCCGCCGCGCGCGTCGCGCCGTGGCCGACCCGCACCCGCACCCGCACCCGCACCCGCACCCGCACGGCGGCCGTATTCCCGGACCGCCGGCCTCGGGCAGGACGTCCGCCCCGGGGCCGCAGCGAAGCGGGAGGGCCGCGCCCGGCCCCCGAGCCCCCGGCCTCTGAACTCCCGCCGGCGGAACGGCCGTCGGCCGTGCGTGCGGCCGCCCGGCCCGGCCCGGCCACCCCACGGTGCTGCGCCCGGGGGCGCAGCCAGGTCGGCTGCTCCACGGCAGCGTGCCGCCCGCCCCCGCGGGGCCTGTGCGGAGCCCCTCCCGGCGGAAAAGGCAAGCTGACTACTCGTCAACTTGCATGTGGCAGAGGAACGTTGTGCCGACCGGACGCGGACCGCGGGCCGGCGGAGTCTCTTACTGAGAAACTCTTGTGTGTTTCCTGTGAAGTATGAATACTCCGTTGGGTACCCGTCAGCAGCACGCCGTGTCCGTTAACCGGCGCGGACTTGGCGGTGTACGGACGAGTGAGTCCATTCTGCTTCCCCCCACACAGGAGGAACGAGTGAAGTCCACCCGACGCATACAGATGATCGCGGTCGCCTCAGGGATGCTCGCCGCGACGGCCTTCGCGCTCCCGTCGGCGACCGCCGCACCCGCCCCCAAGGCAACCCCCGCCGCGGCCGAGGCCATCGCCGCGCACCTCGGCGCGCACAGCACCGCGGGTACGTACTACGACAGCGCACGCGGGACCACGGTCGTCAACGTCAGCACCCAGGCCGCGGCCGACGCCGTCCGCGCCGCGGGCGCCACCCCCCGGCTCGTCGCGCACAGCTCCGCCGAACTGGCCCAGGCGGGCGAGGCGGCCCGGAAGGCCGACATCGCGGGCACCGCATGGTCGGTGGACCCGCGGTCCGACACTCTGGTGGTCAACGTCGACAGCCGGGTGACGGAGAGCCAGGTGGCCCAGCTGCGCCGGTCCACCGCGGGCTACGGCGACGCCGTCCAGGTCACCCGGGTCGCCGGCACGTTCAACAAGCTGATCTCCGGCGGCGACGCGGTCCTCACCACCTCGTGGCGCTGCTCGGTCGGCTTCAACGTCCGCAGCGGCAGCACGTACTACTTCCTGACCGCCGGCCACTGCACCGAGGGACTGCCGGCGTACTACACCTCCGGGAGCGTGTACATCGGCCCGACCGTCGGCACGAGCTTCCCCGGCAACGACTACGGCATCGTTCGCTACGACTCGACCGTCGCCCACGACGGGACGGTCGGCTCCCAGGACATCACCACCGCGGCGAACGCCTACGTCGGAGAGTCCGTCACGCGGCGCGGCTCGACCACCGGCATCCACACCGGCACCGTCCAGGCGCTCAACGCGACCGTCAACTACGGCGGGGGCGACGTCGTCTCCGGTCTGATCAAGACCAACGTCTGCGCCGAGCCCGGCGACAGCGGCGGCTCCCTCTACGACAAGACCGCGGCGATCGGCCTCACGTCGGGCGGAAGCGGCAACTGCACCTCCGGCGGCACGACGTACTTCCAGCCGGTGACGGAGGCCCTCAGCGCCTACGGGGTCAGCGTCTTCTGATCCTGCGCCCCCCGCGGCCGTCCGGACACCGGCCCCGACGGGACTGGGCGGCCGTGGTGACGTGTCCCGGTGCCCCCGTGCGCAGCCCGCGCACCGGGGGCACCGGCACGCGGGGAGCGGGCCGGAGACGGCCGCGGGGACCGTGCGCGACTCGGGCAGGAAGACCGGCAGGGCGAACGCGCAAGACCGTCAAACGCCCGAGACCCTCAAGGCCATCGGCAAGCCCGGAAGATCCTGGTAGATAAAGAACTTCCCAATGACGATGTCAAGCCGCTGCCGTGACGGTTGGTAGGACCTCGTAGCACGCTCCGTCGCGGATCATGGCCCACAAGACGTTGGCTCGCCGACGGGCCAGAGCGAGCAGGGCCTGCTTGTGCCCCTTCCCCTCGTTGCGTTTGCGTCCGTAGTAAGCCTGGGAGGCGGAGCAGGTTCTCAGGCTGGCCATCGCGGAAACGCACGGCGCCGACAGCGCCGGGTGAGTTCGGAGTCTCCGTGCGCCGAGCGTCCGCAGTGCCCCCGCGGACTCCAGCCGCACGGCGATGGCGCTACGTCGTGGTCTTCGCGGTGGGGAGCTTGGCCAGCGGTGATTGGTGGCCCGCCGGGGTGGCGCGGACGGCTGCCCAGTCGATCCGGGGGGAGCGCAGCACGCGGTCGAGGTCGTGAAGTCGAAGCCGAGCACCCGGTATCCGTGCTCGGTGAGGCCCTCCGCCAAGGGAAGGCTCGGCTCCTTGCTGTCGCCCCTGCCTCCGCCGTGCATGAGGACGACGCACTCCGGCTCGACTTCTCCGTGATCCGGTGCGACGTCGAAGTAGCTGAGCCGTTCCCCGTCCCATTCGTGAGCCGATCTGACGATCATGGGCATTTGCGTCCTGAAGTGAGTGCAGCTACCAGGAAGACGCCTCCCAGCGCTCGTCGCCTCCAGCCGTATCGTGCACATGAGCTTCCGAGATGTCTTCAAGGCACATCAGCGAAGCGGGGTGTCGCCTGCGGATTGACAGGTTCTCGATACACACGGTCAGGGCCACCCTCGCTTCCCACGAGAACTGGCGACAGTCGAATATGCGAGCCCACCAGTACCGAGGCCGTGATCCCGCCGTCCGCGCTGCCGGCGACCGCGCCCGGGGCTGCGTCAGTGGTGCGCGTGAACGACAGCGTGTCCCTTGCCGCGCCCGATCATCCACTTGTTGGCCGGCGTCGTGACCAGGAAGGCGACGGCGAACCCGCCGAGCAGGGCGTACCAGAACAGCCCCTCGGACAGGTGGGCGTCCAGGGCGCCGGGGGTGAGGGCGATGACGAGGTTGTCGACCAGTTCCATGATGGCGATGGAGACGGTGTCGGCGGCCAGCGCGACGCGGATGGCGGCCTTCCAGCTCAGGCCGGCCCTGCGCACGGCATACAGGGTGAAGGAGTAGCCGAACAGGAACGCCAGCGCGATCGCCAGGACCATGGTCGGGGCGTTCCCCCACAGCAGCGCGGTCCCGACGGCCATGCCGAGGATCTCGCCGATCGCGCAGCCGGTCAGGCAGTGCAGCGTAGCCTTGGCGGCCGTCGCCCAGGAGGCACCGGCCTCCCTCGGGTCGGCGCGGTCGGCGGTGCGGTCCATGATGACGTCTGCCTCCCGTGTCCAGTGTGGGTCCCATGCAGTGGTCAGCCATCCGCTACAGACCAGAATGCACCCTAGGGGGCATTGTGTGCGGTTTGGTCGTTCGGGAGGACGTGGCCGGGCAAGGGCTGGCCTCGTCGGAGCGCGCTACAGCCCGGAGACGGAGCGGTAGCGCCTACTTCGCCGCACCTCGGGCGGGTCCGGCCGAGTACGACGCGCTGGCCGCGCTCGCCAGCGACTGCCCGACCCGACCATCGACCACATCCTGCCGATCATGGCCATGGGCTGCGCCATCTGGTGGTGCATCGACCTCAGCACTCCCGAAGGCATGATGAGGGGGTGGGACCCCAACCGCGGCTGCGAACGCCATTACCTCTTCCCGGAGAAGTTCACGCTCGCCGAATGGCTCACCGACTGGCTGGCGGGCCACCGCACCTTCCCCTCCCCGCAGGAGACGCCGGAGTGCCCCCACTGCTGACAGCCCACCGCGAAGCGGACCACCCGCCGGAGGCATGACATGACCGCCTGCGGTGTCCAGGCGCTTACCCAGACCGGAATCCGAACGGCGGGGTTCGCACGGCTGGGGCGCTTGATTGACTGCTGCTTGGCACCGCACCCGGCTCATACTCGGTGCGGTGCGGCTCCGTCCTGCCAGCGGTAGAGGTCGCGCAGCAGGGAAATTTCGGCGCCGTGATGGATCAGCTCCCTGTTGACGTGCAGGACCCTGTTCTCCATGGAATACCGCTCGGGACCCCTCGGGGGCGGATTGTCCAGGTCGGCGTCCGAGAGCTCGCGGACCCCCGTGTTCCATCTCCCGTACATCTCATCGAGCTGTTTCAGCGCCTCATCGGCGGTCCCCGCGTAGGCGAATGTCTCGGAGTCGACGTCCTGGCCGCCGAAGTACCATCCGACCCGATAGCCCAGGCACGAGACGATGATGTGCGCCAGCCGCCAGGCAATCGTGGTCACCGGCGCCAGCTCCGGGCCAGGGGACGCGGAGTCCATCGTCCACTTCCCCGCACCTGCCGACATCGGTGCGGCCGACGTGCCACGTGGGCGGATGCTCCAGCAGCCGCGCACCGGCTCCCAGAAGTACTCCTCGTCGGCAAGACCGTCCAGCCTTGGCCGCAGGTTCTTGCGCCAGTACCAGTCCAACTGCTCCGCGAGCCGCTCGCTTCCGGTCATTCACGCTCTCAGGTGTGTTGCTGTGCCGTCGGAGACAGAGGGTCGAGCACTGGGTTCGTGAGGTGCTGGTAGATGATCGCGGTGCGGAAGCTGACGATCTCGCGGCGGTTGGTGAACTGGTCCAGGAGGAAGGCGTGCAGATGGTCGATGTCCTGGGCTGTGACATGGACAAGGAAGTCGTCGCTGCCGGCCATCGTGTAGACCGAGACGACTTCCGGTAGCCGGGTCACCGACTGCTCGAAGGCGGCGACGACGTTCCGGCGCAGCGGCCGGATCCGGGTGGACACCATTGCCTGGACCGGGCGGTTGAGTGCCCGCAGGGAGACCTGGGCTTTGTACCCCTGGATGATGCCGCGCTTGTGCAGCAGCCTGGTGCGTTCGAGGCAGGTGGACGGTGCGATGCCGATCTTCTCGGCGAGCGCACGGTTGGACAGCCGACCATCTACCTGCAGATGATGCACGATCGCCGAATCAACTTCGTCCATGACTACCTCCACGATCCAAAGGCCGAATTTAATTCGGCACAAGGCCGAGTGATCCGTGCATCACTCTAGCTTCGGGTGCATGAGCCAAGCATTTGCACACGAAGAAGTCGTAGTCCGCCGCGGCAGCCGTTCCGGCCTGTCCCTGATCGTCGCCCTCCACTCCCGGGCTCTGGGCCCGGCGGTCGGCGGGTGCCGACTGCGGCGCTACGACACCTGGCAGGACGGACTGGCCGACGCGCTGCGCCTGTCGGAGGCCATGACCTACAAGGCCGCGGTGGCCGGTCTGGACTTCGGCGGCGGCAAGAGCGTGATCGCCCTCGGCAAGGACACCGAAGTCACCGCAGACCTGCGCGAGGCCGCACTTGAGGACCTGGGCGATGTGATCGCCTCCTTGGAAGGGTCGTACCGGGCCGGCCCCGACATCGGCACCGGCCCGGACGACATGGTGGTCCTGAAGCGTTTCTCGCCGTACGCGTACTGCGCGCCCGAGGAGCACGGTGGGACCGGCAATTCCGGCGGTCCCACCGCCACCGGCGTGCTGGCCGCGCTGCGTGCTGGTGCACGGCATGTGTTCGGCGACGCCTCCTGCGCCGGTCGTACGGTGGTCATCAGCGGATTCGGGTCGGTCGGCGGCGGCATCGCGGACGGCTTGGCCGCCGAAGGCGCTCACGTCGTGGTGTCGGATGTGGACCAGTCCCGCAAGGACGCCGCCCTGGCGAGCGGTTACGGATGGGTCGAGCCCGATCAGGCGCTGTCCGCACCCGCCGACATCTTTGTCCCGGCGGCCGTCGGCGGCATCCTCAGCGAAGAAGCCGTGCCCCGGTTGACCGCCCCTCTGGTCGTCGGCCCGGCCAACAATCAGCTCACCGAGGAGTCCGTCGCCGATGCCCTCGCGGGGCGCGGCGTCGTCTGGGTCCCCGACTACGTTGCCAGTGCCGGCGGCATCGTCTACGCGCTCAGCCGGGAATCGGAGAACTACAGCCACGAGGCCGCCCACAAGCGGGTGGAGGGCATCGGCGACACCGTCAGCCACGTTCTCGACATGGCCCGTTCGACGGGCGTGACCCCGCAGCGGGTCGTCCAGCAGATTGCCGAGGCCCGGCTCGCTTCCGCCGCCCGGCAGGTTCGGGGCGCCTGATGGCCGAGGCATCAACGACTCCTCCGGCCGAGGCCAACGCTGGCGCTGCGAACGGGGCGCGGAGCGTCGTGGAGACACTGGCGGCTTCCGGCATCGAGGTGTGCTTCGCCAACCCGGGCACCTCGGAGATGCATTTCGTCAGCGCCCTGGAACAGGGGGCCGGGATCCGGCCGGTGCTGTGTCTGTTCGAGGGCGTGGCCACCGGTGCCGCCGACGGCTACGCGCGGATGGCGGGTAAGCCGGCATCGACCTTGCTGCATCTCGGTCCCGGCTTGGCCAACGGTCTGGCCAACCTGCACAACGCCCGCAAGGCGCAGTCTCCTGTGGTCAACATCATCGGCGATGATGCTCTGAGCCACCTGAGGTTCGAGACCCCGCTGACCTCCGATGTCCAGGCGCTCTGGCCGACCTCATCGGCGCGCCGCCCGCCCACTCCCCGCGGCACGGCTGGAGTCCGCCTCCGGCCCCCGAGGACGGCGATCTGACCCCCCCGCAGCACCTTCCATGCCCACCTGCTCCCCGAGGGAGCGATCGTCAGCGACGAGAGCGTCACTGCCAGCTTCGCCGGCGACGGACCCTGATCCGCACCGACTCCGCCGGCGGCACCCACGACTTCCTGAACTGGCTCACCGCACCGGGACGTTGGTTGTCCTACTCGGTCGGGATGGTCATCACCGACGCAATCCACCAGGCCGTCCTCCTCGTCCCCGCCGCCGCTTGGACGCCCGCAATCGAACCGGACGGCGACGTGCGCGACGGAGCCTGGGTTGCCGAGCTCGCGGGCGACGTGCTCAAGGGCTGGCCGAAGGGCCTGCGGCTGATCGTGCGCAAGGAACGACCGCATCCGGGCACCCAGTTGAGGATCACTGACGCCGACGGCATGCGGATCACGTGCTTCGCGACCAACACGATCGACGTTCCGATCGCGTAGCTGGAGCTGCGGCACCGCCAGCGGGCCAGGGCCGAGGACCGCATCCGTGCCGCCCGCGACACAGGACTGCGAAACCTTCAGTCCGGAAGGTCGCGCGCGTTCTCGATGCTCGGAGAACTAACCCTCAGGATTCCTGGCGCATCACACTAGCGAAGTTCACGCGGCCAACCCTGGACGGCCAGAACAGCCACCTGCTCGAGCACATGCCGGCTGGCTCCGTCGCGGGCGGACTGCGACATGCCTTGCAGTGTCGCTTCGGTGTAGTGGGCCAGGGCCGCGGCGTCGGTCTCCGGCGGCAGGACATGCGCGTCGACGTCGGCCTGGATGCGCTGCTGGAAGGCGGCGATGTGCCGCTCGCGGTGCTGACGTAGCAGGTCGGCGACCTCGGTGCTGCCGGCGGCCTCGACGGTGCACAGCAGCATGCAGCCACGCGGTCTGCCGGGGAGCGTGTGCTCGTGGGCGGCCTCTCGCAGCACCCGCGTGATCGCTTGCCTGGCGGTCGGCTCCTGGCCGAGGGCGTGGGTGATGTATCCACCGTACCGATCCGCGTACACCTCGACGGCTTCGTTGAACAAAGCCCGTTTGTCGCCGAACGCAGCGTACAGGCTGGGCGAACCGATGCCGAGCGCGGCGGTCAAGTCGCTGATCGAGGTCGCCTCGTAGCCGTTCGTCCAAAACAGCTTGATCGCAACGTCCAGCGCGGCGTCCCGGTCGAAGGAGCGTGGTCGCCCCCTGGGGCGCGTCGGTGTCGGCATGGCGCAATTGTATAACGGGTGCTGCAGAAAGATGTGGGCGGGCGGGTCGGTGTGAGCAGGGGATGCCTGCGGGCCGACGGGCCGGCTCCAGCGCGAGGAGCGGGCTCGAGGTCGGCGATCGGTTCACACATCTGCTAACGTCCATTTCTGTAGTGACCACTAGAGAAAGGTGTCGATGATGCCGAGCAGTGGGTGTCTGCGGCCCAGGCGGTTCAACCGCGTCGAAGCTGGCCCTGCCGACCGGGAGACAGTTGTGCTGCTGCACGCCGTCGGCCTGGACCTGACGTACTGGGACCGCCAGATCGAAGCCCTTGCCGATCGCTATCGGGTGGTAGCCGTCGACTTGCCCGGTCACGGGATGTCCGACCCTCCGCCTCGAAACGCGGGCATCGGCCACCTGGCACAGGACGTCGCCGACATCGTCGAGGCCGATGCGGGGGGCAGCGCCCACATCGTCGGTCATTCCTTCGGCGGAATGATCGCCCAGCAGCTCGCGCTGTCGCGTCCCGGCCTAGTGAAGAGCCTCACGCTGATCGCGACGGCGGCGACATTCACCGACGAGACGCGCGCGTTCATGCGCAGCCACGCAGCGTCCGTGCGCCAGGACGGCATGGGCGCCGTCGTGCCGCTCGTGACCAACTGGCTTGCTCCGGCCACGGTAGAGCGCCGACCGGACATACTCGACCGACTCGAGAAGTCGATCCGCGCCATGGACGCTGCCGTGTACGCACCCGCATGGGACCGGATCGCACATTTCGACGCAGCGGACCAACTGGCGGCACTAACCTGCCCGACCCTGGTAGTGGCCGGAGGACGGGACACCAACACTCCAGTAGCCGACGTCACCCTGCTGGCGAAGGCCATCCCGCATGCCGAGCTCAGCGTGATCGCTGATGCCGCGCACATGATTCCGCTCGACACCCCGGACCGGCTCAACAAGGAATTGCTCGGCTTTCTGGCCACTGTCGGGCCCTGTCCACGGACGCGGTAGGGATTCAGGTGAGCGCCGTCGGTGGCTGGTCCGGCGCGACGGCAGCCGGCTGAAGCCCGTGGTGAGCAACTGGCTCGGGTCACCGCGGAAGGGGTTGCCGAGGCTGTCGCCCTCAGCACGGTGCTGAACCTGGGATCCGGGCGTGTTCCTCGACGCTCTCGCCCGACACGCCACGGGTCCCCGTAAGCGGTGGCGAGAACCTGGCGGGCCGACCCGCGAAGGCGCGGATCCGGCACGTCCCGATCATCCATCAGCTACCGGGGGGAAATCCTTCATGACCATCGCCATCGCCTACGCGGCTCCCTCGGCGAAAGCTCCGCTGGAGCCCCCGACGATCGAGCGCCGCGCAGCTCTGGGGTGACCACCCGGAGCCTGCCATGGCGAGTCCTGCGGCGACGACGATGTCGGCCGATGTCGGCCAGTCGCCGCCGCCGCAGGCAGACGGCTGTGTCACACGCCCCCGGAGATGAACAACCTCAGCAGGTCGGGGGACGCGCGAGGTTGAAAATCAAGCTCAGCGGGGACAGGTCGACCCGACGTGGAACGGGCGGCATTCACAAGCCGAGAGCCTCGGCCTGGTCGAGGGTGTTGCGCAGCAGGCGCACGGAGGCGATGTCGACCATGGTTCCGTCCACGGCGACCGCCCCCAGTCCGCGCGTCTTGGCCTCGCCGAAAGCGGCGACCAGCTTGCGGGCCTGGGCGATCTCCTCGTCTGTGGGGCGGAACTCCTCGTTGGCCAGGGCGATCTGGCTGGGATGGATGGCCCACTTGCCGGAGAAGCCGAGGGTGTGGGCGAGGCGGGCCTGCTGCTGGTAACCGTCAGGGTCGCTGAAGTCGGCGAAGGGGCCGTCGACGGCCGCGATCCGGGCGGAGCGGGCCGCAATGGCGATCTTGTTGCGGGCGTAGTGCCAGAGGTCGCCGGGGTAGCCGCCGTCGGAGGCGCCGATCGCCGCGACCCGGACCCCTTGGGAGGCGGAATAGTCCCCGGGGCCGAAGATCAGTGCCTCCAGGCGGGGTGAGGCATGGGCGATCTCCTCCGTGGCGATCATCGCCTCGACTTCCTCGATGAGGACCTCGATGCCGATCCGCTTGGTCAGGCCGAGGTCGGTCTCGATCTGCGTGAGCAGGCGGTCCACCCACCACACGTCTCGCGCGGACTTCACCTTGGGCACGATGACGATGTCCAGGGCGTCCCGAGCGCCGGTGACCACGTCGAGGATGTCGCGGTAGGCGTAGTGGGTTTCCAGGTCGTTGATCCGCACGGCCCGGGTGGCCGGCCGCCAGTCGTGGTTGAGCAGAGCGTGCACGATCTTGGCTCGTGCGGCTGGTTTCTCGGCGGGCGCGACGGAGTCTTCGAGGTCGCAGAAGACCAGGTCGGCGTCGCTGCTGGCAGCCTTGGCGAGCATCTTCTCGTTGCTTCCGGGGGTGGACAGTTCACTGCGGCGCGTTCGCATGGCATGCCTCCGATGAAAGACGGGACGGGGAAACGAGGTGGCGGGTGATCAGCGGTCTTAGCCCGCTGAGGTACCGGGGCCGAGAATCTCGGCCGTGTGCTCGCCCAGCAGGGGAGCGCGGTGGTGGACGGCGGCGCCGGAGCCGGCGAACTTGATGGGCTGTCCGGCCACGGTGACCGTCCGTGCGCTGCCGGGGTGCTCGATGTCGACGAGCATCTCGCGGGCACGAAGGTGTGGATCGGCGTACAGGTCCGCCGCGGTGTTCACCGGACCGCAGGGCACGTCCGCGGCGACGGCCGCCACCACCTGGGCGGAGGTGCGCTGCGTGGTCCACTCCTCGATGACGGCGCGGACCTTGTCGCGTACGGCGACCCGCGCGTTGTTGGTGGCGTAGCGCGGGTCCTCGGCGAGGTCGGGCCGTCCGAGGGCGGTGCACAGCGCCTGCCACTGGTGGTCGCGGGGGGCGGCGACGGTCACCCAGCCGTCCGCGGTGCGGTAGAGGCCGAAGGGGCAGAGCAGCGGATGGTCGTTGCCTTCGCCGGTCGGGACCGCGCCGGTGTAGGAGTGCTGGTAGACGGTCCGCTCGCACAGGGAGACGATGGCGTCGTACATCGCGACGTCCACGAACCGGCCGTGTCCGGTGCGGGCGCGGTCGGTCAGGGCGGCCAGGACGCCTACGGCCAGCAGCGTCGCCGGAAAGACGTCGCCGATGCCGGCGCCGACCTTGGTGGGCTGGTACGGGGGGCCGGTGATGCCCATCAGGCCGCCCATGGCCTGCGCGACGACATCGAAGGCAGGCCGGTCCACATGGGGGCTGGTTCCGGTCCTCGGGTCGCCGAACCCGCGCAACGCGCCGTAGACCAGGCGGGGGTTGTCGCACCGCAGGGACTCGTAGGACAGGCTCATCCGGTCCATGACCCCGGCGCGGAAGTTCTCCACCAGCACGTCGGCGTCGGCGGCCAGCCGCCGCACCGCCGCGGTGCCCTCCGGGGAGCGGAGATCGACGACGACACTGCGCTTGTTGCGGTTGACGCTCTGGAAGTAGCCGCCGTAGTGGTGGTCCTCGTCGTCGCTGGGGAAGGGGCCGGTGCCTCGGGCGGAGTCGCCGGCCGGGGACTCGACCTTGATGACGTCGGCGCCGAGGTCGGCGAGGAGCATGGTCGCGTAGGGACCGGACAGCGCGCGGGTCAGGTCGACCACCACGATTCCGTCGAGCGGGCCGTTCATCGCCGGGCTCCGGCCCGCTGGATGAGCGTGGTGCGCTCTCCTTCGAAGACCAGCACGTCGTCCTGGTTGACGCCCCAGTGCTTGAAACGGACCACGCCGGCGTCGGGCCGGTCGGCGTCCTGCTTGTCCAGGACCTCGGTGTAGGCGTAGAGGGTGTGCCCGTGGGTGACGGGGGCCCGCAGCCTGATCCGGTCCAGGCCGAGTTCGGCGAGCGCGTGCTCGCCGGTGTCCTGGGTGGCCAGGCCGATGACCATGGATATGGTCACCCCGCCGAAGACCAGGACGTGCGGGAAAGCGCTGCCTTCGCGGGAGTGGGCGTTGAAATGGGCCTGGGCGGTGTTCATGACCATGTTGGTGATCAGGACGCCGTCCATCTCGGTGACGGTCTTGCCGCGGGCGTGCTCGTAGACGTCGCCGACGGTGAAGTCCTCGAAGTACATGTCGGTGTCTCCTCAGCTCACAGGACGGCGGGCGCGCCGGCGGTGCGCACGAAGTTGGTACGGACGAAATCCACCACGACCTCGTCGCCGACCAGGCCCTCGGTGCGCCAGCCGACGATGCCCATGCCCGGGTGGCTGTCGGAGCGCCGCGCGGTGCGGACCCGGCTGCGCGCGCGGACCGTCTCGCCCACCAGGACCGGCCGGTGGAAGGTGAGTTCCTCGACGCCGAGGAAGGGGCCGCCGTTCTCGCTGAGGTCCTCCACGCTGAGCCCGAACACCGTGAGGAAGAGCAGGTTCGGGTGGACCACCAGCTGTTCGTGCCCCTGCTCCTGGGCGGTCTCCGCGTTGAAGTGGATCGGGTTGTAGCTCAGCGTCAGGGTGGTGAACAGGACGGAGTCGGCCTCGGTCAGGGTGCGCCCCCAGTGGTGCTCGAAGACCTGGTCCGCCTCGAAGTCCTCGAAGTATCGGCCCTTGGCCAGGAGGCGGGCGCGCTTTTTGATCGCTGCGAGTTCTTGCGACATGGGATTCCCTCGGGTCAGGCGCGCAGCTGTCGGCACAGCACACGCACGTCGTCCAGGCCGGCCAGTCCGGCGACGGCACGCGCCACCAAGGCGGCGCGCTCGGGGCCGAGTACCGGTTCGGCCAGTCCCGTGAACTTCGCCGCCAGGGCGTCGTCCTGTTCTGCGGGGTCATCGGTCCAGGCCGGCGCACGCATGTCCCCCGCGGATCGCAGCTCGCGTCCGTCGCGCAGCGCGACGCGCACCTCGGCGACGGGGCCGGACAGCGACGGGTCGGGGACGACGGCCGTCCGCTCGCGCAGCACCAGGACGGCCGGATCGGCCGTCGCGGCGTCGGTGAACAGGTCGGGGGTGGCGCGCCGGTGGACCAGTGCGAGCGCGGCCGTGCCGGTCAGGCTGAACTTGGCCTCCAGTCCGGTGCGCGGTTCGGGGATGCCGCACACGTCCAGATGTCCCGGTGGCACCGCGATCCCGATGTGCGCCACCTCGCCAGGGTCGAATCCGTCCTGGGCGCGGAGCGCGATCAGGGCGTTGACGGAGGCGTGGGTGAGGAAGCAGGAGGCGTGGGTCTTGAACCGCACCTCCTCCAGGTGCCAGGGATCACCGAAACTCGGCGACAGCGCCCGGGCGTCGAAGGCGTCGGACTCGGCCGCGGCGAAGCCCTGCGCGTGCCCGAGGATGTCGTCGGCACTGGTGAAGCCCCGCACGGCCAACTCGCCGGCGACGACTCCGTTCGCCGCCGCGCGGCCCGCGTGCAAGGGCTTGCTCATGGTGCCGAAGACCGCTTTCAGCCCGGCGGCCTGGGTTCCGGCGATCGCCAGCGCCGTGGTGGTGCGCGGAGTGTCGAGGCCCAGCAGGTGGGCGACCGCGGCGGCCGCGCCGAAGGAGCCGAAGGTGGCGGTGGAGTGGAAGCCGCGGGCGTAGTGCGCGGGGCCGACCGCCGCGGCGATCCGCGCCTGGGTCTCCACCCCGGCCACGAACGCCGTCAGCAGCGCGCGCCCGGAAGCGCCGGTCCGCTCGGCCACAGCGAGCGCGGCCGGAGCCACGGCGACCGAGGGATGGCCCACGGTGCCGATCACATCGTCGAAGTCGAGTGCGTGGCCGGCCGTGCCGTTGACCAGTGCGGCGGACGACGCAGCGGCCGTGCCGGGCATCCCCACCAGGGTGCAGGGGCCGCCCGCGGCCTCCGCGCCTGTGAAGTCCGCCAGGATGCGCGCCGCCGGCTCGCGGGCTCCGGCGAGCATGGTGCCCAGCACGTCGAGCAGGCACTGCCGCGCGAGGGTGACCACCTGCGGCGGAAGGTCCTCGAAGCGCAGTCGACTCGATGCGGCGGCCAGCACCGCCGTCGACGAGTGCGCGGATGGGGTCCGGAGCAACGCCTTCACCTCCTCGTTGAAGCGAAGGGGAATTCATGCCACGATGTGGCATGCCATCCCGAAATTGGATTCCCAGCATGGCTCCGGGTCGACCCCGGCGTCAATGAGCGATACGTCAATGAGCGATACGTCAATGAGCGATACGGCAATGAGCGACGCGTCGGCAGCGACCGTCGATGAAGGAGAACCGCTATGCAGAGCGTGCTTCGCAGCCTCCGGGTGCTGGAGACCGTCTCCGAGCACCAGCCCATCGGTGTGGGCGCGCTCTCGCGCCTGGTCGGCCTGCCCACCTCCACCGTGCAGCGCATCCTGGTGACGCTGGCCGAGGCCGGATGGCTGCGCCCCACCGAGGAGGAGCAGACCCGGTGGAACCTGACGGCCAAGGCACTGATCGTCGGCAGGCGGGCGGTGGGCGAGGTCGGCGTCCGGGAGGCGGCGGCCGAGCCCATGGCCGCGCTGCGCGACGCCACGCAGGAGACCATCCACCTCTCGGTGCTCGACGGCCTGGAGCGGATCGTGCTGATCGACCGGGTGGACTGCGACCAGCCCGTACGCACCTACAACCGCCTGGGCAGTTCGGGGCCGCTGCACGTCACGGCGATCGGCCGCAGCATGCTGGCCGCCATGGGCGACGCGGACGTGGAGCGCGTCATCGCCCACGGACTGGAGCGGGTCACCGAGAACACCATCACCGACCCAGCCCGGCTCCGGGAGAACATCCGCGAGACCCGCGAGCTCGGCTACGCCGTCAACATCGGCGAGAACCGGGCCAACGTGTGCGCCGTCGGTGCGCCGGTGCTCGGCCCCGGCCGCAGGCCCGTCGCAGGCATCGCGATCTCGATGCCGGACATCCGCTTCGACCACCGCAAAGTGCCGCACTGGGGGGACCTGGCGGTCCGGACGGCGGCCGAGATCAGCGCGAACCTCACCGGCTAGCGCAGGTTGACGCGGGACCCGGGCCGGGCGCATAGTCCCGAAGGGTAGAAACGGCATGGCATGCCGTCATGCGGGATACGAAGGAGTGGCCCATGAGTTCTCCCACCGTCATCGCTCCGCCGGTCCCGGTTCTGGCTCCCCCGTACGACACCGGTGCGCGGCTGGCCGTCCAGGCCGAGGCGCGCCGCTTCTCGGACGAGGAGGTACGCCCGGTCGCCGACGAACTCGACAAGCACAAGGGCGAGATGCCGCGCTCGCTGATCGAGAGGCTGAGCAAGCAGGGCTACTTCGGGATCCTCGTCCCCACCGAGTACGGAGGCATGGGGCTGGGGGTGTTCGAGTACTGCCTGATCGCCGAAGAGCTGGCCCGCGGCTGGATGAGCGTCGCCAGCATCATCGCCCGGGCGCAGGGCATGGGCACCGGCTTCGACGACGAGGCCAAGCGCCGCCGGCTGCTGGAGAAGAGCGCGCGCGGGCAGTGGATCGGCGCCGTCGCCCTGTCCGAGCCCGGCGCCGGCTCCGACCTCGCCGGTGTCAGCACGCGCGCGGTGCGCGACGGAGACCACTTCGTCGTCACCGGGACAAAGCGTTGGTGCGGCAATGCCAAGGCCGCGGACTTTATCCAGCTCCTGTGCCGGGTTCGGGATCCCGAACCCGGAGAGCGGCGGTCAGCGGGCATGGGCACCCTCGTTGTCGAGAAGGAGCCCGGTGCCTTTCCCGAGGGGCTGACCGGGAACCCCATCGACAAGATCGGCTACCACGGCTTCCTCACGTGGAACCTCGAGTTCGACGGGCTGCGCGTGCCGGCCGCCAACCTGGTCACCGATCTGGGCCGTCCCGGCGCCGGCGGCAAGGGCAAGGAGACCAACGCCTTCCGGGCCATCGAACAGGACCTCAATGTGGCGCGCGTGCACACCGCCGCGCGGGCGGTCGGCCTCGCCCGGGCCGCGGTCGAGGAGTGCCTGCTGTACCTGCAGGAACGCCACCAGTTCGATCACCCCATCGGAGATTTTCAGGCCCTGCGTTTCATGGTCGCCGAGATGGCCGCGCGGGTGGACCAGGCGCGCGCCTTCTACCAGCAGGTCGCCCACCTGATCGACCTCGGCCGTCCCTGCGAGCGGGAGGCCGCGATGGCCAAACTCCTCGCCACCGAGATGGCTGTCGAGGTCACCGGCCAGGCCATGCAGCTGCACGGCGGCAACGGCTACACCACCGAACGCCGAGTCGAGCGCTATTGGCGTGACGCCCGCCTGACCACCGTCTTCGAAGGAACCAGCCAAATCCAGCAGAAGATCATCTCGGACCGCCTGCTGCCCCGCAGCCCCTTGTGCTGAGAGGACGTCCTGCTTGAAGAAGCGATAGTTCATAGCTTGCTCCATTTTATGACCGTTTCCCCGTCGCTCGTTTCGCGAGGTGGGAGATCATCGCGAGGCGGATCACGCTCTCGGAGTACGCCGGTTTGGTCTCGTAGTCGCGGGCGAGGCGACGGTGCATCATGATCCATCCGGTTGGGTCGGCCGCACTGTTCCGAATGGATACGGTCATGGCAGATGTCGCAGGCCACGAGTGTTTTGCGGCGCCGATGGAGCATGACGCGCGCCCAGTCGGAAGGCTGCCATCCGGCATGTGCGAGGTCGGCGAGAGCGCGGACGTGGTGCACTTGCA
Source organism: Streptomyces sp. SN-593 (assembly GCF_016756395.1). Classification (NCBI taxonomy): domain Bacteria; kingdom Bacillati; phylum Actinomycetota; class Actinomycetes; order Kitasatosporales; family Streptomycetaceae; genus Actinacidiphila; species Actinacidiphila reveromycinica. The sequence goes on from NZ_AP018365.1 coordinate 7,456,154, forward strand.
CATGGAGCCTTGCTTCCACAGGCGTCGGATCGTCACAACAGTTACGTCCGACCGGGGCACTTCAACAAGATCTTTTTACGAGCCCTAAGCCGCATGGCGGGGACTCTGCCTACCTCAAGTGCCTTTCAGAGTCGCCCGCTGAGAAGTTGGCAGCCCATGGGGAACGCGTAAGAGCCGTCCCGCCGGCGGCAGGGGGCGGCAAGTTCGGCCATGGTTCGGCGTGCCCGGCCGAGTGCGTCCTGGCCAAGACGGCGGAACGCGTCCTGCATGGGGCCGGGGATGGCGAGGACGAAGGACCACCAGCTCTCGAAGTCGGCGCGTTCGAAGGTCCAGCGGAGGGTGCGCGAATCGACCGCGGTAAGACCTGCCTCGCGGAGGATCCCTTCACGTACGCCGGCAGCGGCCAGCTTGTCGAAGACACTGAGGTCGGGTACCTGTTCCGCGGGCAGCACGGCCTCAAGACAGCGGAGGCCGAGCCGCATGGCGGCGTGCATGTCGAGCGTTCCCCATACTGCGACGGTGAGCCTGCCGCCGGGGACGAGTACGCGCGCGGCCTCCCGGACAGTGCGTATGGGATCGCCCATCATCAGTGCGCCCATACGGGACATGACTGCGTCGACCGAACCGGTGTCCAGCTCCAGAGCGTCCATGGACATGACCTCAAAGCGCACACCGTCGTTGCCGAGTTGAGCGGCCCGTGACCGCGCGGCCTCGATCTGGGTCTCGGAGATGTCGATGCCTGTCAGCCGAAGATCGGGTCGCTGCCGCGCCAGTGTCACTGCCGGCTCCCCCACGCCGCATGCGAGATCGAGCACCCGGCCCGACTCGGGGACAGTTGCGAGCGCGGCGAGCAGGCCGTCGTTGGCGCCCTGGAGAAGGGGTAGAAACTGGTCGTAGTCGACGTCGAGATGATCGAAATCGGGCTGGTCGGACATAGTGAGGCACCTTTTGACTTCGGAACGAGTCTCGGTTGCTTGTCGTCACTGCTGAGACGAGAGAACGTCGGGCACTTCAACGCGTCATGCGTGTCCGTTCGTTCCCTGGGCCCGGGTACGCCTCGGGACCGTGCGGCGCGAAGTTGGGGGCCGGAGCACCACGGCCTCATCCGCAAGCTGTGAGCTGCACGGACCATAGTGGAGTCCTGGAAGCCTGGGTCACGACACCTGCCGGACATCGGCTTCGTTCGAGCCGTCGGGGATCTTGGTGAACTCCGGCGCGGGCGGTTCCTGGTCGAACATCAGCCGGACGCTGGTCAGGCGCACCGGCGCCTCCGACGGTCCCCACCCCGCGCCAACCCCAGCGCCGGCGCTCGCGGTCAGCCGGGCGGGCGTCCCGCCGGCGCGCCCGCCGGGAGCGTTGCGATGGCGATGGCGAGCAGACAACAGCGCAACAGGGACGATCCACCGCGAGCACCCGCCGTGCCCGAGGTCAGCCCGACCAGCGCGAGCCCCGCGCACACCGCCGCCACCACCCACCGTTCCGCCGCCGCGAGCCTTACCGGCGGTGCGGCGTCGACACCCCCGTGATTCCATTCGGCGCGGCGAGCCGCTTCCGCGCCTGGCCGGACACCGAAGAAGCGCCCAGTCCGTCACCGTGCGGACGTCGCCGGTGAGAGTCGCAGGAGACGTTCGGCGTTGCGGTGGGCGATGTCGTGCTGGGCGTCCTCGGAGAGGCCGGAGCCCGTCAGAAACGCGCGAGCTCCGTCGTTGCCGACGAAGGGGTAGTGGACGGAGTACATCATGCGGTCGGTGCCCAGCACGTGCCCGGTCGGCGGCGGTGGTCGGCAGCGAGGCGAACGCGGCGAACCGCTCGGGGTGGCGCCAGCAGGCCGCCGCGAGGCGGTCGTTGACGTCGCGTACCTGTTCCGGCGCCACGTCGGCGGGCAGGAACTGGGTGGTGAGGTTGGACAGCACCTGCATGCCGATGCCGTGCGCGTCCATGGCGGCGAGGCGTCCCTCGTCGAGGTCCTCCAGCACCTCGGCCGACGGGCTGTAAGGCAGGCCGCTCGCCGGGTCGTAGCTCGCGCCGAAGCCGGGGCTCACCCCGGCCGACCGGGCGGCGGACGCTCTCGCCACACCGGCGTGCAGTGTGTGCTCCTTGATGGTGATCAGTTTCATGGTGCGTCTCCGTGTCTCCCGTTCGGTGTTCCTCGGTGTGCTGGGGCCCGTCGCGATGCGGCTGCCGGGGACGCGGTGCCGTCCGGTCGAACCGCCCGGTGCGAAGCCTTCACGCGCAGCCGGACGCGGGGCCGCGTACGCCTGGGGCGCCGAACGGCTGCCCAGCGCGGGGCCTCACTGTCCACGAGACGGTGAACGTGCCGAAGGGGTTGAGGTCATGCCCGCCGTCGTCGCTCTTCTCCGGTGGGTCGGGGAGCCGTTCGCGGACGTCGTGGCCGGGCGAGGCGCCGAGGGGCGCCGGGAGGCGGTGAACCTTGGCGCGGGCCCGTTCACGTACGGCCGGGTTCAGCATCGAGGGTGGCGGCCCAGTCGCGTAGGAGGGCGGCGTAGGTCTCCGGGTCGGCCCGGCTCAGGTTGTGGGGGCGTCGGGGAGTGATTCGTAGGTGATGTGCTGCCCGGCTCCGGTGACGAGCTCGCGCACATGCCGTGCCTGCAGGTCGGTGAGGGCTCCCTGCAGCCGGCCCGTCGTCTCGTCGACGTGCCGGAAGCGGTGGGTGAACAGCACCGGGACCTTCACTGCGGAGAGCATGCGCGCGTGGTCGCAGGACGCGGTCGCCGAGCCGGTCCAGAAGGCCCGGGCCCACTCCGGGTCGTACTCCTTGAAGGTCGGCGGCGGTTCTTCGCCGCTGACGTACGACTGGCCTCCGTCGCCGCCGGTGCCGGGTCGCCATTCTCGCCAGGCCGTGCAGGACCACCAGTGGCAGGTCCCGGGCGAAGGCCCGCCGCAGTCCCTCCCAGTCGCCGACTTGCCACTGGTCACCCAGATAGGCGTTGACGAGTTGGAACATCGCGCCGTGAGTCTGGCTCATGCCAGGGCCTTAGGGAGGACGGATCTCGGCGGAGAACAGCGGCGGGCCCTCGTAGCAGGCCCCGTGGATCAGGCCGGGCGGCGCGTAGGCGGACAGCCATGCCGCGATGAGCCCGCCGGAGGAGTTGCCGGCCACGACGACCGGTCGCCTGATCCTGCCGGAGATGAACCGCACCAGGTCGTTGCCCATGTTGTCGACCGTGTAGCGTCCGGGGGGCCGGGTTGAGCGTCCCTGGCCGCGCAGATCCACGGCGAAGACCTCGAAGTCGTCTGCCAGGAGCCGCATGGCCCGCTCGTAGCCCCATCAGGAGGTCGCCTGCGGTGGTATGAGCAGCAGAACCGGCTTGCTGCCCGACCCGGCGACGGCGTGGTTCAGTGCCACCTCGCCGGTGTCGAACACTGCCTCGGGGTAGTCGTGCGGGACGTAGGTGATGTCGGGGTGCTCGGGCCCGTAGGGTCCGTGGTTCATGAGTCCGCTTTCCGTGGTCGTGTGTCGTCAGGCGAGCCGGGAGGGGGCGGCGCGGTCACGGTCGGCCTTCGCGGGCCGCAGCGCGCGCAGGGCGCCGGCGGCCTCACCCAGCGCCGGCACCTGTGCGGCTTCGGCGGCCAGCAGGTCGATCAGGCCGCGGCACTCCTCGGCGGAATTCCCGACCGTTTCGCGGAACCTGCTGCGCGACACCCCCCACAGGATGAGTGTCAGCATCAGCCCGGGGGCGCGGCTGATCTGCTTCTTCGCGCCCGGGTAGGGGGTTTCTCCAAGGCCGCGGAGGATCGAGTACCCGGCGCGCAGTGCCCGCGCCCCGGTCCTCGCCTCGGCCCAGCCCGCCCCGCGTTTGTGCCGCATGCCGGCGACCGAGACGCCCTCCATGGCGATGGTGAGTGGTACCTGGGAGCGCAGCCAGCGCCCCATGTCCGGCTCCAGCGCGGACGGCATGCCCGCGGCCCGGAACAGGTTCACCCACCGCTGGTCTCCCTGCATGGCCTTCGTCTTGGGGATCGTCAGTCCGAGCCTCCCGTCGCCGTCGAGCGTGGCCAGGACGGCGGCCATGCCGAACGTGGCACGGTCCGCGCCCACGGCGGAACGTAGTCGCTCGGCCTCGGGGGTGACGAACATGAAGTGCACACACCGGGCCGGGCTGCGCTGCAGGGCCGGCAGGAGCGTGCCTGCCTGGTGGGCGAGCACGGTGACGATGACCAGGTCGAACTGGGCCTGCTCATCGAGGTGTTCAGCGATCTTGACGACAGCGCGATCGCCGTTTGTCAGAACGATCCCGCCGTCGCGTCGCAGTTGGGCCAGGCGGCGCGAACCGGGGCGGGCCACAACGGTCACCGCGTGGCTGGCGCGCCGCAGTTGGAAGGCGACGGCGCTGCCGATACGGCCGGCACCGATGACGGCGACGGCGAGGGAGGGCGTGGGCGTGCTGGTCATGGCTGGGTGACTCCTCGAGGAACGAAGGGTGCGCAGCGGCCGAGGCCGGGACGGGCGGTGTGGTCCGCGGTGCGGGGACCCACATATTTTCACCCGGTGCAAATCACGATAGGCGTAACTTTCACCGAGTGCAAGTAAGTGAGGTAGGCTGGGCGCATGGTCCGAAGGAAGTCCGACGCGCCCGGCCGGTTGCAGGAGGCGGCGATGGCCCTGTTCGTCGAGCGCGGGTACGACGCGGTGACTGTCGCCGAGATCGCCGAGCGGGCGGAGATGACCAAGCGCTCCTTCTTCAACCACTTCGCGGACAAGCGTGAGGTCATGTTCGCCAGCGCCGACGCGCTCCAGGCGAGGGTCCTCGATGTGCTCGCCGCGGCCGGCGACGAACTCGGCCCGCTGGACGCCGCCGTGGAGGCGTTCGCCACGGCGGCCGCCGCCCAGGTCGAGGGCTACCCCGAACTCGCCCGGGCCCGCCGGACGATCATCGATTCCTCCACCGACCTGCAGGAACGAGACCTGCTGAAGATGGCCGCGATGACGGCGGCCGTCGCCGACGCGCTCACCTCCCGCGGCACCCCGCGCCGGGACGCGGCGTTCGCCGCGCAGGCCGCCACCGCCGTGTTCACCACAGCCGTCGAGGACTGGATCCGCGATCCCGCGCGCGGGCTCGCCGACGCGATCCGGGACGCCCTGGGCGGACTCAGGGGAGCCCTGGCGATCGGAGAACGGGACACGGGCTCGCCCGGTGCCCGGGCGCGACATCGACCTCGCGGGTGATCGGCGACGCGGTCCGTGCGGCCCGGGCCCGTGAGCTCGTCCCTTCTTCGGCTGAGCAGGCGCTGGTCTCCGGGCGAACAGGTGCTGGTCTTCGGCGGAACAGGCTCAGGACCGCGCGTGACGGCGCCGGGTCAGTCGCCGTCGAGGACGAACCGGGGATGGCGCCGGCGACGAGCGCGAACTGCTCGTCGGGGATGAAGTGTCCGGCGTCGGGCACGACGACTCCGGTCGCGATGTCGGCCCACGGGCTGATGGAGGCCGCCATGCCCGGGATGGAGACGTGGCGGCTGGAGCCGCCGAGAATGGACACGATCAGGTGCCCGCGCTGAGCGCCTTCGTCCGGCGGTTCGCGAGGTGATGTCCCTTTCGGGATGAGGCTGGGAAAGGGCCACTGGTCACCGTGTTCGTCGGCTACTGCTTCCTGGTGAAGCTGCCGGTCTCGGCCTCGGTGAGGACGTCGAGCTTGACCAGGCGTTTCAGCTTGGCGCGGGTGCCTTGACCTCGAATGATCAGGTCCGAGTAGGGCATGACGTCCAGCGAGGCTGAGCCGAGGCCGGCTCGTCGGTCCAGGACCAGGACCGCACCGCCACGAGCTGACAGCCGCGGCGCGGGCTGACAGCAGGTCATCGCGCCGACCGTGTGGCGGCGCCAGCCCGGGAGGAAGCAGGTCGCCGGCCGGGGAAGCCCTTCCCAGCCGGCGACCTGGGGCTCTTCCAGCGGGGTTGCTGTGGCGGGCGTAGCAGCGCTCACGTCGTAGGGCGAGACGGTGGCGGGGCCGAGGGCGGCAGGGCCGGGCGGGTTTCACCGCGAGCCGGCCGGTGGCGCCGCCGCGGCAAACCCCTGAGCTCCCGCAGAACGCTCCGTCGACGGGCGGCGGCGCCCGGCGTACTCCTCACATCACATGGTGACAGCGGCCAGGCTCTTCGCCATGACCCGCTCCCTGCCCACGCCATCGGGCAGAAGATCGCTGGGCTCACCCGCGTCCGTGAAACCGTGCCGTTCACAGAGCGCGGTCGCCCTGTGGCTGCCCGGCATGACGGACAACCACATCGTCGTGGCACCGCGCTCCGCGAAACTCGGGGCAGCTCAGACTGCTGGCCGCGAGGCGCGCTGGTTCAGCCGTTGAGCCGCCACAACTGCACCGTGCCGTCGCCGCAGGCGCCTGCCATGAGGCGGCCGCTGCGGGCGATGGCTACAGATGAAACGTCGTTATGGTAGCCGTCGAGGGGTTGTCCGATGCGGACGATACGAGCCGGATCTGCGGTGTTCCACAGGAAGATCCGCCGGTCGTTGCCGCCGCTGGCGAGCGTCCTGCCGTCAGGGCTGTACGCGAGCGACCACACGGTGTCGTGATGCCCCGTCAGGGGCTTGCCGACGCGTACGGGCCGGCTGGGGTCGGTGATGTTCCACAGCAGGATGGTGCCGTCGTCACTGCCGGCGGCGAGTGTCCTACCGTCGGGAGCGAACGCCAGCGACGGGACGTAGCGGTGATGGCCGAGGAGGGCCTTGGGCAACTGCACAGGGCGGGCGGGGGCGCTGACGTCCCACAGCAGGACGTCGCCGTTGTCGCAGCCGGCGGCGAGCACCCTGCCATCGGGGCCGAGCGCCACAGCGCCCGTCGAGCCCCGGGAGGTAGTGAGCGGGGCGCCGAGCTGCCGTGCCCGAGCGGGGTCGGCGACGTCCCAAAGCCGGACCGTGCCGTCGTCGCCGCCGGAGGCCAGCATCCCACCGGCGGGACTGTACGCCACCGACCACACGGCGCCGCGATGCCCCGTCAGGGGCCGGCCCACAACGGCGGCCCGCGTGGGGTCGGCGGTGCCCCACAGGCGGACGGTCGCGTCGTCGCCCGCACTGGCCAGCATTGTTCCGTCAGGGCTGTACGCGATCGACTCGACACTGCCTTCATGACCGGAGAGCGACGCGACGGTGGCCACGCCGCGAGCAGGGTCGGTGACGTCCCAAAGGTGAATCATGGCGTCGTTGCCGCCGCTGGCCAGCGTCCTGCCGTCCGTGTCGAAGGCGACGGATGTGACGAAGGAATCGCCGCTGAGGGGCGCCGCCAAGGGCGCCGCGCCGCGCACGACAAAGGGCCTCGCGTCGTGCACGGCAGAGGCAGCCGGCGTGGTGGATGACGCCGTGGGTGCCCCGCCTCGGGTCGGACCGGGCTGAGGTCGATGCGAGTCGGACGGGGAGAGTGCGGTGGCACGCGGTCGATCCCCGCTCAGCCAGATCCCGCCCAGGCTGAAAAGGAGGGCCGACGCCGAGGCCATCAAGACGGTGCGCCTGCTGTTGTGCGGCGCGGGTGCGCGCATCGCGTCGTGGGCCAGGGGGTCGCGGGCCGGTGGGTCGGCAGGCACGGTGTCGCGGGCCGGTGGGTGGGCGGACGCGGCTGCGTTGCGGGCGAAGGGGAAGCGGTGTGCGCCGCGGATACCGCTTTCGACCGGCTCGGGCCGGTTGGCGCGCAGCAGCCTGAGCCGCAGGTCGAGGAAGATCTGGTCCAAGCGCAGCGTGGGGCCAAGGCCAGGGATCCCGGCCTCGACCACTGATACGAACGCATCGGTGAAGAAGGTCATGGAGCCGTCCAGTGGGGACTTGGCCCTCCTGTTCGCCGCGCTGGCACCGATGGCATACAAGCCGTCGACCGGGTACGCCTCGGACAGCGACACCGACTGGAAGCGGAAGTGGGATCGGGTGCTGAGTTCCGCGTGGCAGCAGTCCAGGATGACCAGTTTCGTGGCGGCGGGGCAGCCCCGCATGATGCTCGCCAGGTTCTCGTAGAGCATCGCGGTGTGCGGCAGTGCCTCCGGGTGTGGGTCGGTCCGGGCGAGCATCAAGGCTAAGCGGCCGTCGCTGGTCGGGGCGCCGTGTCCGACGAAGTAGACCAGCAGCACGTCCTCCACGTCGCGGACGGCGGCGACAGCCGCGACGGCCAGCTCGGACGGTGTACCCACCTCGGCCAGGCAGGTCACGCGGTCGGCCGGCCAACCGCACAGGTCGCCGGTCAGCAACTTGTCCATCGCCGCCAGGCTCTTGGGGACCCCCGGAAGGTCGGGGACGTCCGGGTGGCCGTAAGCGGCATTGCCGATCAGCAGGGCGCGCGACCGGGACAGGTCACGATCCATCAAGCAGCTCCTCCAGGAGCGGCAGCGCGTCTTCGACCGTGTCGGCTGTGATCTCCAGTGTTGCGGTGCCCTGCCGGACCGTCAGGGAGAAACCCGGGCGCCTGGCCTCCACCAGGTTCCGCACGATGTCCAGGAGGACCGCGACCGCACCGCCGGATGCGCACGACACCGTCAACAGGTCGACGACCGAGCCCTGGTCCCCAGGCTCGAAGTGGGGAGGCGCCACGGCGGTCTTGATGCCGTGGACGCCCCGCAGCGCTCCATACAGGGCACCGAAGGTCTCGGGCGTGTGTGTCGACAACTCGACCGTCGTCGCCAGCGCGGGGTCTGCCATAGTGCCATCCTCATGCGTAAGTGTCCCGGCCCAGAACAATCAGCCCGACCGGTTCGCCGCGCCATCCCACAGGCCACCGCCGATCAAGCGGCATGCCGATGCCGGAGGGGAATTGTTTCAGAGAGACGGACAGAACCTCGCTTCTACCTGTTTTTCCGTTCTCGTCCCTGATTTTCTGGTATTGGCGATCGGGCGAGGCGGCGTGGGAGTCGGCGTAGGCGGCTGTTCAACGGTTCGGTTCCTCCACGGACGGAAGCACAGGAGGCGAACACGGTCGGCCGCGCCCTGGCCGGGCGCCTCGCCGTGCCGTCCCACTTCGCCAGCCCTGACGAGCCCGACCTCGACACCCCCGCTGGAGAACCACCTCGTGAGCAACCCCGTCGGCCGGCCCGACAGCCCCACCGCCGCGCCCGCCGCGACGACCCAGGAAGCTTCCGACCCAAGGACCACGGAATAGCGCAGGGTCAGAACACCGCCTCTTTGGCTTCGGCACCGGCACCGGTACCGGCACCATCGAGTGGACCACCGCCGACGGCTTCGTCGCCGACAGCACCGTCGACCTGCACTTCGACCACAACGTCGGCCCGCTGGTGGCCATCTCCGGCACGGTCACCGACGGCCCGTTCGCCGGGCACGCCTTCGCCTCGACCTTCACCACCGACCTGTTCGGCGGCGCCGGCAAGTGCACGATCCGCGCACCCTTCGGCGGCGTCACCGAAGCCAACTTCGACGGCCAGTTCACCATCAACTAGCCACACCGCCCGCTCCGGAGAGCCGCGGCGGGTGACGGGTAGCCGTCACCCGCCGGGATGACCCCGTGCACCCGCTCGCGTGGCACATGCGCTCCGCACGGCGCGCCCACCACCGCGGTAGGACCAGAGCCATGCGCTCCACGATCCGCACCGCCATGGCCGGCCTGCTCGCCGCCGCCCTCACCACAACCGCCCCCGCCCACGCCGCCACCTCCAACGGAGGGGACAGCGTCACCCTCCACCAAGCCGTAGAACACCTGGCCGTCGCACCGGAGGACCGCACCGGCGCAACCGCGAAACGTCCTTCGGCGGCTGGATCGGACGAAGCGCCGGTACCGCCCGTCCCGGGCCGTCGCCCCGTCTCCGCCGCGCGCCCCGTCGGAGCCCGGAGCCCGGAGCCCGCGACACACGGAGCCCGCGACACACGGCGCCGCACCGCCGTGGCAACCGGCACCGTACCGCCGCCATACCCGCCGTACAGCCCCCTCGCGGGGGCGGCGTCGCGGCGGTCAGGCGGGGGGCTCGGTGGCGTAGCCGTGGAGGAAGGCGTCGACGCCGCGGGCGACGCAGTCGCGGACCTCGGCCGGACCGAGCTGCGGACTGCCGTGCGGGCGGATGGTGATCTCCGAGGTCACCAGCGCGATGAAGTGCACGGTGGCGCGCGCGGGGTCGGGGATGCGCAGCAGCCCGCCGTCCGCGAGCCGTTCGAGCCGTCGGGCGACCTCCCGCTGCACGCGCTGCGGCCCCGCCTGCTGCCAGGCGTCGATCACCGCGGCGGGGAAGTGCTGCACCTCCGCCTTGATCTGCCGGATCATCGCGAAGTGCTCAGGGAACTGGGTCCGTTGGCCGACGAACGCGTGGCCGAGCGCGAGCAGGTCCGCCCGCGGGTCGGTGCCGGTCACCTGCTTGCCGACCGTCGCGACGAAGGCGTCCGCGACCTGGCCGGCGCTGTCGTGGACCACGTCGGAGAAGAGCTGGTCCTTGCCCTCGAAGTGGTTGTAGATGGTGCGCGTGGACACGCCCGCCTCCGCGGCGATGGCCTCGATGCTGGTGCGGCTGTAGCCCTCCCGGCCGAACACGGTCCGGGCGCCCTGGGTGATGGCGTCGCGCTTCCCCGCCCGCCCGCCGGTGCGGGCGGGGCCGGGGCGTTCCGGTGCCGCCTTGGCGGCAGGGGCCGTCGGTGAGGTACTCAGGGGAAGCCTCCGATACGGGTTGTCGTCCGTTGCCCAATTTACCATGCACGTTGTACTTTACTTTGAGGGCCTTCCATCCACCCGCCTCAAGGACCGTGACACATGGACATCGGGACCATCACTTTCGGCACCCTACTCAGCGACCCCTTCACCGGGCACCGTGTCTCCCAGGCCGAACGCCTGGAGGAGGTGGTGCGCAGCGCGGTGCTGGCCGAGCGGCTGGGGTTCTCCTGGTTCACCGTGGGCGAGCACCACTTCGGCGAACGCGACGTCATCTCGGCGCCCCCGGTGGTCCTCGCGGCGATAGCCGCCCGCACCTCCGCCATCACCCTGGCCACCGGCACCACGCTGGTCGCCAACCGCGACCCGGTGCTGGTCGCCGAGGACTACGCGACGCTCGACCTGCTGTCCGGCGGGCGGCTCCAGCTGATCGCGGGCGCCTCCTTCTTCCCCGATCCCTACGCCGTCTTCGCGCAGCCGCCGGAGAGCAAGGCGGACCGCAAGCGGGAGAACCTCGAACTCCTGCTGCGCCTGTGGTCGCGGGACGAGCACGAGGTGACCTGGGAGGGGGCCTTCCGCCCGCCGCTCGACCACGTGCGGGTGCAGCCCCGGCCTTACCAGGAACGGCCCCCGGTCTGGGTGAGCGGCGGCTCCCGCCCGGAGTCGGTGCACCTGGCGGTCGAGACCGGGTTGCCGATGGTCTTCGGGACCACCGCGCGCCCACCGCGCACGCACGTCCCGATGTTCGACCTCTACCGGGAGCTGTGGGCGCGCGCCGGCCGCCCGGCCGGGCAGGCGCGGACCGGCGCCGCCAGCCACGTCTTCGTCGCCGACACCACCGCCCGGGCCCGCGAGCAGTGGCGCGAGTACTACGGCAACTACTTCCGGGGCGCGAAACTGCCCGCCGGAGCCCGCCCGTTCGCCTTCGACTTCGACGACCTGGTCGGGCCGGGGTCGGCGATCTGCGGCAGCCCGGCCGAGGTGGTCGACAAGCTCGGCCGGCTGCACGAACTGTGGGGCCACGACCTGCACCTGCTGTCCATCGACATCGGCGGTATCCCGCACGGTGAGGTGGCGCGTGCCATGGAACTGGTCGCGTCCGACGTGATCCCGCAGGTCGCGAGCCTCGGCGCCGACCGCCCCACGGGTGGCACGGTGGGCGGCCGCCCCTCGGCCCCGGCCACCGCCACCCCGGCCGGCCGGGCCACCCCGGCCGTCCCGACCGCCGCCGCTGCTCCGGTCGAGCCGGTCGGGGGCAAGGCATGAGCGCGGCGCGGGGCCCGGCCGCGGAGCAGATACCCCCCGTGGTCTCCGCGGCCTGGGTACGCGAACGCGCGGCCTCCCCCGGAGACGGAGTCCCCGCCCCGGACGCGGAACCGGTGCTCGCCGACGTGCGCTGGTACCTCGACGGCCGGTCCGGCCACGACGCCTACCTCGCCGGGCACCTCCCCGGCGCCGTCTGGGTGGACATCGACACCGACCTGTCCGGACCGCCCACGCCGGACGGTGGCCGCCATCCGCTGCTGCCGCCCGAGGAGTTCGCCGCGCGGCTCGGCCGCCTGGGCATCGCCGACGACAGCGTGGTCGTGGCCTACGACGACCAGGGCGGCGGGTTCGCCGCCCGCCTGGTCTGGCTGCTGCGCCGCACCGGCCACCGCGCCGCGCTGCTGGACGGCGGCCTCGCGGCCTGGCTCACCCCCCTGGAGACCGGCCCGGTGCGGCGTCAGCCCGTGGAGCGCCGGGTGGCGCCGTGGCCGGACCACCTGCTGCGGGACGCCGACGAGACAGCGGCGGCGGGGTTGTCGCCGCGGGCCCTGGTGCTGGACTCCCGCGCGGTCACCCGCTATTCGGGCGTGGACCAGCACGCCGGGGAGACCCGCGCCGGCCACCTGCCCGGCGCCCTCAGCGCCCCCTGGCAGGACAACCTCACCGCGGACGGCAGGTTCCGCCCGCCCGGCGAACTGCGCACCCGGTTCGTGGAACTGGGCCTCGCGGGCGCCGAGGACGTGGTGTTCCACTGCGGATCGGGCGTCACCGCCTGCCACAACCTGCTGGCCGTCGAGCTGGCCGGACTGCCGGACGCCGCCCTCTTCCCCGGCTCCTGGTCGGCGTGGTCGGCCGACCCGGACCGCCCGGTGGTGCGCGGCCGGCAGCCCTTCGGTTCCAGCGGGCCCGAGGCCGCACACCGGGCCGGTTCCGCTGCCGGCTGGCCCGGGGCCGGCGGCAGCGCCACGGAAGGGGCGCCGCGGTGAGCGGGACCAGTGGACCGCGGCTCGGCTTCGGGGTCTTCGCCCACTACCGCGGGCCCGACCCCGGCGTGCTGGCGGCCGAGGCGCGCGACGCCGAGCGGCTGGGCTTCGACCTGTTCGCGCTCAGCGACCACCTGCACGGCGACCGCGGCACCTGGGAGCCGTGGACCGCGCTGAGCTTCCTGGCCGCGGCGACCGAGCGGATCACGCTGGCCACCGACGTGCTCGGGCTGCCCTACCGCGCGCCCGCCGTGCTGGCGAAGATGGCCGAGACCCTCGACCGGCTCTCGCGCGGACGCCTGGTGCTGGGGCTGGGAAACGGCGGCTACGAGGCGGAGTTCGCCGCGTTCGGCCTGAGCACGCGCACACCTGGCGAGAAGGTCGAGGCCCTCGACGAGGCCGTGCGGATCGTCAGGTCCCTGTGGCAGCGGCCCTCGACGACTTTCGAGGGCCGGCACTTCTCGGTCCACGACGCGCGCATCGAACCGCGGCCCGCGCACCCCATCCCGGTGTGGCTGGGCACCTACGGCCCGCGCGCCCTGGCCGTCACCGGGCGCCTGGCGGACGGCTGGCTGCCGTCCCTGCAACGCATGGGCCTGGACGAGGCGGTGGAGCGGCGGGAGAAGGTGCGCTCCGCGGCCGCCGCGGCCGGCCGCGACCCGGACACGATCACGTGCGCCTGCAACGTGCAGGTGCGGCTGGACGGCCGTCCCGACGCCGGCGGACGCGTCCTCGCGGGCTCCTCCCAGGAGGTGGCGGAGCAGTTGGCCGCGGTGGTGCGCGCGGGCTTCACCTTCCCGCTGCTGTTCGGTCTGGACCACGCCGAGACCCGGGAGCGCTTCGCGACCGAGGTGATCCCGCTGGTGCGCGGCGAGTTCGCCCGGACCTGACACCGGTTCGCCCGGACCTGACGGCCCGTACGGCACCCCGCCGGGACGCCACCGGGACCGGCGTCGGCAGGGCGCCGCGGCAGCGCGGCCTGCGACGGCACCGGCACCTGCACGCCCCCGGCCCCGCCCCCGGCCCGCGAGACCCGACGCACGTCCCGGATCTGACAAGGGAGATCACGCATGGCACGCAAATGGTGGACGCTCGTGGCCGTGGTGGCCGGGGTGTTCATGCTCGTCCTCGACATCACCATCGTGAACGTGGCGCTACCGGACATCAGCGACGACTTCCACTCGTCGCTGTCCGACCTCCAGTGGGTCATCGACGCCTACGCCCTGGCGCTGGCGGCCGGCCTGCTGACCGGGGGCTCGCTCGCCGACCTGTGGGGCCGGCGGCGGCTCTACGCCGCGGGCACCGCGGTCTTCACGATCGGGTCGCTGCTGTGCGGACTGGCCACCGGTCCGCTCTTCCTGGCGCTGGCCCGGGCCGGGCAGGGCATCGGCGGCGCGGTGGTGTGGGCGACCTCGCTGGCCCTGCTCAGCCAGGCGTTCCAGGGCCGTGAACGCGGCCTGGCCTTCGGGATCTACGGCGGCATCCTCGGCATCGCGGTCGCCGTCGGCCCGGTGCTGGGCGGCGCCCTCACCAGCGGGCTGAGCTGGCACTGGATCTTCTGGGTGAACGTGCCGATCGGCGTGGCCGTCGTCGCGATCACCCTTCTGAAGCTGGAGGAGTCCCGCAACCCGTCGGCCGCCCGGCCCGACTGGGCCGGGTTCGCCGCGTTCAGCGCCGGCCTGACACTGCTGCTGTACGGCCTGATCAGCGCCTCCGACGGCTGGTCGCAGGCCAAGGTGTGGGGCACGCTCGGCGGGGCGGCGGTGCTGCTCGCCGGCTTCCTCCTGCTGGAGCGGCGCGCGGTGCACCCGATGCTGGACCTCACGCTGTTCCGCAAACCCACCTTCAACGGGGGTCTGGTGGCCGCCTTCGGCCTCAACGCCTCGATCTACGCGCTGATCACCTACCTCGTGCTCTACCTCCAGCAGGACCTGCACTACTCGCCCGCCCAAGCCGGACTGCGGCTCCTGGCCCTGACCGGAGCGATGTTCGTGGCGTCCACCACCGCGGGCCGGCTGAGCGCCGCGGTGCCGGTGCGGCTGATGATCAGCGCCGGGTTCGTGGCCATCGCCGTCGGCATCGTGCTCATGACCGGGGTGACGGAGTCCTCGACCTGGACGCATCTGCTGGCAGGGATGATCGTCTCCGGCCTGGGCGCGGGCATGGTCACGGTGCCGCTGGCCTCCACCGCGGTCGGGGTGGTGGCCCCGGCCCAGGCCGGTGTGGCGTCGGGGGTGAACGCCACCGCCCGGCAGGTGGGCCTGGCCACCGCGATCGCGGTGCTCGGCACCGTCTTCACCACCCGCAGCGCCCACCACGGCTTCGCGGGCGGGCTCAACCTCATCCTGTGGATCGGCGCGGTCGTGGCCGCCGTCTCGGCGGTGCTCAGCGCGCTGCTGATCCGCCAGAAGGACTTCGTGCCGCCGCCCGCGCGGCCGGCGCCCGCCGGAGCCGAGGCGCAGCCGGAGGCGGCCGGCGCCTGACCGGCGCCACACGGGCCGCACCGGGGCCGGCCGGGGACGCGACCGGCACCGACGGAGGCCCGACGGAGGCCCGACCGGGAGCCGCAGGGCCCGGCCGGGCACTCCGACGGCGCCGGCGCCCCGGACCCGGAGGGACGCGAAAAAGGGCCCTGGGCCACGGAGTTCGTCCGTGGCCCAGGGCCCTTCGGGATGTCCGGCGGCGCAGCCGCTGCCGCGCCGCCGGACCGGATCAGACGGGACCGGATCAGATGGGACCGGATCAGACGGGACCGGTGCGGCGCAGCGGCGCCACCGGCCGTGCCGGTACCAGCGCGGCGGCCGACAGCAGCGTGCGCGTGTAGGGGTGCGACGGTTCGGCGAAGACATCCTCCACCGGACCGGTCTCCACCACCCGGCCGTCCTTCATGACCACCACCCGGTCGCTGACGTGCCGCACCACCGCGAGGTCGTGCGAGATGAACAGCAGGGCCACACCCGTCTCCTGACGGATGTCGGCGAGCAGGTCGAGGATCTGCGCCTGCACCGACACGTCCAGCGCCGAGACCGGTTCGTCGCAGACCACGACGTCCGGCGCGGTGGCCAGCGCGCGGGCGATGGCCACCCGCTGGCGCTGCCCACCGGACAGTTCGGCCGGCCGGCGCCGCAGCACCGACGCCGGGAGCCCCACCCGGTCCAGCAACTCCGCGGTCCGGGAACGGCGTTCGGCTCGGCCGCGCACCCCGGCCCGGGCCACCGCCTCACCCACCACCCGCTCCACGCCGTAGCGCGGGTCGAACGAGCCCAACGGGTCCTGCTGGACGGTCTGGACCCGCGGGCGCAGGGCACGGCGCAGCCGCTCCGGCACCCCGCTCCAGGGGCGGCCCTCGAACCGCACCTGGCCGGCGTCGGGGGCCAGCAGGCCCAGCGCGATCCTCGCCACCGTGGTCTTGCCCGACCCCGACTCGCCGACCACGCCGACGGCCTCACCCGCGCCCAGGCGCAGCGAGACGTCCCGCACCGCCTGGTGCACCGAGCCGTCCGGACCGCGGAAGCCCTTGGAGACCGCGTCGACCTCCAGCAGGGCAGGG
Source organism: Streptomyces sp. SN-593 (assembly GCF_016756395.1). Taxonomy (NCBI): domain Bacteria; kingdom Bacillati; phylum Actinomycetota; class Actinomycetes; order Kitasatosporales; family Streptomycetaceae; genus Actinacidiphila; species Actinacidiphila reveromycinica. Next base: position 7,472,542 of record NZ_AP018365.1, read on the forward strand.
GCCCCGGCGGCCGCCGCGGGCGGTTCGCGGTCGCGCACGGCCGCCGGCGCCATCACGGCCGCCGGCGCCCGCACCGGCGGCGCCACCGGGACCGCGGCGTCCAGCGGATGGTGGCAGACCGCGGTGTCGGGACCGGTGGCCGCCGGCAGTGTGACGAGGCACGCGTCGTCGGCGGCCGCGCACCGGTGCGCGTACGGGCAGCCGTCCGGCCCGGCGTGCGGCCGCGGCGGCGCGGGCACCGACAGCCGGGTGCCCTTGGCGTGCAGCGACGGCACCGCGTCCAGCAGCGCGCGCGTGTAGGGGTGGCGCGGGCGTTCCAGCACGCGCCGGCCGGTGCCCGTCTCCACGATCCGCCCGCCGTACATCACCGCGACGCGGTCGGCGAGCCGCGCCACCACGGACAGGTCGTGGCTGATCAGCAGCAGCGCGGTGCCCTCGCGGCGCAGCCGGTCGAGCAGGTCCAGGATCTGCGCCTGCACGGACACGTCGAGGGCGGTGGTCGGCTCGTCGGCGATCAGGAGGTCGGGGCCGGCGGCCAGGGCGGAGGCGATCAGGGCCCGTTGCCGCAGGCCGCCCGACAACTGGTGGGGATACTGCGCGGCACGCCGCTCCGGCTCGGGCACCCCGACGTCGGCCAGCAGTTCCCGCACCCGCTCGGCGCGGCGCGGGCGGGGCACCACGCCGTGCACGCGCAGCGGTTCGGCGACCTCCGCCCCCACGGTGCGCAGCGGGTCCAGCGAGGACAGCGCGTCCTGGAGGACCAGGCCGACCCGCCGCCCGCGCAGCGCCCGCCACTGCGGTTCGCGCAGGGAGGTGAGGTCGCGGCCGTCGAACGCCAGCGTGCCGGCCCGCACCCGCGCGCCGGCTCCGGCGAGTCCGACGAGCGCGCGGGCGGTCACGCTCTTGCCCGACCCCGACTCGCCCACCACGGCCAGGCACTCGCCGGCGTCGAGGGTGAAGGAGACGTCGCGCACGGCGCGCAGAGCCCCGAAGGACACATGGAGTCCGTCAACGGTGAGCAGCGGTGTCATCGGCCGGTCCTCCGGGTGAAGCGGGCCTGGGCCTGACGGCCCACGACGTTGACCACCAGCGCGGTCAGGGTGATGGCCGCGCCCGGGAAGACGCCCAGCCACCAGGCGGTCTGGAGGAAGTCGCGGCCCTGGTCGAGCATCGCGCCCCACTCCGCGGTCGGCGGCTGCGGGCCGAGACCCAGGAAGCTCAGACCGGAGGCGGCGATCAGCGACGAGCCGAAGCCGACCGTGGCCAGCACCAGCAGCGGGCCGAGCGCGTTGGGCACGACGTGCCGCAGGACCAGTACGGGGCGGGACAGGCCGAGCGTGGTGGCGGCCTCGACGTATCCGGAGCGCCGCACGACCAGCGTCTCGGCGCGGACGATCCGCGCGTAGCCGGGGGCGAACGCGGCGGCGATGGCGAGGGCTACGTTCACGGTGCCGCTGCCGAGGACCGCGACGGCCAGCAGTGCGAGCAGGATCGGCGGCAGCGCCAGCAGCACGTCGGCCAGCCGCATCAGCGCCTGGTCGGCCAGGCGCCCGCCGAGCCCGGCGGCCAGCCCCAGGGCGGCGCCGGCCAGCACCGACATCGCGGTGGCGCCTGCCCCGAGCAGCAGTGACAGCCGGGTGCCGTAGACGACGCGGGTGTACAGGTCACGGCCGAGCTGGTCGGTGCCGAACCAGTGGCCGGACCCCGGCGGGCGCAGCGCCAGGAGCGGGTCGGTGGCGTTGGGCGCGGCCGAGGTGAACAGGCCGGGCGCCGCGGCGGCCAGCACCAGCAGGGCGAGGAAGAGCAGCGCGGGCAGGAGCAGCAGGGCACGGGCGCTGGGCCGCCGCGCGGGGGCCACGGTCCCGGTGGGCGTCTTCGGCGCGGTCTGCGAGGCGGGCGGTGCGGTCATGGTGTCACCTGGTCCGTCCTGAGGCGGGGGTCGATGACCAGGTAGAGCAGGTCCACCAGGGTCGAGAGCACGACGAACACCAGCGCCGACAGCAGCACCAGGCCGATGACCAGGGGCATGTCCTTGTTGGTGGTCGCCTGGAGGATGAGGGCGCCGATGCCGGGCCGGCCGAAGACCGTCTCCACCAGGACCGCGCCGCCCAGCAGCGACCCGGCCAGCCAGCCGGTGAGCGTGACCAGCGGCAGCGCCGCGTGCCGCGCCGCGTGCCGCAGCCGCACCGCGGTGCCGCTCAGGCCCCGGGAGCGGGCGGTGACGGCGAACGGCTCGTGCAGTGCGGTCTCCAGCCCCTCGCGCAGCACCTGGGCCAGGACCCCGGTCATCGGCAGGGCCAAGGTCAGCGCGGGCAGCACCAGCGCGGTGCCGTCCTGCGCCCCCGCGACGGGGAACAGCTGCCAGTGGAAGGAGAACGCGGTCAGCAGCAGGATGCCGGTCCAGTACGACGGGCTGGAGACGGTGAGCAGTTCCAGCAGCGACGACGCGCCGCGCAGCAGCCGCCGGCGCCCGGCGGTGGCGACCGCGGTCAGCAGCGCCAGCAGCAGGGCCACCGCCAGGGCGGACAGGGCCAGTTGGACGGTGGGGGCGAGCTGGTCGGCGATCAGCGAGCCGACCGGCCGCTGCACCTGGTAGGACTCCCCGAGGTCGCCGCGCAGCAGGTGGCCGAGGTAGTGCAGGTACTGCCGCCAGACCGGTTCGCCCAGGCCGTACTGGGCGCGGATGCGTGCGCGGACCTCGGGCGAGGCGGAGCTGAAGGGTCCCAGCATGGTGGTCACCGGGTCGCCCGGGATCAGCTGGAGGGCCGCGAACGCGACCGTGGCGGCGCCCAGGAGCACCGCCACGGCCGCCGCCACCCGTCGGGCGACCGCCCGGAGCAGGTGTGTCGCCTTCACGTCACTTCCCGAGCCAGGCGTCGTGGAACTCCAGCCAGGTGTTGGCGTCGGCGGTGATGCCGTGCACGTGGGTGGAGGCGCCGTACACCGAGGAGACGACGTACATCGGCACCACGAGCGAGAGGTCGAGGGCGCGCTTCTGGACCTGGGTGTAGTACTTGGCGCGGGTGGCCGGGTCCAGCGAGGTCTGGCCCTGCTCGGTCCAGAGGTCGAGGTCGGGGTCCTTGACGAACGTGCCGTTGGCGCCGCCCTTGGCGGGGGTCTCGGCGCTGTTGAAGTACAGCCGCAGCACGTCCGGGTCGGCACGGGCCCAGCTGTAGTCGGAGATGTCGTCCTTGCCGCCGAAGAGCTGCTTGACGAAGGTGCCGACATCCTGCCGGGGCCGCTCCACCTGGATGCCGAGCTTCTTGAGGTCGGCCTGTACCGCCTGGCCGAGGATGTCGTGCTGCTGGCTGACGAGGTTCTGCGGCATCAGCGGCCACACCAGCGAGAGCCGCTTGCCGTCCTTGGTGCGGTAGCCGGAGGAGTCGCGCCCGGTCCAGCCCGCCTGATCCAGCAGCTTCGCCGCCAGCGCCGGGTCGTAAGGCCAGGTCCCGGTGAGCGAGGAGTCGTAGCCGACGGTCGCGGGCGACAGCGGGCTCCAGGCGCGCTGGTAGGCACCGAAGTAGACGCTCTTGACGTCGGCGTCCACGTTGATCCCGCGCTGGACGGCCTCGCGCACGCGCTGGTCGGTGAACGGCCCGCGGGAGGCGTTGAGCACCAGGTTGTAGACGCCGCCGGGTGCCTGCTTGGAGATCACGGTGAGACCGGAGCCGGGCGTGAGGGTCTTGACGTCCGTCGGGGGGACGGACTTGGCGACCTGGACCTGCCCGCTGCGCAGCGCGCCGACCCGCACCGAGTCCTGGCTGAGGAAGCGGTAGGTGAGCTTGTCGAGGTAGGCCGGACCCTGGTGGGCGTCGGTGGCCGGGGCCCAGGAGTACTTCGGGTTCCGGGTCAGGACCGCGCTCTGCCCCTTGGTGTAGGAGGAGAAGACGAAGGGTCCGGTGCCCACGTCGGCGGGGCCGCCCGCGCCGAGCTTGGAGCCGTACTTCGCGATCGCGGCGGGCGAGTAGAAGCCGAGGTAGGGGGTGCTGGCCGCCTGGAGGAAGGGGGCGAACGCCTTGGTGAAGGAGACCTGGACGGTGTACGGGTCGACGACCTTCGTGTCAGCGTACGGGCCGAGCAGGCCGGCGGCGTACTGCGACTTCGTGGCCGGGTCGACGATGCGGTCGAAGTTGGTCTTCACCGCCTGGGCGTTGAACGGGGTGCCGTCGGTGAAGGTGACGTCCTTGCGCAGGTGGAAGGTGTAGGTGCGCAGGTCCTTCGACACGCTCCAGGACGACGCGAGCCAGGCGTGGAACTGCCCCTTGTCGTCCTGGTAGACGAGGGAGTCGAAGACGTTGCGCTGGATCGACCCGGTGATGTCCTGCTGGCTGACGTCGATGTCCCAGGAGACCGGTTCGGTGTCCACCGCGTAGGTGAGGGACCCGCCGGAGACGGGTGTGTCGGAGGAGGAGGTGCCGCCGCCCGACCCCGATCCGGAGCCGCAGGCCGCGGCGAGGAGGACGGCCACGGTGGCGGCGACGAGGGGGACGGGTCTGCGGCTGAGGCGGGACATGCGGGTCTCCCGGAGGTACCTGGTGGGTGCGTGAGGACGGCCGGACCGCGGGGCGCGGCCCGGCCGTCGGGGTGTGCCGGTGGTGCGGTGGTGCGGTTGCGGTGGGCGGGGATGGCTTGGTGCGGGTGGTGCGGGTGGATGCCGTACGACGGGGCCGCCGCCGGGCGGTCAGCCCTTGGCGACGTTCTCGCGGACGGCGGGCACGACGTCCTCCGCCCACCGTCCGAGCGCCACGTCGAGGGGGCCGCCGCCGGTGGCGAAGTGGACGAAGCCGGCGGCCCGGTGGTCGAGCACCGCGCCGGTGAGCTCCTCCACCCACTGCCCCACCGAACCGCCGATCCAGCGGCCGTCGCCGTCGCGGGTCCGGCCCAGGGGCGTGTCGGTGATGCGGCCGGGCAGGTTGAAGACGGTCACGACGTCGGACGGATCGCGGCCGGCCTCCTCGGCGGCCCGGTCGACCAGGGGGCGGGAGGCGAGATACCGCTCGCTCACCCAGTCGGAGGCGTGGCCGGGGATCCAGCCGTCCGCGAGCCGGCCGGTGACCGCGAGGGAGCGCTCGCCGAGCGACCCGGTCCAGATCCGCGGCGCGGGCACGTCGGCGGGCTCGATGTCGCGGATGTCGCTGAACTCCCCGTGGAAGGTGACGGGTTCGCCGCCGCCGGACAGCGCGCGGACCAGGGTGATCGCCTCCTCCAGCGCCCGCACGGCCTGGCCGGGGCCGAGCCGCGGCCGGCCGAACCGCTCGATCTCGTCCCAGAACCCGCCGGCGCCGATGCCGAGCACGATCCGGCCGCCGGACAGCGCCGACAGCGAGGTGACCGCGCGGGCGAGCACCGGCGCCGGACGGCTGGGCAGGTTGGTCACGTTCGCCAGCCCGGCGATGCCGGACGTGGCCCCGAGCACGAAGCCCAGCGTGGAGTAGGCGTCCAGCCGCTGCCCGTAGTACGGATGGTCCGAGGTGGAGAACAGGTCGAGGCCGGAGCGGTCGGCCCGGACACCGAGCCGGACGATCTCGGCGGCGCGGGCGGTCTCGGTCCCGGGAGCGAATCCGAACAACGTGGTGCGCTGCGTCATCGACGCGCACTCCTTTCGTGGAAGGGCGGTGGAACGGCCCCCGCGGTGAACGGTCCCGCGGTGGAACGGCCGTGCGGGGCAGGGGCTTTGCGGTGGGGCAGGGGACCGGTCGGCCGCGGGCGGACCGGCGGGACGGCCGGGAGGTCAGCCGGTCGCGGACCTGCTGTGCACGACGGTGTACGTGTTCGCGTCCCGCGCGGTCACCAGCGAGCGGACGTGCTCCCGGCCGCGCCGCACGCTCGCCGGGCGGTTCTCCTCCGGCAGCCGGTGGAAGGCGTCGTACGCCTCCTTGCTGTCCCACTGCGCGTAGTTGACGACGGTCTCGCCGTCCAGTCCGCGCAGGATCGTGTGGGAGCGGTGCCCGCGGTGGGTGAGCACCCACTCCTCGGGCTGGGCGAGGGTGTCGACCAGGTCCTTCTGGTCGACCGGGTCCACGTCGAAGACGACGATCACCGTGTAGGCGTCGTCCTCGGCGGAGACCTCCACCCTCTCCAGGTCCGGATGCAGCCGGGAGGCGACCACCTCGGTCTGCAACAGGCGGATGGAGGTGGCGAGTTCGTTGAACAGCGGCACCGTGTGGTGCTGGAAGCCCTCGCCGGCGTACCGGGCCTTGAGATCCTCCAGGCTGCGCCACTGGATGTAGTTGGCGGTGCCGTGGGCGTCCTGCCCGCTGTGCAGGGTGGAGGAGATCCACCCGGGGTAGTCGGCGTTGTCGATGATGTCCCGCATCACGTCGAGCAGCCGGTCCTGGCCCTGCCGGGTCTCGGTGCGGAAGAGGTTGAGCACGGTCAGGTAGCCGTCGTCGGGTGAGAGGAAGGGCATGGCGGTCTCCCGGGAAGGGGTGGGCGGGGTACGGCGGTGGCCGGCAGGAGCGGCCTCGACGCCGTGCTGGCGGAGAGGGGGACGGACCGTCAGGCGACGACGGCCTCGACGACGCTGCAGTGGCCGCCGGGGACGACCCGGTTCAGCCGCAGGCCGGCGTCCGCGAGCAGCACCGCGAACTCCGCCTCGGTGCGCTGGCGGCCACCGCACAGCAGGAGCATGTCCAGGTCCATCAGCTTCACGTTCAGGGCGGGGCGGTCGGTCGGCAGCACCGCCTCGACCAGCAGCACCCGCCCGTGCTCGGGCAGCACCGCGCGCACCTTGGACAGCAGGCGCACCGAGGGCTCGTCGTCCCAGTCGTGGATGATGTTGGAGAGCAGGTAGGCGTCGCCGCCGGCCGGCACGGCGTCGAAGAAACTGCCGCCCTCCGCGGTGGCGCGCTCGGCGACACCCGCCTCCTTGAACACCGGTCCGGACTCGGCGACGACCTCCGGCTGGTCGTACAGCACCCCGCGCAGGCCGGGGTTGGCCGCCAGGATCGCGGACAGCAGGGCGCCTCGGCCGCCGCCGACATCGACGAGCGTGCGCAGGTCCGTGAAGTCGTAGGCGGCGACGATCGACCCGATGATCTGCCGGGACGTCTGGGTCATCGCCCGGTCGAACACCCCCAGCACGTGCGGGTGGTCGCGGATGTGGTCCCAGACGGACGCGCCGTGCACGCGCTCGAAGACCGGGGAACCGGTACGGACGCCGGCGGCCAGCTCGGTCCAGGCGGCCCGCTCGGCGGGCAGCCCGGTCCAGATGGCGAAGTCGCGCAGCGAGACCGGTGAGTCGCTGCGCAGGGCGTCGCCGAGCTCGGTGAGCGCGAAGACGTGGTGAGGTCGTTCCTCGAACAGCTCGATGTCGGCACCGGCGCGCAGCAGCCGGTAGAGCGTCGGCGCGTGCGCGCCGATCTCCTCGGCGATCTGGTCGACGGTGCGGGGGCCGGCGGCGAGCGCGTCGGCGACGCCGAGTTCGGCTGTGGCGCTGACAGCCTGCGACAACCAGCCGGCGGTGGCCAGTTGGAGAATCCGCGCGGGCGTCGGAAGTGGAGCGGACATGGCGAGACAGCCTCCATGAAGGGGGTGCCCGGACCCGGGGGCCCGGCCGTTCGCGACGGGGGAGCGGTGCGGTGCGCGGGACGGGACAGGGCGCACCGCCCGCGGGCCCTCCGGGGCCCGGTCCGGTCGTCGACCGGGACACGGCCGTTGGGGAGGGCATGCGCGAGGGCACGGGGTGAGCGGGGGCGGGCTGCGGCAAGCGTGGAGTGGAAGTTCCGAAAGGCTCTGCTCGGAGGGGTCGCTGACGAACCGCCGGATTCCGGGCAGGGCGAAGCCGCCCGGAAAAGCGTGACACATGCCGGAGCGGGGCGTCAAAACGCGTGGTCACAAGGGTCGGCGAGCGGACCGGGGGAGCGGGTGAGCGGCGAGGCGCCCGGGCGGGGGCATCGGCCCTGCGGCCCGTGCGTGCCCTCGCGTTGCGGCGTGCGGCCGCGGCGGGGCCCGCGCCGGTGCGGCGGTGCGCCCGCTCACGGCCGGCCGGGCCGGGGCGGCAGGTCGCCGCGGCTCCACACCAGGCGGATGGCCAGGGCGCGCAGCCGCCAACCGTCCGGGGTGCGGACCGCGCGGGCCGTGATCCGGCTGCCGGTTCGCAGGTCCGCGCGGCCGGATTCCGGCGGATGCACGTGGGTCACCAGCAGCCCCGCGGCCAACTCGGCCGTGTCGCCGTCGAGGTCCACCACGTGGTTGGTGCTGGTGTGGTGGGTGCGCGCCCAGTGCGCCTTGGCGGCCCGCTGGAACTCCGCCAGCCCGGCCAGCCCCTGGTGCCCGCTCACCGGGAACTCCAGGTCCAGGTCCGGCGTGAACAGCGTGCCGTACCAGGTGTCCTGGCGTGGCTCGGAGGAGGACAGGCCGTCGAAGTCCAGCAGGTAGCGGTCGAGGAGGCCGCTGATCTCGGAACGGTCGAGCAGCGCGGCCACGGCGCGGGAGGGAGGGGCGGAGGCGGCGACGGGGGCGGAAGCGCGGTCGCTCATGGTGACGAGGGCCTTCCGGTGGCGGATCGGGCCGGCGGGCCGAACCAGCGGCGCAGCGACCTGCGCGCGGCGGCCAGCGCCCGGGCGGGTGTCGGGTCCTGGCCGGCTGCCCAGGCGACGACCCCGTCGGGACGCACCAGCGCGGCGCCGACGCCCGCCAGCCGTTCGGCGTCGGCGCCCGAGGTCCGCGCACGGACGTGGCGCACCCGGCCCGCCCAGGGGGCGACGGCCCGGGCCAGCCGCTCGCCGTGCCGGGCGTCACCGGTCAGGTCCAGCAGCACACCGCGCCCGTCGCGCAGCAGCGCGGCACTGCTGGTGACCTCCGCGGGCAGGTCCGGGCGGGTGCGCAGCGGGAGGTGGGGCAGCAGTCCGCCGGCCAGCGGGTGGCCACCGTCCAGGTCGTAGCGGGTGTCGAGGCCGCTGACCGCGCCCGCCAGGTGCCGGCGTGCCGGCGGGAGCGCGATCAGTTCCTCGAACACCGCCCGCACCGGATCGACGTCGGGCCCGCCGAGCAGCAGCAGCGCCTGCGCCCGGACGGACGTGAGGACCTGCCGCCCCACCGGGTGCCGTTCGGCGTGGTAGCTGTCCAGGAGCAGGTCGGCGAAGGCGGGTGAGCCGGCGGCCTCCGCGCGTACCGCGGCCGCGAGCTTCCAGCCGAGGTTGAACGCGTCCTGGAGGCCCAGGTTGAGCGCCTGCCCGCCGACCGGAAGGTGCCGGTGGGCTGCGTCGCCGGCGAACAGCACGCGCCCGTCGCGGTAGTGGGCGAGCTGGCGCGCCGCGTCGTCGAAGGAGCCGGCCCACAGCGGGGCGCCGTGCCCGATCTCCTCGCCGGTGACGCGCTTCCAGGTGTCCGCGACGGTCGCGAACGCGGTGGAACGGCCGGGGGAGGGCTGCGCCCCGAACTCGTGCACCATCACCCGCGTCACGCCGTCGCCCCGCCGGGAGGCGATCGCGAGGCCCCGCTCCAGCCGCTCGAAGCGCCGGTCGGGGATGTCCAGGCCGGCCACGTCCGCGCGCAGCAGCTCGCGCTCGGCGGGCAGCCCGGGGAAGTCCGCGCCCAGCACCTCGCGCACGGTGCTGTCCTGCCCGTCGGCCGCCACGGCGTAGCGGGCCCGTATCCGGGTGGTGGTGCCGTCCGGGGTGCGCGCGAGCAGGTCGACGTGGCCGGCGTCCTGTTCGACGCCGTGCACCTCGTGGCCGCGCAGGACCCGGACGCCGAGGTCGGCCGCCCAGGACGCGAGGTGCGCCTCGGTCGCGGTCTGCGGTGCCTTCCACTGGCCCGCGTACGGCCCCGGGCCGGCCAGGTCCAGCGGGATTCCGCCGAAGTGGCCGCGCGAGTCGTGGGGGAGGGCGCCGAAAGCGGCCAGCAGGCCCCGGCTGTCGAGGAGTTCGAGGGTGCGGGCGTTCAGTGTGGAGGCCCGCGACTCTGTGGTCGGCTCGACCAGCCGCTCCACCACGAGCACGTCGGCGCCGCCCAGCCGCAGCTCGCCGGCCAGCAGCAGCCCCACCGGTCCGGCGCCCACCACGACGGCGTCGGCGTGGAGTCCGGGGATGGCGGGTTCGGGGGTGCGGGGTTCGGCGGTGCGGGCGCCGGGGGCGCGCCGCCCGGGAACGCGGGTGCCGGGGGCGTTCGCGCCGGCGCCGGGGGTGCGGTCCGTCGAGGCCACGCTCACCGCCTGCCTTCCGCGTAGGCGCGGGCGAGGTCGAGCGTCGCCCTGCTGTTGGCGCTCAGGGCGCCGTGGACGTAGGAGCGCGCCGCGGCGACGTCCGCGTCCGGGCCGAGGACGCCGCCGATCGCCTCGGGCTTCAGCACGACCGTGTGCCGGGAGGCCGCGGCCACGCCGTTCCGGTCCTCGGTGAACGTCCACAGCCCGGTGTGCACCGCCAGCAGCGCCGGCAGCGTGACCTGCTTGTACGCGATCCGGTCGGGAGCGAGGCACACGCGGTGGGACTTGGTGGTGTGGGTGCTGCCGTCCTTCGCCCGCGTGTCCATCTCCAGGGTCTGGAGGCCGGGGGTGTCCTCGGTGAGCTTCACCCGGGCGACGTGCGGCAGCCGGCTCTCCCACCGGTCGGCCTCGTCGATGAAGTCGTAGACGTCCTTCAGCGCTCCCCCGACGTGCACCACGTCCTCGAAGCTGAACGTCAACTCGGCCGCTTGGTGGGCCCGTTCGACGTTCGCCCGCAGCCCCTCCAGCTCGACGCGGGAGTTGTGGTCCACGGCGCGGTCGATCCACTCCAGACCCTCGGGAGCGTCGTCCACGGCGCTGTAGTCGTGCAGGAGGCGGACCTCGGAGGCGTCCTCGCCCCGCGGTTCGACGATCCAGGTGCCGGCCATCCGGGCGACCGGCGGGGTGGAGACCTCCTGGCGGAAGTCGATCCGCAGGGCGCCGGGGTCGAGCGTGCGGTGCGACGTCCAACTCTTCGGCTCACCACCCGCGGTGGCCCAGATCCGGATCCGCTCCTGGCCGTCGGAGCGCTCCAGGTGGTCGACGTGGATGGTCGGCGCGAAGATCGTCGGCCAGCCGCCGACGTCGGCGAGCAGTCGGTAGACGGCGGCCGCCGGGGCGGCGACGGTGATGGTGTGCTCGGTCGCGTGCGTGCCGCGCTGCGGCATGGGTCCTCCTGGAACGGGTCGGCGGGCGGCGCCGCGTGGCTGCCCGCGGGGTGGGCGGCGGGCCGGAGGGTCAGAAGTTGCCCAGGCCGCCGCAGACGTTGAGCGCCTGGGAGGTGACCGACGCGGCCGCGTCGGTCACCAGGTAGCCGACGAGGCCGGCGACCTCCTGCGGGGTGGAGTAGCGGCCGAGCGGGATCTTCGCCTGGAACCGGGTCAGTACGTCGCCCTCGCTGACGTCCCACGCCTGCGCGTAGCCGGCCCGCACCCGCTGGGCCATCGGCGTCTCCACGTATCCCGGGCACACCGCGTTGACGGTGATGCCGGTCGGGGCGAGCTCGTTGCCGAGTGCCTTGGTGAAGCCGACCACGCCGTGCTTGGAGGCGGAGTAGGGGGCGCCGAGGACCACGCCCTGCTTGCCCGCGGTGGACGCGATGTTCACGATGCGGCCCCAGGGACGCCCGCGCAGCCCGCCGGTGGTCAGCACCTCCCGGGTGACCAGGAACACGCTGGTGAGGTTGGTGCTGATCACGTCGTGCCAGAGGTCGTCGGCGATGTCGGCGGTCACGCCGCCGCCCGAGCGGCCGGCGTTGTTGACGAGGATGTCGACGCCGCCGTACGCCGCAACCGCCCGCGCGACGAAGGCGCGGACGGCGTCCGGGTCGCGCACGTCCACCTCGGCGCCGTCCACCGCGAGCCCCTCGGCCCGCAGTTCCCCGACGGTCGCGGCGACGGCCTCGGCGGTGCGCGCGCCGAGGAAGACCCGGTGGCCCTGGGCGGCCAGCAGCCGGACGACGGCCAGGCCGATGCCGCTGGTGCCGCCGGTGACGAGAGCGACGCGGCGCTGGTCGTCCCGCGGACCGGGGCGGTCGGGTCGGCCGTCCTGCTCGGGTCGGTCGAGTGGGTGGGGCCGGTCGGCCCGCTCGGGGTGCTTGGGTTGCTCACGGCCGGTCGGGGGCCGGTCCTGCTGGTGGTCGGTCGGTGCCACGTCCTGCTCCTTGGGTCCTTGGGTCCTTGGGCCGCGCCCGCCGGCGGGGCGGGGTCCGGCGTGCGCGGCGGGGTGCGGGGCCACGGCGTGCGGGGGTGCGTGCGGGCCGTTCCGGGTGCTGCGGTCCCGTCTGTCCGGCTCGGTGGCGGTCGGGCGAGGAGGGGACGGGCGGCGGCCCGGGGCGCGGCGCGAACCCCACGGCGACGGTGACGGCTTCGGCTTCGGCTACGACTGCGGTTGCGGAGCCGGGGCCAGCTCGCCGTTGACCGCCTCGATCAGCGCCCGGGGCGTGGTGTCGGGGGCCAGCGCGTCGTCGCCGAGCGCGATGCCGTACTCGCGCTCGATCCTGCTGCCGGTCTCCAGCAGGGCCAGCGACTCGTAGCCGAGCGCGCCGAAGTCGGTGTCGAGGATCTCGCCCTCGAGGTCGACGGTCTCGTCTGCGCCCGCGCCCTCGCGCAGGATGCGGCGCAGGTCGTCGAGGCGGAACGGGATGTGCGTCATGACGTCCTCTCGTGTGGACGGGTGCGTGCGGGCCCGCACGGCGGGGCGGCGGACCCGGTGGAGGTGGGGGGAAGGGGTGGGGACGGGAGCGGGGTGAGGCCGGGCGGGGCGCGTCGGGGGACCACCGGAGAGGCCGGACGGGCGGGTGTCCGGGCAGGTCGGCGTCCGGGTGGGCCGGCGGTCCGGCGGGTCGGACGCGCGGGCGTCAGGACGGCTCGGCCCGGCGCACGACCACCGCCGAGTTGAAGCCCCCGTAGCCGCGTGCGACGACCAGGGCGGTGCGCAGGGCCACCTCGCGGGCCGCGCCGGTGACCAGGTCGATCCGGTAGCCGGGATCGGGCCGGACGTGGACGGTCGGCGGGATGACGCCGTGCCGCAGGGCGAGCAGCGCGCCGGCGAGATCGAGTGGGGCGCCGCCCGACCCGAGCCTGCCGGTGGTGGTCTTGGGCGCGGTGACCGGGACGGCACCGGGGCCGAAGACCGCCGCGAGGGCGTCCGCCTCGACCCGGTCCAGCTCGGGCAGCCCGGCTGCGTCGGCGAACACCACGTCGACCTGGTCCGCCGTCACCCGGGCGTCCGTCAGGGCGACCTCGATCGCGTACCGCAGGCCCGGCTCGCGCCCGGAGTCCGGCCGCGGGTCGAAGGACGCGCCGTAGCCGGCGATCACGCCGTAGCCGGTGACGCCGCGCCCGCGCGCGGACACGGCGTCCTCGACCAGGAGGATCGCGCCGCCCTCGCCGGGCACGTGGCCGGAGGCGTCCTTGTCGAAGGGGAGGTAGGCGCTGTCGGGGGCGTCGCTGGTGGTGAGCCGGTCGCTGGCGAGCTGCGCCACCCAGCCCCACGGGCACAGCGCCGCGTCCACCCCGCCGGAGACGATCAGCGGGGTGCCCTTGCGGATGAGCCGGCGGGTGTGGGCGAGCGCGTCGAGGCCGCCGGCCTGGTCGCTGACGATGACGCCGGACGGTCCCTTCATGCCGTTGCGGATGGAGATCTGGCCGCTGTTGACGGCGTAGAACCAGGCGAAGGACTGGTACGCGCTCACGTACTGCCCGCCCTGGCTCCACAGTTTCCTCAGCTCGTTCTGGCCGAACTCGAAGCCGCCGGAGGAACTGGCGGTGACCACTCCCATGTCGAACGCGGCGTGGTCCGCGGCCGGGTCGATCCCCGCGTCGTCCAGCGCCCAGTCGGCGGCCACCAGCGCCAGCCGCGTCATGCGGTCGGTCTGGGGGATCAGCCGCCCGGGCAGGTGGTCCTCCGCGACGAACCCGGCGATCTCGCCGGCCAGCCGCGCGGGATAGCGGTCCGCGTCGAACCGGGTGACCGGGCCGATGGCGCTGCGGCCCTCGACGGTCGCCGACCAGAACGCGTCCGTGCCCAGGCCGGTGGGCGAGACCACGCCGAGGCCGGTGACCAGTGCGTCGGTCATGCCGCGCTCCGTTCGGGGTCCGACAGCACCATGGCGCTCTGGAACCCGCCGAATCCGCTGCCGACGGTCAGCACCGTGTCGGTGCGGTGCTCGCGGGCGGTGAGCGGCACGTAGTCGAGGTCGCACTCGGGATCGCGCGTGCGCAGGTTCGCCGTCGGCGGCACCACGTCGTGCCGGATCGCCAGCGCCGACGCGGCGATCTCGATGGAGCCGATGGCACCCAGCGAGTGGCCCACCATCGACTTGATCGAGCTGACCGGCACGTCGTACGCGTGCGCGCCCAGGCTCCGCTTGAACGCCGCGGTCTCGTGGCGGTCGTTCTGCTTGGTGCCGGAGCCGTGCGCGTTGACGTAGTCCACCGCGGTCGGGTCGAGCCGGGCCTCGTCGAGGGCGACCCGGATCGCCTCCGCCAGCTCCACGCCGTCCGGACGCAGTCCGGTCATGTGGAAGGCGTTGCAGCGCGAGGCGTAGCCGGCGATCTCCGCGTAGATCCGGGCGCCGCGCCGGCGGGCGGAGGCCAGCTCCTCCAGGACGAAGATGGCCGCGCCCTCGCCGAGCACGAAGCCGTTGCGGGTACCGTCGAAGGGCCGGGAGGCGTGCTCGGGGTCGTCGTTGCGGGGGGTGGTGGCCTTGATGGCGTCGAAGCAGGCCACGGTGATGGGCGAGATGGGGGCGTCGGAGGACCCGGCGACCATGACGTCGGCACTGCCCTCGCGGATCAGCTCGACCGCGTGGCCGACGGAGTCGATGCCGGAGGTGCACCCCGTGGAGACCACCGCCGAGGGGCCCTCCGCGCCGGCGGCCCAGGCCACCTCCGCGGCGAAGGAACTCGGCACGAGGTAGTCGTACAGGTGCGGCACGGCGTAGCGGTGGTCGACCGCGGCCAGCCGGCCGCCGTCGCTGACCACCCGGTACTCCGCGTCGAGACCGGTGGTCGCACCGACCGCGCTGCCCACGGTGACACCGACCCGGTGCGGGTCGAGGGAGGCGACGTCGAGGCCGCTGTCGTCGAGCGCCTCGCGGGTGGCGGCCACCGCCAACTGGGCCGCGCGGTCCATCCGCCGGACCTCCTGCGGTCCGAGGCCGTGTGCCTCGGGGCAGAAGTCGATCTCGGCGGCGATCCGGGACCGGAACGGCGCCGGGTCGAAGAAGGTGATGCCGCGGGTCGCGGTACGGCCCTCGGAGAGCAGGCCCCAGAAGTCCTTGACGCCCACGCCGCCCGGCGCGAGGACGCCGATGCCGGTGATGACGACGCGCCGCCCGCTCACGCCGAGCCGTCCCAGTGGTAGAAGCGGGTGGCCATGGCGTCGGCCGGGGACCGCCAGGTGGCCGGGTCGTAGGCGTCGATGAAGGGTTTGAGGTCCGCGCTGATCCGCACGAAGCGCGGGTCGGTCCGCGCGTCCTCGATACGGGTGCCGCCGTCGTTCCCGTCGAAGTCCTGGAGGTGGAAGTACAGGCCGCGGTAGAGGAACAGCTGGCGGCGCCGGGTGCCCATCCGGTGCGGCATGTCGGTGCGGTCGAAGTCGGCGAAGAGCGCGCCGACATCCTCGGCGTGGGCGGGTTCCATCCGCGCCACGATCAGGGTGCTGTGCATGGTGCCTTCTCTCGGTCGTTCCGTGGAAGGGGGGACGGGAGAGCGGGTGAAGGGGGAGCGGGGGCACGTCTTCGGGCCCTCCGGTCGTGGTGCCGGGGGTGGGGAGCCGGGTACGGCGGCAGGGGTGCGGAGCCTGGGCCCCGCCGCCGGGTGCGGCGGCGGTGGTGTTGCGGTGCGGAGCCGGCGGTCAGGCCGCGGCGGCCGGCGCCGGGCGGCGGGCCGGGCCGAACCAGCGGGCCAGGGCTTCCTCCAGGGACAGGCCGCTGCCGGGCGCGGTCCAGGCCACGTGGCCGTCGGGGCGGACCAGGACGGCGTCGGTACCCTCCAGCGGACCGGGTGCGGCGTCCGCGGTGAGCCTTGCTCCGGTTGCTCCGGTTGCTCCGGTTGCTCCGGTTGCTCCGGTTGCTCCGGTACCTCCCGTGCCGTCCGTGCCGTCCGTGCCGTCCGCCGCACCGCCGGGGCGGGGCGTGCCGGTGACGACGGTCAGCCGGTCGGTCCAGGCGCCGGCGCGGTCGCGCAGCTCGGGGTCGTCGGCGAGGTCCAGGAGCACGCCGCGGGCCGGGTGCAGCAGCGAGGCGGTGTCCGAGGGGCCGTGCGGGGTCTCCAGTTCCGCGTGCGGCAGCCGCCGCCCCAGCAGCGGGTGCGCACCGGGGCCGACGTCGTAGCGGATGTCGAGGCCGCTGACCATGCCGGCGAGGTGGCGGCCGACCGCGTCGTGGACCACCAGGTCCGCGAGCACGTCGCGCAGCGGCTGGACCTCGCTGCCGCTGAGGTAGAGCAGGCCCTGCGCACGGGTGTTGGCCAGCAGCCGCCGTCCGACCGGGTGGCGCTCGGCGTGGTAGGTGTCGAGCAGGGACCCGGGCGCGTCGCCGCGCGCCACCGCGGCCAGCTTCCAGCCGAGGTTGACGGCGTCCTGGACCCCGGTGTTCATGCCCTGGCCGCCGGCGGGCAGATGGATGTGGGCCGCGTCGCCGGCCAGCAGCACGCGCCCGCGCCGGTACTCGGTCGCCTGCCGTGCCGCGTCGCCGAACGCGCTGATCCACAGGGGCGTGGCCGCACTGATGTCCTGGCCGGTCAACCGCTGCCAGGCGGCGGCCACTTCGGCGTACCGCAGGCCGTCCGGCCGCGCGCGGGGGCGGGCGCCCCGCTCGCAGACGATGATGCGGTGCACCCCGTCGCCGATCGGTACCGACATCGCCATGCCGCCGGGCAGGGACTCGCCGATCGGGCGCGGCGCGATCGCGCAGTCCCCGATGTCGGCGAGGAACATCTCCGTCGTCGACTCGGTTCCCTCGAAGGCGAACCCGCCGAGTCGGCGCACGGTACTGCGGCCGCCGTCGCACCCGACCAGCCAGGACGCGCGCAGCTTGTCGCGGCCGAGCGGCCCGTCCACCGTGACGGTCACCGCGTCGGGCCCCGCGTGCAGCCCCACCAGTTCGGTGCCGCGCAGGACGCGTGCACCCAACTCCGCGGTCCAGGCTCCGAGTACCGCCTCGGTGCGGTGCTGCGGCACGCCCCTGACGCTGAAGTGCGCGCCGTCGAGCACGCCGAAGTCCACCGGCACGCCGCCGAAGTGGCCCAGGGGGCTGGTGTCCAGGGGTCCGTAGCGCGGCAGCAGCCCGCGCTGGTCGAGGACCTCCATGGTGCGGGGGGTGAAGCCGAGCCCGCGGGACTCGCCGCTGGGCCGGTCCAGCCGGTCCAGCACCAGGACGTCGACGCCGGCCAGGCGCAGTTCGCCCGCGGCCATCAGTCCGGTGGGGCCCGCGCCGACGACGATGACGGATGCGTCCATGGGAGTGCCTCCTCTCGGTTGGTTCCACGGCGGGTGGAAGCGAAGGGGAAGGAGAAGGGGAAAGGGGATGACGGGTCGCCCGGGTGACCGTCGGTCAGGCCACGGGCTCCGGCCGGTTCCGGGCGCGGCGGCCCCGACCGGCTCCGGGCGTCTGCGGCCGGGCGGTGAGGGGCCGGGCGGGCGCCCGGGAGGGGAATCGGCACGCGAGTGCGGGACCGCGAGGGGTCTCCCGCAAGTGCCGGTAAGGCGGTGCGAAGCGGGCACAGCTGCGCCGCAAAATGAGTGTGACAGCACGCTTCCGGCAGTGTCAATAGCGGATCCGAATCCCGCTCGGGGGCCCTCGGGAACCCCGCTCGGCGACCCCTGGGAAACGGGTGATCGGCTGATCACATCGAGCTTCCGCGTCCTGCCGGCGGGTGTCCACACACGCGCTTCATACCCGTGTCATTGGGCGAAACATTTGCCCGCGGAGATCGCCTGTCGCCGGCCTCTGCTTTCCTTGACGCCATGCCTCGGCGCTGCTTACTGTGCTGCCGACTCAGCTGCGAACGGCCATTCGATCCCCTCTCTCCGACCGGACAGAATTCGGATGGACCCGCCGCCGACGGAAAGGGTGTCATCATGCGCCGGCCCCTACGCGTCCCCGAGGCCCACGCACCGCTCAACATCACCGCACCGGTCGGCGACCGCGGCGCCGCCGGCCACGCCTCATCCGCGTGCTCGCGCTGCCGCCGCGGGGTCGGCGGCGCGAGACGCGGCTCGCCCACCCGGCCCGTGCTGTGCGGGCCGTGCGTGGAGCGGCTGCGCACCGACCTGTGCCGTGTACTCGCCCTCCACGAGGAGGCCGAGCGCGCCCTGGTCCGCTCCCCGGCATCGCTGCGCCAACGGGTCAGCGGCAGCCGGTCGGTGGGCATCGTGCTCGACGACGACTCGGTGGCGGTCCGCTCCGCGATCCGCGCCCTGCTGCTGTCGTGGACCCGGCTGGTCGCCGACGAGCGGGGAGTGGCCGGTGTTGGGGACGCCGAGGTCAGGAGCCTGCTGCGGTTCCTGGTGGCCCACCTGGAGTGGCTGGCCGGCCATCCCGCCGCGCCGGACTTCGCCGACGAGGTTGCCGAGTTGCTGGCGTCGGCCGGGCGCCGGTCCGGGGTGGGCGGTGAGGCCGCCGTCCCGCTCGGCCCCTGCCCGCAGCCGGGCTGCGGCGGGACACTGCGGGCGTCCGGCGCGGCCGTCGCCGGCGAGCCGGGGGCCGCCCGCCATGTGCGCTGCGAACACGGCCACGGCGTCACACCGCGCCAGTGGTTCCTGCTCGCCGAGCGCGGCAGGCGCGGCGCGGACCCGCGGCGCGCCGAACCTGCCGGGGCGGGCCGTCCAGGTCCGCCCGGGCGGGGAGGTGCCGCCCGGTGAACGGTGGCCGGCGCCCCGCGCGCACCGTGCCCACGGAACTCGCCGCGCTCGCCATGGGGGTCTCCCCGGCGACCATAAGGAAATGGGCGAGCCGCGGGAAGATCACCCGCTACGGAAGCCCGCAACGCGCGGAGTACGACCTCGACGAACTCTTCGATATCGCGGCGTCGGAGAATATGGAAATCCCCGGAGGAAACCCCGGAGAAACCTCCGAAGGAGAATCCTGATGAGCGCCGTCGGGCGAAGGGAAAAACGCCGGGATTCACGGGGTGAGGAGAAGTCAGGGACACGGCGAGAAACGCCTTTCGCGGCGGAGGAAGCGCCCTGGACGGTGCCCGGGTACCGGTATCCGCTCTCCCGTTCCGGGGTATCCGCGAACGGCCGGGATCGCCGCGCGTGTCACCCGGACACCGGGGGAATTTCCGGCACTCGCGCATCCGGTGCGGGCGGCATTTCCAGCACCACCTTTCCCAGCGTGTGGCCGCCCTCCACCGCGCGCACCGCCTCCGCCGCCCGCGCGAAGGGCACCACCCGCGTCACCATCGGGTCCAGCGCGCCGGTGCGCACCAACTCCACGACCGCGCCCAGCAGTTCCGGGTCGCGTACCGGTCCGACTGGCGCGCCCCCCAAGGCGCGCACCGCCTCCCGGTCCGCCCCGCTGACCAGCCTCCCGGGCCCCGCCGGCAGTCCGGCGACCTCATGAAGGACGTCTCCGCCGACCAGGTCGAGCACCCCGTCGATCCCCGCCGGCGCGGCGGCCCGGACCCGTGCCGCCAGTCCCGGCCCGGAGGCGACGTGCGCGACCCCCAGCGCCTCGACGGCCCCCCGCTTGTCCTCGGCGCAGGAGCCGACCACCGACAGCCCGAGGTGGACCGCGACCTGCGCGGCGGCCACGCCGACGCCGCCGCCGACCCCCGTGATCAGCAGCGTGGCGCCCGGCGGCAGGGCGAGTTGGCGCACCGCGCCGTACCCGGTCGCCGCCGCTATCGGCAGCACCGCCGCGTCCGTCCAGGACACCTCCGGTGGTTTGCGGACGGCCGCGGCCGCGGCCAGCAGGGTGTACTCGGCGTACCCGCCGGCAAAGGGCCCGCCGAGGACGGCGTCGCCCACTGCGAAACCGGTCACTCCGGGGCCGACGGCGGCTACCTCGCCCGCGGCCTCGCCGCCCATCACGGCGGGCAGCACGACCGCGGGCGCGCCGGCCGGCCTGCGACCCGAACGCCGCTTCCAGTCCACCGGGTTGACGCCGGCCGCGCGGACGGCGACGAGCAGTTGCCCGGGCCCTGGCACCGGGACCGGGAGGTCGGCGAAGTGCTCGACCTCCGGGCCGCCGAAGCTGCTGTGTACATAAGCCTTCTGCACGTGTTTCCCCGGTGTTCTCAAGTGGTTCCGCGCGGGCGGAAACCGGTCGGACGGACTTCGGGAGCGCGGCGTTCCGGGCGGCGGATCGGCAAGGCCCTCGCCCCCGATCCGGGCCGCTCACCAAAATGCCATGCAGATTGCACTTTACCTAAGGTGCTGGCTAGGCTCGACCGGAGTCCGACGGACCGTCTGTTTTCGGTCGGCGGTTCGGCATTCGACCCGCACCGCGCGCCCCGGTCGCCCATTGGCCACCGGCGTGCCCCCGGCGGAGCGCGGCACAGACAAGGAGCAGAGCGAATGGGAAACACGGTTGCCGTCGTCGGCGGCGGATACGGCGGGGCGGCTTTGGCCAACGCGCTCGACGCGGACTTCGACGTGGTGCTGGTCGACCCGAAGGACGCCTTCGTCCACACGGTGGCCGCCCTGCGCGGGCTGGTCGACGAGGACTGGTCGCGGCGCATCTACTTCGGCTTCGACGGGCTGCTGCGGCGCGGTCGGCACGTGCGCGACCGCGCGGTGGCGGTCGACGAGCACGGGGTGACCACGGCCAGGGGCCTGCGGCTGGACGCGGACTACGTCGTGCTCGCCACCGGCTCCTCTTACCCCTACCCGGCCAAGCAGCACGACGACGACGCCGCGGCGGCCCGGGACCGGCACGCGGCGACCCGGGCCGCGCTGGCCGGCGCCGAGCGGGTCCTGCTCCTGGGGGCCGGCCCGGTCGGGCTGGAACTGGCCGGGGAGATCACCGAGCGGTGGCCGGGGCGGCGGGTGGTCCTGGTCGATCCGGCCGACGACGTGCTGGGCGGACGCTACCTGCCGGAGCTGCGCGCCACGCTGCGGGAGCAACTGAGCGAGCGGGGCGTCGAGTTCGTGTTCGGCAGCGCGCTCGACGCCGAGCCGCCGGTGCCCTTCGGCGTGCGCCGGCCGTTCACGGTGCACACGCGCGCGGGGGTGCGCGTCGACGCCGACCTGTGGTTCCGCTGCTACGGCGTCTCCCCGCTCAGCGACATGCTCGGCGGTGCCCTGGCCGCGGCGCGCCGCAGCGACGGCCACGTGGAGGTGGACGAGCACCTGCGGGTGCCGGGCGCGCCGAACGTCTTCGCGATCGGGGACGTCACCGCGGTGCCGGAGCCCAAGCGGTCGAAGGCGGCCTCCGAGCACGCCGCCGTCGTGGCTGAGAACATCGCGGCGCTGGCGGCCGGACGGAAGCCGGAGCGCGTCTACCGGCCGGGCGGTGAGGCCGTCCTGGTGCCGCTCGGCTCCACCGGCGGCGCCTCCCAGGTACCGGGTCCGGACGGACCGGTGGTACTGGGCCCCGCGGAGACGGTCCGCCACAAGGGCGGCGACCTGCTCGTCGGCCGCTATGCGGAACTCTTCGGATCGGGCGAGCCGGTGGCCGGCTGACCAGAGGCCGGACCACCACCGGCTGAGTGCCCGTCAGGAGCGTTTACGCACGGAGCAGTTGATCCACCGCGCGACACCGTCGCGCAGCATGTCCTTCACGCAAGTCCGCCAGGACCGGGGGGCCGAACGGCTCCCCGGGCGCGAACGAGAGGTGGTCCACCCATGGGCAACGGAACGCAGTCTCTGGCCGGGAAGGTCGCCGTGGTCACCGGCGGCGCGGGCGGCATCGGCGTCGCCACCGTGGAGGCGCTGGCCGCGGCCGGCGCCGACGTGGTGCTGGCCGACGTCGAGGACGCGCCGGTGGAGAAGGCCGCCGCGGAACTGGCCGCCAAGGGCCTGTCCGTGGTCGGCCGCACCGTGGACGTCGCCTCCGAGGACAGCGTCCGGGCGCTGGTGGACTTCACCGTGGACACCTTCGGCGGCATCGACGTGCTGGACAACAACGCGGCCCTGACCTCGGCGATCCGTGCCGACCGCGACGTGGTGTCGATGCCGGTGGAGCTGTGGGACCGGGTACTCGCGGTGAACCTGCGCGGGCCCATGCTGCTGTGCAAGCACGCGGTTCCGGTGATGATCGCGCGCGGCGGCGGCTCGATCGTCAACATCACCAGCGGCCAGGGCCTGTCCGGCGACCGGGTGATGGTCGCCTACGGCAGCTCGAAGGGCGGGCTGGTCGCGCTGACCCGCTTCGTGGCGGCGGCCTACGGCGCGCAGGGCGTGCGCTGCAACGCCGTCGCGCCCGGGCTGATCCGCACCCCCGCGCTGGAGGCGGACATGCCGCTGCCGGTCCAGCAGATGTTCCAGAGCGCGAACCTGATCCCGCGGCTCGGCACGCCGGAGGATGTCGCCGGCCTGGTGGTGTACCTCGCCTCGTCCGCCGCGTCGTTCATCACCGGCCAGGTGCTGCCCGTCGACGGCGGGTTCCTCGCGCACCTGCCGACGCTCTCGCCGCTGCCCGCGCACTGACCCGCGGGACGCGGGCACGACGAGGCCCGGGGACTCCGCCGGTCGGAGTCCCCGGGCCTCCGCACGTCACCGTGCCGCGGCACGGCCCGCGGTCACCCCACCCAGGGGGCGATGCCCGCTTCGACTGCGTCCGGGGCCGCCGACCCCACCCACGCGAAGTAGCCGTCCGGCCGGACCAGCGCGGCCTCGCCCGAGGCCGGGACGGGCACGTCCCCGGCGGTCAGCCGTGCCACCACCAGGCGGTCCGCGCGCGGGTCGGCATCCGCCGGCGCCCCGACGTCCGTGCCTGACGCACGGCTCGCGCCGTCCGTCCCGTCCGCACCGTCCCCGCCGGGCGTACCGGCCGTGCCGGATTCCGTCGCGCCTGACGTCTCCGCCGGCGGCAGAACCAGTACGAACCGGCCCTCGCGGAGGACTTCGTAGAGCCGTCCCCGGTCCAGCGCCAGGTCCGGCGCACGTCGGCCCGCCTGACGGTGGGACCCGCGCGGGGCCGGGTAGGAGTAGCCGACGCCGGTGATCTCCCCGACGGCCTGCCGTGTCACCGGCCCGACGTGGGTGACGACCAGCTTGCGCACGGTGCGCAGCGCGACCTCCAGCGGGTTGTGGGCCATCGCGAGCCGCAGGTTCAGGCCGCTGCTGCGCAGGACCGCGCGGCCGATCGGGTGCCGCTCGGTGTGGTAGCTGTCCAGCAGCGTGTCACCGGCCCGGCCGCCGAGCACCGCCGCGAGCTTCCAGCCGAGGTTCGCGGCGTCCTGGAGGCCGGTGTTCATGCCCTGCCCGCCGGCCGGCGAGTGCTGGTGCGCGGCGTCGCCGGCGAGCAGCACCCGGCCGACCCGGTACCGGGGCACCTGCCGCTCGTCGCTGTGGAACCGGGACAGCCAGCGCGGGTCGTGCATGCCGAAGTCGCTGCCGAAGGCCCGCTCGATGATCGACCGCAGCTCCTCGAACTCCAGCGGTGCGTCGTCGGGTTCGCCGCGGTGGGCCCGGTCCCAGCCGCCGACGCGCCACCAGCCGTCGCCGAAGGGCGCGATGAAGCCGAACGCGTCCCCCGTCCCGTGTACCCGTACCACCAGCTCCGGCCGCTCGGTGAACCTGACGTCGGCCAGCGCGACCGAGCGGATGACCACCTTGCCGGGGAAGGGCAGCCCCAGCGCCTCGCGCACCGCGCTGCGCACCCCGTCGGCGCCCACCAGGTACGACGCGTGTACGGTGCGCACGGCGCCCTCGCCCTCCTCCTCGTCGCGGCCACCGTCGCCGCCGGCGGTGTCCCGCACCGACACCGTGACCTTGTCGGCGTCCTGCGCGACGCCGACGACCCGCGCGCCGTAGCGGATCGTGGCGCCGTTCTCCTCCGCCCGCCGCAGCAGCAGCTTCTCCACCTCGTACTGCGGGGTGACCAGGAGGAAGGGGTAGCGGGACGGCAACCGCCCGATGTCGAACGGGACCGCGCCGAACAACCGCAGCTCGCGGATGACCTGGCCGGTGGGGACCAACTCGTCCGCCAGGCCGCGGGCGTCGAGGACTTCGAGCGTACGGGCGTGCACCCCGAAGGCGCGGGTGAGGTTGCTGACGCCTTCCGGGCGTCTTTCGAGCACCTCCACGGCCACACCCGCCGCCGCGAGGTCGCCGGCGAGCAGCAATCCGGTCGGGCCGGCGCCGGCCACCACCACCGGTACCGGGCGGGCGGCGGCTGCGCCGCGGTCGGAGTGCGGCCGATCTTCCTGGGACATGCGTGACTCGCTTCCTGAAGAAGGGGACGACAGGAGCCGGTCCGGGGCCGGCGGCGCGGTCGGGGCGGCACGGCGGGCGGGAAGGAGAACGGCCGGGGGCCGCCGCGGGCGGGCGCGGGCGGCCGCGGAGCCGGCTCGTGACGCATCCCATCCTGCTCCGCGTCTGTGAACCCCGTACTGCGACGGCGTGTCAGCCCGCGCGGGCACGCGAGCGCCGCCACGGCGGGCGTGACGGCGTTCGTGGTCGTGCGGCATGCACGGGCACAGGCCGAGCACTTTCTCGCCTTCGTCGGCATAGCAGCGGCCCTCATCTGTCACCGCCGCCTCAGCGGCCACAGCAAGGTGACAGTGCCTCAGCCGCCGAGCCAATGCGCAACACTGTCCGGCTCCAGCACCGGGTCGGCCCACGCGGGGTGGCGGAACACCGGACGCTTCGACATCCGACCGCCCGCGTCATCGACCAGCGTCGTCCGTACGCGAGGCGTGAGTCGAATCCGATAACTCAGACCCTCCACCTCGACGACGCCACAGTCGCCGGCATCGGCATCCAGCACTGCCCCCGCAGTAAGACTCCACGTCCACCCGTCCTTGGCAGCCAGATACATCCGGACCTCGAGAGCCCGCTCGCGATCTGCGCGCACCTGCCGCGTCGTCGTCGGTCGCCGATTCCCCCGCGCCGCACGGCGATGGGGGAGCGCCGGACCCCTCTCCTCCATCCACGGAGATCCAGACGCAAGCCCCTGGCCGGCTCTTCGTGCGCAGGGTGAGAAGGGCGGGATCTCGGCCCGCGGTGCGAGGAAAGTCTCATGTGTCCGCAAGATGATCGGAGTCCGAAAAGTCTTGACCGGCGAGTCGGTCGTTTGGTGAGGTGCTTACGTGAACGAGCAACTCGTCCTGACCCGACGCCGCCATATCGATCTTGCGCGCGTCGCCGGCATGTTCTGTCGCCGCTGATTCGTCGGTGCACGCCAGCGGGGTGTGTCTGGAAGCGCGGCCGTATCCGGGGAGCGTCCTCTTCGGGGGTGGGACGTCCGCATCGCCACTCCACCCTGTGATCTCCCCGGTGGCTTGACCTGGAGCGGCCCGGGCCGCGGCGCGTTCGCCTTACCCGCCTTCCGAGGCCGGCCCGCTCTCCCTGCCTCCTGCGGCGAATGGGGGAGACGGCCGTCGGCCGCGCGCTGCCCGGCGCGATGGCCGTTGCCATGACCCTGACTCTGCCGTGCGTGCTCCGGGGAGCCCCGAACGACCCTTATGTGAACGCCGCATGTCGTGTGTCCGTTCGCCCTGGAAATGTATCCGTTGAATAGTTAACGTATCCACAGCGCGAATAGAGTCGACGTTTCACTCCGTTCGTGTCCGATCGAGTCGGATGGGAAGGGAGCCCATGTCCATCAAGACGACCGATGAGCCGCTGCTCGACATCGCCGGGCTCTCCGTGGGATTCCGCCTGGGTGACGGGCGGGTCGAAGCGCTACGTGACGTCACGTTCCAGGTCGCGGCGGGCGAGACGGTTGCGGTCGTCGGCGAGTCGGGGTCCGGCAAGTCGACTCTGACCCGGGCGATCCTCGGCGTCCTGCCGGACAACGCCGAGACTGCGGCC
This sequence comes from Streptomyces sp. SN-593, assembly GCF_016756395.1. NCBI lineage: Bacteria > Bacillati > Actinomycetota > Actinomycetes > Kitasatosporales > Streptomycetaceae > Actinacidiphila > Actinacidiphila reveromycinica. The sequence goes on from NZ_AP018365.1 coordinate 7,498,400, forward strand.
CGAAGGCTGCACTACCGGGGCGAGGATCTGCTCGGTCTGCCGGAACACGAGGCTGACCGCCTGCGTGGTTCGCAGATGGGTCTGGTGCCGCAGGACCCGTTGGCCGGTCTGGATCCTCTCGTCCGTGCGGGCCGGCAGGTCAGTGAAGCGCCTTACTACCACGGCATGATCCGTCGCCGGGAACGGCACGCGACCGCGGTCGACGCACTGGAGAAGGCCGGCCTGCCCCGGCCCGGGGAAAGCGCCCGCCGCTACCCGGTGGAGCTGTCCGGCGGCATGCGGCAGCGGGTTCAGATCGCGGCTGCCATGGCCACGCGGCCGCGGCTGCTCATCGCCGACGAGCCGACCTCGGCCTTGGACGTGACGGTGCAACGCCGAGTGCTGGACCGGCTGAAATCGCTGGTGGACGAGGACGGTGTGGCGCTGCTGTTCGTCACCCACGACCTCGCCCTGGCCTCCGAGCGAGCCCACCGCATCCTCGTCCTGTACCGGGGGCAGCTCGTGGAGGAGGGCACCGCCCGACAGGTGTTGCACGAGCCGCGGCACGCGTACACCCGCCGGCTGGTGGCCGCCGCGGCCCGTTCGGGCTCTGTGCGGCCGGACCGCACCCGAGCCGTGCGACAGGGCGCACCGCAGATCGAGCTGAGGAACGTCACCAAGGTGCACCGGACCCGGGACGACAGCGGCCGTCGCGTACGCCGCAGCGCGGTCGACGCGGTGTCCGTGTCGGTCGCCCGGGGCGAGACGCTCGGCGTGGTGGGAGAGTCCGGCAGCGGGAAGACCACACTCGCGCGCACCATACTGCGGCTGACCCGCCCCGACGCCGGCACCGTGCACTACGCCGGCCAGGACGTCAGCCGCATCCGCGGCGCCGGACTGCGCCGCTACCGGCGACTGATCCAGCCGGTGTTCCAGGACCCGTCCGCCTCGCTGAACCCGAGGTTCTCGGTGTTCGACGCGGTTGCCGAGCCCATGGTCATCCGCCGGTCCGGCGACGAGGGCGAGCGGCGCGCCAAGGTCGCGGCCCTGCTGGAGCAGGTCGGACTCGCCCCCGGCATCGCCGACCGCGCCTGCACAGAGCTCTCCGGCGGCCAGAAGCAGCGCGTCGCCATCGCCCGGGCGCTTGGCGCGGGCCCCGAGACGCTGGTGCTCGACGAGGTCGTCTCCGCCCTCGACGTGCTCGTGCAGGCCCAGATCCTCGACCTCCTCACCGACCTCCAGCGCCAACTGCGACTGACGTACGTCTTCATCTCGCACGACCTGTCCGTGATCCGGCAGATCGCGGACCACGTGCTGGTCATGCGGGACGGCAGAGCCGTCGAATACGGCCCCACCGAAGCGACGTTCGCCGCCCCGGACCACCCCTACACCCGGCAACTGCTGTCCGCCGTCCCGGTCGCCGACTTCTCGTCGGACCCGGGCGCGGACCCGAGCTGACCCCGCCCCTACCGAACGAGACGAGAACGACCATGAGCACTACTTCCCGGACCAGAGCGACCGCGGGACTCGCCACGGCGGTGGCCCTGGTGTGCCTGGCCGCCTGCACGGCCAACCGCAGCTCTGCCTCGGGAAGCGGCGGCTCCGCTGCGACCGACTCGGTCTTCACCATGCCGCTGAGCACCTCCGTGTCGGCCGATCCGGTGCAGAGCACCGACATCGGCAACCTCAAGATCATCCGTGCGGCCTACGAGGGCCTTGTCAACGAGAAGGCCGGCACCTACGACGTCGAACCGGGCCTGGCCGCGAAGTGGACCACGACCGACAACAAGACGTGGACCTTCACGCTCCGCCAGGGAGTGAAGTTCGCCGACGGCACCGCGTTCACCGCCGACGCCGTCGTGACGAACTTCGCCCGCTACAAGAAGCTTGGCGGCCAGGTCGGCAGCCTGCTCGACGGCGTCGAGTCGATCACGGCCCCGGACGCGGGCACAGTGAAGATCACCCTGGCCACCGCCGACAGCGGGTTCATCGACTACCTTCCCATGGCCGTGATCGTCTCGCCGAAGGCGCTCTCCGCGCACGCCTCCGACAGCGCCAAGGCATGGCTCTCCGAGAACACCGACGGCACCGGCCCCTACCAGACCGCTGCCCCGCTCACCGGCTCCACCCGGGAGCTGGTGCGGAACACCGGCTACTGGGGCGGTTGGTCGGGCCGTCACGTATCCAAGATCGTGTTCACCGCGCCCGCCGACAACGCGACCGCGCTGGAGGAACTGGAACGCGGTGACATCGACCGGGTCGAGAACATCCCGCTGGCGCCGTACCTCGCACAACTGCGGGGCAACAAGGACGTCTCGGTGTACCAGGCCGCCGGCACCCAGATCGACGAGATCCAGATGAACACCCAGCACGGCCCCCTGGCGAACAAGCTGCTGCGCCAGGCCGTCACATACGCCTACGACTACCAGGCGGCGATCAAGGCCGCGTACGACGGTGCCGCCACCGTGCCGGCGGGCGGACTGCCGACCGGCTTCTCGGGGGCCGACTCCTCTCTGACGCCCTACCGGCAGGACCTGGCGAAGGCGAAGGAACTGCTCGCGCAGTCCGGGAAGAAGAACGTCACCCTGACGGTGTGGTGGGACGAGGCGGACAACGTCGCCTTCGAGAAGGCCGAGACCCTGGTGCTGAAGTCCTCGCTCGCCGCCATCGGGATCAAGGTCGACATCGTCGGCACGAGCTTCCAGGCGATGTCGAAGGCCGCGGCCTCGCCGAGCAACTCACCGGACTTCAACTTCCTGTGGCACGGCGCGATCACCGCCGATCCCGTCGAGTACCTGGGCGGCTACTTCCAAGCGAAGTACATCGGCGGCTACAACTGGTCGTTCTACAAGAGCACGGCCTTCGACACCGCACTGGCCAAGGCGAGCGCGGCCACCTCCACCAGCGCCCGCGACCAGGCCCTGGACCAGGCGCAGCAGGACCTCAGGGACGACGCCCCCGCGCTGTTCGTCGCGACGCCGAAGAAGATCGAGGTCGTCAACTCGCGGTTCACCGGGTTCACGGTCCACCCCATCGACTACGGCTACGACATCGACTTCTACGCACTGCGCCTGAAGTCCTGACCCGTCCGCCGTCCGGAGCGGTGCAACGCCCCCGCTCCGGACGGCCCGACCGTGTCCTGTCCGTCATCCCACGGAAAGCAAGACTGCCAGGTGGACTTCGCGCTATTGATCGTCAGGCGCCTGATCGGGCTCGTGTCCGTGATGCTCGGCATAGCCGTCGTCACGTTCGTCGTGACCCGTCTGGTCCCGTCCGATCCGGCCCGCCAGATCGCCGGCCTCGGCGCATCACCCCATGCGATCCAACAGGTCCGGGTCCAACTCGGCCTCGACAAGCCGGTGCTGACGCAGTTCTGGTCCTACCTCGACGGCCTGGTCCACCTGGACTTCGGTACCTCCTACGTCACCAACCACTCCGTGCTCTCGGACATCGGCGACCGCCTGCCCGCGACGCTGGAGCTGGCCTTCGTCGCCGTG